>NZ_ATTI01000001.1:490000-652500 GCF_000419605.1 Sphingomonas phyllosphaerae 5.2 | reverse complement strand
CGACGCGATCGGGCGCGCCGGGTCCGGTGCGGTGCCGTGGCCGGCGTTGCTCGGGCTGATCGCTGCACTGGCGATCGCTGGCCCGGCCCGCGCCGCCGCGCTGCGCTTCGGCCAACGCTTCCTGATCGAAGGCGCCCCGGGCCACCGCGTTCGCCGCTCCGCCGCCGCGCTGTGGCGGGTATTGGTCGGCACGCTCGCGCCGTTCGCAGCGATCGCGCTGCTCACCGCCGGGCTGCGCTGGTCGCGGTTGCTGCCGGGCGGCTGGGACACGCTGGGCGACGCGCTGACCGTTGCCACGACCTACGCCTGTTTCGCTTCGTCGGTGATCGGTGCGCTGCTGATGCGCAGCCAGCCGAGCTGGCGCGTGGCGCCGATCGCCGATGACGTCGCGATCGAGCTGCGTCCCTATGGCTGGCTGCTCGCCGCCATCGCCTTCCTCAGCTACATGCTGGAGGCGTTCAACACCGCCGTCGGCGCCAGCCCGGCCGCGCAGAGCGCCACGCACGTGGTGGAGATCATCCTCCATCTCGCGCTGCTCGCCGGCGCGCTGCTCGCGCTCGGGCGGCTCCGTGCGAACCGCGCGGAGGAGGAGAGCGCCGCGCCGGCACGCACCGGGCTCGGCGCGGTCGCGCTGCTGGCGTGGATACTCGCGATCGCCACCCTGTTCGCACTCCTGCTCGGCTTCCTCGGCTTCGCACTGTTCGTGATGCAGCTGATCGGATGGGGGCTGGTGCTCGCCTCGGTGACCTACCTGCTGATGGCCGCGGTCGACGACATGGCGGTCACGCTGTTCGCGCGCGACAGTGCACTGGGCCGCGCGATGTCGCGTGGGTTCGGGCTGCGCGGCGCGGTGGTCGACCAGTTCGGCGTGCTGCTCTCGGGCATCTCGCGGCTCACGCTCGCGCTCGTCGCGCTCGGGCTGTTCTTCGTGCCGTTCGGCGCAGGCGGCGGGATCGGCACGTTCCTCGCACGGCTCGGGCTGCTGGCGCAGGGCGTCCAGGTCGGCGGCATCGCGGTCTCGCCGGGGGCGATCATCCGCGGGCTGGCGGTGCTGTTCGTCGGACTGGCGCTGGTTCGCGCCTTCCGCCGCTGGCTTGAGGACAAATACCTGCCGGCCACCGATCTCGACGGGTCGGCGCGCAACTCGGTCGGGCTGGTCGCGCGCTACGTCGGCGTCGCGCTGGCGGTGATCTGGTCGCTCGCCTCGCTGGGGATCGGGGTCGAGCGGATCGCGCTGCTGCTGTCCGCGCTGTCGGTCGGCATCGGCTTCGGTCTGCAGGCGATCACCTCGAACTTCGTTTCCGGACTGATCCTGCTGGCCGAGCGCCCGATCAAGATCGGCGACTGGATCCGCGTCGGCACCGACGAGGGCGATGTGAAGCGGATCAGCGTGCGTTCGACCGAGATCACGCTGGCCGATCACTCGACGCTGATCGTCCCCAATTCGGAGCTCATCACCAAGTCGGTACTGAACAAGACCCTGGCCGGTCCACTCGGCCGCATCCAGATCCAGTTCTCGGTTCCGCTGGAGGCCGATGCCGACCGGGTGGCCGCGATCGTTGCCGAGACGTTCGCGGCCGAGCCGGCAGTGCTCGACGATCCGAAAGCGGCGGTATTCGTCGACTCGATCGCCGACGGGCGAATCTTCTTCAACTGTTTTGCGCACGTCGCCTCGCCGCGTGCTGCCTATAGCGCGCGCAGCGCCATCCTCACCGTCCTGCTACGCCGCTTCCGCGCGGACGACATCGATATCGGCACGGTGCCGCAACGGATGGAGTTGATCGGGCGTGGTCCGGAACAGCCTTAGTGGCTCGCTAACAGTTTCCGCCTAAACACCCGTATTGGCACCGATAAACGGGGGTTTCGTGCGAACGGGATGGGGATGGCGATTGTACCGCTGGTACGTCGGCATGGGAAACGATTCCCGGCTGGCGGTGGCGCAGGTCGCCGGTCTCCGTCGCCAATTGCCGTTCCTCTACGCGTTGCTGATCGTCAACTCGCTGGCGATCGCGCTTACCCACCGCCACAACATGCCTGTCTATCTCAGCACGGGCATTCCGGCGGCCCTGCTGTTCCTCAGCGCGATGCGCCTGCTTCACTGGTGGCGGCACGCACGCCACCCTGATCCGCCGAACCCGGCGCGCGCACAGCGCCAGCTCCGGCTCGTCACGCTGCTCGGCGCGGTGATCGCCTGTGCGTATGTCGCGTGGGCGCTCGCGCTGTTTCGCTATGGCGGGGCGGTAGATCAGGCGCACGTCATGATCTATCTCACGACCACGACGATCGGGTGCATCTTCTGCCTCGCGACGGTGCCGCAGGTCGCGCTGCTGGTCGGGCTGATCGTGATTCCGTCGTTCATCGGCGCGTGCCTGCTGCGGCAGGACGTGATGTACACCGTGATCGCGGTGAATGTCGCGCTGGTACTGGTCGTGCTGCTGCGCGTGCTGTTCAACGGCTTCGATCATTTTCGCCAACAGGTCGCTTCGCAGGCGCGACTCAACCGCCAGCATGGCGAGCTGATCCGCCTGAACGCCGAGAACGAGCGGCTGGCGCGCACCGACAGCCTGACCGGGCTGCCCAATCGCCGCCGTTTCCAGGACGATCTCGATGAACTGGTGCGCAGCGGCACTGCGGGGCCGTTCGCGGTCGGGCTGCTCGATCTCGACCGGTTCAAACCCGTCAACGACACCTTCGGCCATCACGTCGGCGACATTCTGCTGGTCCGGCTGGCCGAACGCATCGCCGGATTGCTGCACGGCGGCGCCACCTTCTACCGGCTGGGCGGCGACGAGTTCGGGCTGCTGGTGCCGGGCGAGGCGTTGATCGCGGGGGCGATCGGGGCGCGCATCTGCCAGGCGCTGGAGGAGCCGTTCGCGATCGGCGAGCTGACCATCGCGGTCGGCGGCTCGCTCGGGGTCGCGCTGTTCCCCGGGTCGGGCGTGCTCGCCACCGACCTGTTCGACCGTGCCGATTATGCGCTCTACCATGCCAAGCGCGTGCAGGGCGGCGGGCTGTGCCTCTTCACGCATGACCTGGAAAGCGCGATCCGGCGCGACCGCGCGATCGAGGCGGCGTTGCAGGCGAGCGTGTTCGACGACGAACTCCAGTTGTACGGCCAGCCGATCGTCGGGGCGCGTACCGGCCGCGTCGAGGCGATCGAGCTGCTGGCGCGCTGGCACAGCCCGCTGGTCGGCGAGATCGCACCCGCCGACTTCATCACCGTCGCCGAACGATCCACGTTGATCCACGCCATCACGCTCGCGGTGTTCCGCAAGGGGCTGGCCGCGGCGCGCACGCTGCCCGATGCCGTCGCACTGTCCTTCAACATCTCGGCATGCGACCTGCATTCGCCCGCGACACTGGCGGCGATCGAACACGAACTGCTCGCCTCGGGCATCGCGCCGTCGCGGATCTGGGTCGAGGTCACCGAGACGGCGGTGATGCGCGAACCCGCGGTCGCGGCGCGGATGCTGCAACGGCTGCGCGGGCTCGGCATGAAGGTGGCGCTCGATGATTTCGGCACCGGTCATTCCAGCCTCAGCAACCTCCACCAGCTCCCGCTCGACAAGGTCAAGATCGACCGCAGCTTCATCGAGGGCCTGCGCGAGAAGCGTGGCTCGTCGGTAGTGGAGGCGATGCTTGGACTGTGCCGTGCGCTCTCGCTCGATTGCGTCGCGGAGGGGGTGCAGACCAGCGAGCAGCTGGAGGGGTTGCTGCGCATGGGCTGCGAGCATGTGCAGGGCTTCCTCTTCGCCGAGCCGCTGCCGATCGCGATGCTGCCCGAAGTGGTGCGGATCATGGGCCGCCGCGACGCCGTCACCTAGACTAGGCGGGCGAGCTTGCGCTTTCCGCTCCGCCCGGCGCCGCGACCGGGCGGAAGCGATCATTGCTTACATCGGCGCGCGCGGGGGCCACTACGCCGTCATCATCGCAAACTTGGCGGAGCCATACAGCGCCGAACCACGACATCCCGCATCGCTTGGCTACACACGCGCCGACGACGATCGGCTCACCTGCCGTTTTCTGCTCATCGTCCAAAGGCTGCCGAACGAACCCTTCACGAATCCAACGCACTGGCACCCGAGGCCCGGCGCGCTATCCTGCGCCCCTCACATGATCCGCTCCCGCCCCCCCGCCTCGCACCGGCTGCTCGCCGCCTTTTCGCTCGCCCATGCCGGCGCGGTGATCGGTTATCTGCCGCTGCTATCGCTGCTGCTGCCGCTCAAGGTCGCGCGCCTCGCCGGAGAGGCGCGGATCGGCTGGCTGACCGTCGCAATCGTCGGCGGCGCGATAATCGCCAGCGCCGGCAATATCTTGTTCGGCTGGCTGAGCGACCGCTCGCTGGCGCGCGGCGGCGGACGGCGCCGGTGGATGGCAGGCGGTGCGGCCCTGCTGGGCGCAACCTTCGCCACCATCGCGCTCGCCGACCGCCCAGTGACGCTGATCGCGGCGGTGCTGTTGTTCCAGCTTGCCGTCAACGCGATACTCGCGCCGATGATGGCGATCATGGCCGACGAAATCCCGGACGACCAGCGTGGTTTGGCCAGCGGGCTGCTGGCGCTCGGCCCACCCGCGGCCGGTGCGGTCTCGGCGCTGCTCGTCGCCGCCCCCGGATGGGGCGAGCCAGCACAGCTCGCGCTGCTCGGCACGCTTGCCGCGGCCACGCTCGTGCCGCTGCTGCTGGTCCGCGGCGCTCCTGTCGCGCCCGACGCGACTCCCCGCCCCGCCAGCGCCCCACGCGAGCTGTTCGTGGCCAGCATCGCGCGGCTGCTGGTGCAGGTCGCCGGCAGTGCGCTGTCGCTCTACCTCCTCTATTACTTCCAGAGCATCTCCGGTCCGGTCGCCCCCGCGCTGCTGGCCGCGCGGGTCGGCACGTTGCTGACGATCAGCTACATTCTCCCGCTTCCGGTCGCAGTCCTTGCCGGACGCCTTTCGGACCGCGCCGCACATCGCACGCCGTTCCTGTTCGGCGCAGCCGCGCTCGCGGCCGCCGGTCTGCTCACGATGGCGATCGGCGCGCACCCCGCGGCGGGCGCGATCGGCTTCGTCCTTTACTCGATCGCGGCGGCGGTGTTCCTCGCGCTCCACGCCGCTTTGGCGGTCCGCCTGCTCCCCGATCCGCGGCACCGTGGCCGCGACCTCGGACTCATCAACCTCGCCAACACGCTCCCGGCGCTACTCGGGCCGTTGCTCACCTGGACACTGGCGACCCCGCACGACTTTACCGCATTGCTGCTCGTTCTCGCCGCCCTGACGCTCGCAGGAGGCCTCGCGATCCTTCCGCTCCGCCGCGGCGCACCGCGATCGCTGCGCGCATAGCGGCGGCAGGCGCGCGCACGCGATTGGAAACGCACCGGAAGAAAGCGACATGCTCCCGCCGGACGAGCCGTCGCTGCCTCCGCCGAAAGACACTTGCCCACCCAGCGAACGACGCCGTGCTCGGACTTGACCCAACGTCGGGCTACCTAGCGGCCCAGCGCCTCGACCAGCGCCTGCACCTTCCGCTGCCGCCACTGCGGTGTCGGCGCGACCAGCCAGTAACCGATCCGCGACGGCTGGGCGTCGCCGACCACCACCACGCGTCCGGCAGCAATATCGCGCGCGGCGAGCATCTCCGGCACCGTCGCGCGCCCCAGCCCCGCTGCGGCGGCGTCGATCGCCAGTCCCGCATCGCCGACCCGCACCAGCGCGGCACCATCCGTGTCCGGAGCGCCCGGCCACTGGATCGCCGTCGCCGGTCCGCCGCCCGCGCGCGCGACCGTCACCAGACCATCGCTCTCGATCGCCTCGCCCTCGTGCGCACCGGGCCCCTCGCCCCAGCGGATCGCAAGGTCCAGGTTCGCCTCGGTGAAATCCATGCCCTCGTCCGCCGCGACCAGTGCGAAGCGCAGATCCGGGTCCAGCGCCGCGATCTCGGCCAGCCGCGGCAACAACCACTTTTCGGTCACGTCGCGAGGGGCAGCGATCGTCAACGACTTGGAGGATTGCCCGGCCTGCATCGCACGCACCGCTTCCTCGAACTCGAGGAACGCCTGCCGCAACGGCGCCAACCCCGCCTCGCCCTCTGGCGTCAGCTCCAGTCCCTTGGTCGTGCGCCGGAACAGCACCACGCCCAGCGTATCTTCCAGCGCCCGAATCTGCTGCCCGACTGCCGCCGGGGTCACCGCCAGCTCATCGGCGGCGCGCGTGAACGACAGATGGCGTGCGGCGGCATCGAGCACGCGCAGACCATTCAGCGGCAGGTGCGTACGCTTCACCGGGTCACTCCGCCTCGGCCGGCGCCAGCAGCGCGAAGCGCGGGATCGCCGCATCGAACACGCGCCCGTCGGCCGCCACCATCCGGTAACTGCCCTGCATCGCACCGCTCGGCGTCGCAAGCGGACAGCCCGAAACATAGTCGTAGCTCGCACCCGGCTGGATCACCGGCTGCTCGCCGACCACGCCCTCGCCCTCGACCGTGTGGCGCGCACCCGCACCGTCGGTGATGATCCAGTGCCGGGTCAGCAATTGCACCGGCCCTGCGCCGTGGTTTTCGATGCGGATATGATAGGCCCAGAACCACCGGCCTCGCGCCGGCTCCGACTGTTCGGCGAGATAGCTGACCGACACGCGCACCGTCACCGCCTCGGTGGTCGCGGCGTCCGGGAACAGCGCCCCGATGCCGGGCGACCCGCTCACAGTCCGGCTCGTCCCAATGCGCGATCGAGGTCGTCGATCACGTCGCGCGGGTCTTCCAGTCCGACGTTCAGCCGCAACAGTCCCTCCGTCACCCCCATCTCGGCACGCGCGTCCGCCGACACACCGTAATGGGTGGTCGACGCCGGGTGGGTCATCAGGGAGCGCGAGTCGCCGATGTTGTTAGAGATGTCGATCAGCTCCAGCCCGTTGAGCAGCGCGTGCGCCTGTGCACGGTCCGCCACCTCGAATGCGAAGATCCCGCCCGCCGCGCTCATCTGGCTCATCGCCAGCTCGTGCTGCGGATGGCTCGGCAAGCCCGGGTGCAGGACTCGCGGCACGCGACCTTCCAGGAAACGCCCGACCTCGATCGCATTCTCCGATTGCCGGCGGATGCGCAGGTCAAGCGTCTCCAGCCCCTTGAGCACCACCCACGCGTTGAACGCCGACAGCGTCGGCCCGGTGTTGCGCGTGAACGGCAGCAGCGTGTTGGTGATGAAATCCTCGGTCCCGCACACCGCACCCGCCAGCACGCGGCCCTGGCCGTCCATCATCTTGGTCGCGGAATAAGCGGTCACGTCGGCGCCGAACTCCATCGGTCGCTGCAGCGCCGGCGTCGCGAAGGCGTTGTCGACCACGCTCACGATCCCGCGCTCGCGCGCGATCCCGCACACGGCGCGCAAGTCCACGATGTCCATCGTCGGATTGGCAGGCGTCTCGAAGAAGAAGACCTTGGTGTTGGGCTTCACCGCGTCCTGGAATGCCTGCGGGTCGCGCGCATCGACGGTGGTGGTGCTGATCCCGAACTTGGGCAGCAGCGTATCGACCAGCCAGCGGCACGAACCGAACGCTGCGCGCCCGGCCACGACATGGTCGCCCTGTTGCAACTGGCACAGCAGCACCGCCGTCATCGCCGCCATCCCGGTCGCCATCGTACGGCACGCCTCGGCGCCCTCCAGCAACGCGATCCGCTTTTCCAGCATCTCGACGGTCGGGTTCTGTAGCCGCGAGTAGGTCATCCCCTGCTGCTCGCCCGCGAAGCGTGCCGCCGCGTCCTCCGCACAATCGTAGGCGTAGCCCGAGGTGAGGAAGATCGCCTCCGACGTCTCGCCATATTCTGATCGCGCCGTGCCGCCGCGAACCGCGAGAGTCGCCGGACGCCAGGCTTGCGTGATCGACCGATCCTGTCCGCTATGCCGCTTCATGCGCCCGCTTTGCCCCTACCGGTCCGGCAGAACAAGGGGGCAGCACCGACAAACCGCCTTGTCGGCGTGGGCAGGGCGCGCCACGGTGCTCCCGGCGCGGGGTGGCGTCGACGGCTGGGGAACGTGGATCGTGCATGTCGGACAAAGGAGCCGGTCGCCGCACGTGCTGGCGCTGCTGATCGCGCTCGCCGCAGAGTTGATCTTCCTCTTTCACCTGTCCGTACCCACCAAGCCGGTTTTCGACGAAGTCCATTATCTCCCCGCCGCACGCGCGCTCCTCACGCTGTCGGGGCCGACCAACATCGAGCATCCATTGCTCGCCAAGGAACTGATCGCGCTCGGGATGAAGCTGTTCGGCGACGGGCCGTTCGGCTGGCGCATCGCGTCCACGCTGGCGGGCAGTGCCACCATAGCTGGGGTCTTCGCGTTCACGCATCTGCTGACCGGGCGCACACGGGCGGCCTTGCTCGCCACCACCTTCGCACTGCTCGGCTTCACGATCTACATCCAGGCGCGGATCGCGATGCTGGACACCTTCATGGTTGCTTTCCTGCTATGGGGCATCGTCCTGCTCGCCGGAGCATGCCGTGCCGGCAGCATCGTGAAATGGAGCGCGGGCAGCGTGTTGCTGGGGTTGGCCACCGCCTGTAAATGGGCCGCCGCGCCTTACGTTGCCGCCGCGGCGGTGACGTTCCTGGTGATGCGCCGCGAACGTCCCGCGCGCTGGCCGGGGCTGGGCACCTTCCCGGCGCTCGCGCTGCTTGGCGGACTGTCGGTCGCCAGCTACTTCCTCACCTTCGCGCCCGCCTTCTTTTACGTCAACGACGCACTGACTTTGACCGCCCTCCCCCATTTCCAGTGGGATATGTACCTGCGGCAGACGCAAAAGCTGCCCGCGCACACCTATCAGTCCAACTGGTGGACATGGCCGCTGATGATCCGCCCGATCTGGTACCTTTACGAGCCGGTCGACGGCGCGCAGCGCGGCATCCTGCTGCTCGGCAATCCGGCGGTGATGTGGGGCGGGTTGGTCGCGGTGGCTGCGGGATATGCCGCGTGGGTGAAGAGCGGCGTGGCGCGCCTGCTCGCCCCGGCGGCGCTATGGACCTTCTCGGTCGCGATCTTCGCGATTATCCCGAAGTCGCTCGGCTTCTATTATTACTACTACCCGTCCAGCGTGCTGCTGTGCGTAGCGCTCGCGGTTGCAATCGATCATCACCGCGCCGCACTCGGCCGCTGGATCGAGCTCTATCTGCTGCTGGTCTTCGCGCTGTGGCTCTACTTCCTGCCGGTGATCAGCGCCGAGCCGCTCGCCAACCCCGCCGCCTTCCGCCGCTGGACGTGGTTCGCCAGCTGGGTCTGACCGCTGGCGGCGTCAAAGCGCCGCCAGCACCGCCTCGCCCATCGCGCGCGTCGAGGCCGACCCGCCAAGGTCGGGCGTCCGCACGCCCGTCGCGAGCGCCGCCGACACCGCCGCCTCGATCCGGTCCGCCGCCTCCGCCCTCGCCAGCGAGTGGCGCAGCATCATTGCTGCCGACAGGATCGCCGCGCATGGATTTGCCTTGCCCTGACCGGCGATATCCGGTGCCGAGCCATGGATCGGCTCGTACAGTCCCTTGCCGGCCGCATCCAGCGATGCCGACGGCAGCATCCCGATCGACCCGACGCACATGCTCGCCTGATCCGAGAGGATGTCACCGAAAAGGTTGCCGGTTACGATCGTGTCGAATGCGCCGGGATTACGCACCAGCTGCATCGCTGCATTGTCGACGTACATGTGCGTCAACGCGACGTCCGGGTAATCTGCCGCGACCTCGATCACGACATCGCGCCACAATTGCGAGGTTTCCAGCACATTTGCCTTGTCGACCGAGCACAGCTTGCCGCGCCGCTTCGTCGCGGTCTGGAATCCGACATGCGCGATGCGCCGCACTTCGCTTTCGTCATAGCGCATCAGGTCATGCCCCTCGCGCAGCCCCGTCTCGGTGGTGCGACGCCCCTTCGCACCGAAATAGACGTCTCCGTTCAACTCGCGGACGATCACCAGGTCGATCGCATTGGCGACCTCCGGCTTCAGCGTCGAGGCATCCTCCAGCCCCGCGAACATCTTGGCGGGGCGCAGGTTGGCGAACGTCTGCAAATGCTTGCGCAACCCCAGGATCGCTTGTTCGGGGCGCAAGGGGCGCTCAAGCGAGTCGAACGCCGGGTCGCCGACCGCGCCGAACAGCACCGCATCGGCGCGCTTGGCCAGCGCCAGCGTGTCGTCTGGCAACGGGTGCCCGCTCGCGCGATAACCCGCACCGCCGACCGGCGCCTCCTCGAACGACAGCCCCAGATCAAGCGCGTCGAGCACGCGCCGCGCCTCCGCGGTCACTTCGGGGCCGATCCCGTCGCCGGGCAGAATTGCGATGAGGTGCTTGCTGGTCATGGCCGCACCGCATGCCGCGGGCGGACGCATCACGCAACCGCCCTGTGCAATCGCTCCAGCAACCGCTCGCGCGCGGCCAGCGGATCGCGCCGCCGATCGATCAGCAGGTCACGTGCCAGGAAGTGGCCGGTGATCGCCAATGCCTCGATCACCTCGGCCCCTGTCGCGGCGCCGCCATCGCGCAGGAATGGCGGCAGTGCGAACAACCGTGCCTCATACCCCGCCGCCGCACCGCGGCACACCGCCGCGCCACTCTTCGGGCTGACGAACGCCAGATCGTCGGTCGTGCCCGTGGCGATACATGCCGACAGGTCCAGCCCGAAGCCCAGTTCCGCCAGCACCAGCAGTTCATACCGGGCCAGCGCCGCCGCCCAGCCGCGTGCGCTCGGCGCGGCTTCGACCGCGTCGAGCACCGCGCCCAAAGCATCGTAGAGTTGCGGATACGGTTGCGCCTCGGGCAACGTGGTGGCGGTGAGCGCCGTCACCCAGTCGAGCGCGGCCGCGGAGAGCGCAAAGCCGTGCAGGCCTGCACGGCTTTGCACTAGCTCGACGGTCAACGCCGCCAGCTGCTCGTCGGTACGCGCCCTCCACTCGCCCCGCACTGCATTGCCGGGCTGCAGCACCGGCCGCAGCCGCCGCGCATGCCCGCCGCGCACATAACCGGGCTGTACCCCATCCACGCGCGTCAGTGCCCGCGCCACCGCCCCATGCTCTCCATGCGCACGCACCGACAGCAGGATGGCGTCTGCGATCAGGTGCACCAATACGTCCCTGACGTTCGCAGTCGCTTACTTGGCATGATAGAAATCATACACTTGCTGCGCCACCGCCGCGCTTACCCCCGGTGCCTTGCGCAGGTCTTCGAGACTGGCGTTGCGCACCGCGCGGCCGGTGCCGAAATGCATCAGCAGCGCCTTCTTGCGCGCCGGACCGATCCCCGGCACCTCGTCCAGCGGGCTGGCGCCGATCGCCTTCGCGCGTTTCGCGCGGTGGGCGCCGATCGCGAAGCGGTGCACCTCGTCCCGCAACCGCTGAAGATAGAACAGCAATGGCGCATTGACCGGCAGCGTCAGCTCGCGCCCGTCCATCAGATGGAATACCTCCCGACCCTCGCGGCCGTGGTGCGGCCCCTTGGCGACACCGACCATGCACACGTCCTCGATCCCGAGATCCTCCAGCACCGCCTTCGCGGCGTTTAGTTGCCCGCGTCCGCCATCGAGCAAGACGAGGTCCGGCCAGGTCGCGCCGTCGCGATCCGGATCCTCCTCCAGCGCACGCGAGAAGCGCCGGGTAAGCACCTCCCGCATCATCGCATAATCGTCGTCGGTCGCCGCATGCTTGATGTTGAACTTGCGATATTGACCCTTTCGGAACCCCTCCGGTCCCGCGACGACCATCGCTCCGAGCGCGTTGGTGCCCTGAATATGGCTGTTATCGTAGACCTCGATCCGATCGGGTGGCTCGCCGAGCTCGAACAGCTCCGCCAGTTCGCGGTGCAGCCGCGCCTGCGTCGTGCTTTCCGCCAGACGCCGCTCCAGCGCCTCCTGCGCATTGCGCGTCGCCTGGTCGAGCAAGCGCCGCCGCACGCCGCGCTGCGGCACCGTCAACTCCACCTTGCGTCCCGCCTGTTCCGACAGCGCCTGCACCAGCACCTCGGCATCGGGCAGCTCGCGGTCGATCAGGATCGTGCGCGCCGGCGGCACCTCCTCGTAGAATTGCATCATGAACTGCGTCATGACCTCATCCTCCGGCACGTCGGCGGTGTGCGCAGGGAAGAAACTGCGGTGCCCCCAATTCTGCCCGCCACGGATGAAGAACGCCTCGATTCCGATCAGCCCCTCGTGACACGCCAAAGCGAAGATGTCCGCGTCGCCGACGCCCTCGGCGTTGATGAACTGCGATCCCTGGATGAAGGTCAATGCCTTCAGCCGGTCGCGCAGGATCGCGGCCAGCTCGAAATCCATGTTGGCGGCGGCCGCCTCCATCTGCGCGCCAAGCTTGGCCTGAACGTCGGTCGCCTTGCCGGCCAGGAACTTCTTCGAATCCGACACCAGCTCGGCATAGCCCTCCGTGTCGATCCGGCCGACGCACGGCGCCGAGCACCGCTTGATCTGGTACAGCAGGCACGGCCGGTCGCGCGTCTTGAAGAAGCCGTCGGTGCAGCTGCGCAGCAGGAAGAGTTTCTGAAGCGCGTTCAGCGTGTTGTTGACGCTCCCCGCGCTGGCGAACGGACCGTAGTAATCGCCCTTGGCGCGCCGGGCACCGCGATGCTTCTGAATGCGGGGGAAGGCATGATCGGCGCGCAACAGGATGAACGGAAACGACTTATCGTCGCGCAGCAGCACGTTGTAGGCCGGGCGGTAGCGCTTGATCAGCTGCGCCTCCAGCAGCAGCGCCTCCGCCTCGTTGTTGGTGGTCACGATCGTCATCGACCGCGTCTGCGCCACCATCCGCTGCAACCGCTTCGAAAGCCGATCGACCTGCACGTAATTGCCGACGCGATTCTTCAGCGCGCGCGCCTTGCCGACGTACAGCACGTCGCCCTTCACATCGTGCATCCGGTAGACGCCCGGCTTGAGCGGCAACGTCTTCAGTACGTTACGGATCGCCGCAACGCCGCCCTCCAGATCGGGCGCGTCGGCACCGCGGATCGCGAAGGTGGCCTGTTCCTCGTTGAAGCGGTCGGGGGGACCGTAGCTGCCTGTCATCCCCCGCGATCTAGGAAGCACGGGCGGCGGGGGCAACGGGGGCGTCACACCTTCGCCGCCCCCGCTCCGTGATGACGGTCCTTACTTACCCCCAGCCTTCACCCAATCGGCGATCTTCTTCTCCAGCACCGGCATCGGCAGCGCGCCGGTATCCAGCACCTGCGCATGGAACTTGCGCGGATCGAACCGCGCGCCCAGCGCCTTCTGCGCGTCGGCCTTCACGCGCGAGATCGTCAGCTGGCCGATCTTGTACGCCAGCGCCTGCCCGGGGATCGCGATATAGCGCTCGACCTCGGCGGTCGCGTCGGTGCGCGACATCGGCGAGTTCGCGAGCATGTACTCGATCGACTGGTCGCGGCTCCAGCCCTTGGCGTGGATGCCCGTGTCCACCACGAGCCGCATGGCGCGCAGCATCTCGTCGTTCAGCCCGCCCATCCGCTGATAGGGATCGGTTTCCATCCCCAGCTGGGGCCAGAGCGTCTCGGAATAAAGCGCCCAGCCCTCGACATAGGCGGTGTTCCCGCCGAAGCGCATGAATGCCGGCAGCGCCTCGTTCTCCTGGGCCAGGCTGATCTGGAAGTGATGTCCCGGCACCGCCTCGTGCAGGTACAACGTCTCCATCTCCCACATGTAGCGCGTGGGCAGATCGTAGGTATTGTAATAGAACACGCCCGGCCGCGACCCATCCGGTGTGCCCGACTGGTAGGAGCCACCGGCGTCGGTTTTTTCCTTGAACGCCGGCACGGGCCGGATTTCAAGTCGCGCCCGCGGGACCAGCGAGAATTGCTCGCGTACCCGGCCGTCGACGCGCCGCCCGATCGCCTCGTAACCCTCGCGCAGCTGCGCGGCCGACGACGGCTGGAAACGCTTGTCGGTGCGCAGGAAGGCGAAGAACGCCGCCAGCGTGCCCTTGAAGCCGACCTTCGTCTTCTGCGCTTCCATCTCGCGGGTGATGCGTGCCACCTCGGACAGACCCAGGGCGTGGACCGCCTCGGCCTTCAGCGGCAGGGTCGTGTTCGACTCGATCAGGTAATCGTAGAGCTTCGCGCCGCCCGACATCGCCGACAGCCCGACGCTGTCACGCGCCACCGGCAGATAGTCGTTCTGGAGGAAGTCGCGCAGCCGCTGCTGCACCGGGTTCAGCACTTCGGAGATCTGCCGCATGTAGGCGACGCGCAGCCGCACCTGCTCGGCCTCGGCGATACCGGCCGGGAACGTCTTGACCGGCCCATAGAACGGCGACTGGTCCGCACCGCCCGCCAGCAGATTGTCGAGCTGACCGATCATATTGCGCACCACCAGCTTCGGCTGGACGATCCCGCTCTTCATGCCCTCCCGAAAGCGAGCGATCGCCGCATCGATCTGCACTGCATATTGCGCGTTGCGCTTCAGGTTGTTCTCGTAATCCGCCACCGACTTGAACGGCGCCGCCCCCTGCCCCGACGCCAGATCGGGGTAGAAGGTGTGGATGCCGTAGAAATGATCGAGCGGCCGCACGATCGACAGCGCGACCAGATCCGGCGCGAATCCGCGCAGGTTCAACTCGGTCTGCTGCCGGAAAACGTCATAGGCGATCCGGTCGACCGGGGTCAGCTTCGCGCGGTCGATCGTCGCGAGCGCCGCCAGATCGCCGCGCGCGGCCTCGCGTTCGGCGGCGATATGCGCGTCGGAAAAGAAATCGCCGAGCTGGTCGGCATAGCGCATGTCACCGCGGAACAGCGCCTGCACCGGGTTGCGGCGAAGGCTGCCCTCGTCGCTGTCATGGAACAGCGCGCGCAGCCGTGCATCGGCGGCGCCTTCGCCGGGGGCCGGGGCGGCTTCGCTGGTGGTAGCGGCGCCCGGCGCCTGCGCCGCGACGGGTATCGCAACCGAGGCGAGCAGGAGGGACGCGAGGGTCGGCAGGTGCGTGGTGGCGCGCATCGGAAGCTTCCTTGCTGGCCGGCAGCAAGGAAGCATATGCCGACGGCCGTGAACGGAGGTCGGTGGGACGGTGGCGAGCGCCCGTCGCGCTCGTCCGTCGAAGCAGTTCAGGTCAGTTGAGGCGGCCGACGCCCGTGATGGCGCGATCGATCAGCGCGCGGTCTGCGTCGGCGCCGTGGCGCTCCGCGATCAGCGCCGCGGCGGCCGCAGTCGCTGCCTCGGCAGTGCGCGCCCGTACCTCGGCGATCGCGCTACGCTCCGCAGCGGCGATCTTGTCCTCCGCCATGCGCGTGCGGCGCTCCATCAGCACTTCGGTGTCGTGCTTGGCCTTGGCGACGATCTCGGCCGCTTCGTGATGCGCATTCTCCCGCATCTTGGCAGCGTCTGCCTCCGCACCGCGCGCGCGTGCCGCATATTCGTCACGCAGCGCCTCGGCCTCCTTGCGGAGCGCCCCGGCCTCGTCGAGCTGGTGACGGATCTCGCCAATGCGCTTGTCGAGCATCGCGCCGATCGCCGCCGGCACCTTCCACACCACCATGCCGATCAACACGACCAGCGCAGCGATGCCGACCCAGCCGGTATCGTTGAAGCCGAGCGCCGTCGGGGCGACATGCGACTCTCCGTCACCGGCACTGGTGCCGTGGTGGATGCCACTGCCGTTGGCCATGTCCTGGCCTTCCAGCGGCTGCGCCTCGATGTCCTGCGCGATGGTCGGGGGATTAGCCATGGTTCAGCTGCCTGCGCACCGCTTCGTTGGCGGCATCGGATGGGATTACGACCCCGGACAGGCGCTGCACGAGCTCCTGCGCCGCTTCCGCCGCGATCGTCTGTACGTTGACCATCGCCGCCGCCTTGGCGTTGCCGATGGCCATGTCATGATGCGCGATGCGTTCCGCCAGATCGGCGTCCGCCGTACGCAGCTGCGCCTCCGCGGCGGCCGTGGCACTGGCCTTCGCCGTGGCGACTTCGGCCTGCGCGGCGGCGCGCGCCGCGTCCATGTCGGCGTTCCACGCCGCCTCGGTCCGATCGGCCTCGACCCGCGCCGCTTCAGCGATGGCGAGATCCTGCGCGATCTGCGATTCGCGCAGCTCCATCACGCCCTGCACTCTGGGCACCATCATCTTGCCGATCCCGAAGTACAGGATGCCGAAGGTGATGAGCAGCCAGAAGAGCTGCGAGGCATAGGTGGCGGCGATCTGACTGATTTGCGGCATGCCGGTCCCTTGGCTGGTCGTCGTCGTCACTGGCCCGGCCCGCCTTCGCGGCGGCGCCGGGCAAGCGGCTTACTGTGCGACGAACACCAGGATGATCATCGTCACGAAGGCGAGCAGGCCCAGAAGCTCCGCACCGGCGAAGCCGATGAACAGGCGGCCCTGCTGGCCGTCGGCGGCACCCGGGTTGCGCAGCGCGCCTTCGAGGAAGGCGGCGAAGACGTTGCCCACGCCCAGCGCGGCAATGCCCATGCCGATCGCAGCGAGCCCGGCGCCGAGCAGCTTGGCGGCGTTTGCGTCCATGGTAATAACTCCCGTCAGAAAATCAGATGGTTGAAGGAAAACTCAGTGCAGGTTGACCGCGTCGTTCAGATAGACGCTGGTCAGCAATGCGAAAACATAGGCCTGGATCGCCGCCACCAGCAGCTCCAGCAGCGTGATGCCGATCATCAGCAGGAAGCTGGGCAGCGAGACGATCGCCATATAGCCCGGCCCGAGATTGATGCCGTTGATCACGAACGCCGCCAACACCTTCAGCAGGATGTGCCCCGCGGTCATCGCGACGAACAGTCGCAGACCCAGCGAGAACGGGCGGACGAGGAAGCTCAGCAACTCGACGACGAAGATCAGCGGAATCATCGGCAGCGGCGTGCCGTGCGGCACGAACAGGCTGAAGAAGTGGAAGCCGTGCTTGCCGAAGCCCACGATCAGTACGATCGAGAAGCTGATGATCGCCAGCACGCCGGTGACGGTCAGGTGGCTGGTGATCGTGAACGGGTGCCAGCCCGGCACGATGCCGACCGGCATCAGACCCAGGATGTTGGCGAACAGGATGAACATGAACAGCGAGAAGACGTAGGGGACGAAGCGCTTTCCCTCCGGCCCGACGTTCGAGACCAGCATGTTCTGGACGAAGCCGGTGAACCCCTCCACCGCCGCCTGCCAGCGCCCGGGCACCAGCTCCCGCTTCATGCCGCCGAGCATGAACAGCCACAGCACGACCAGCGTGATGACCATCCACAACGCCGAATTGGTGAAGGAAAGATCATAGCCGCCCACGATCCAGGGCCGACCGAGCACGGGCTCGATCAGGAACTGGTGCATCGGATCGATCTTGCCGCCTTCTGCCGCCACTGCCGGGTTCCCGCTTCTCACATACGTCAAGCGCCCGGATCGCCCGGGCGCCTGCTCGTCAACCGAATGATCTGCCTGAACGCCACGCCGATCCCGAGGAACAGCATGACGATCAGCCCCCAGGGGGCGGTGCCGAGCCAGCGGTCGAAAAGCCAGCCGATCAGCGCCGATCCGACGAGACTTCCGATCAGGGCAGCGAGGACACGATTACCGAGCGAATACCCTGCATCCGCGTCGTCGTGTACCGTCCCCTGCCGAACCGCTTCGTCCCGGCGCGCCTGTTCCAGTCGTTTATCGAGCTGGGTCAGGCGCGGGTCCTCCGCGTCGTGGAAATCCCGTCCGGAACCGTTCTCCGCCACGCAGCCACCCCCACCCTGGTTTTTTCTCGCCGGGGACACGGATGCGCGCAAGCGGCGAGCAGCCCCGCCAAGGCACGGTCCGGTTAGACGGGGGGTCGGGGGGTGTCAACATCGCATGAACATCGCCCCGCCCGTTATCCCGGCGTGACCGGGGTAGCAGGCGGTGGCGCACCACGGCTTGCCCCCGCGGCGGGGGCCGTCAGGGATCTAAACGCAGCGCGGGTCGCGGGTCGGCGCACCCGCGCCGCGCGTTTCCCAGCCGCCGTCGGGCGTGCGGTACTTCTCGCCGGGCCTGGTCTGCGCGATCAGGTTGCACCCGCTGGTGAAGGCGAGCTGCTCCACGGTCGCGCCCGAGGCCTGCGCCTTCTGCGTATACGCCGCCTTGCGCTGGATGTTGATGTTGCTGACCAGTGCGCGCAGCGACGCCGATCCGGCGCCGACCACACCCAGATAGCCGTCGGGCTGTTCGCCGACCTCGCCGCCGGCGCGCGCCGCGGCATAGGCGGGGTCGCGTTGCGCCAGTGCAGCGCCGGGCATCGCCGCCGCGGCCAGCGCGGCGATCAGGACAAGGCTCTTCGTACGCATGGCTTAGAAAATCCCCGGGTTCTGCTGGATCAGCGACTTCGCATCATTGTCGAGGCGATAAACCACTTCCTGCGTTACGTTGATGTTGAGGTTGATCTGGATCGGCTTGTCGGGGGCGGAGATGTTCACGCATCCCCCCACGCTGCCGGCCAGCATCAACATCGCCATCGGGGCCAAGGTCGTGAGGCGCATCGCGTTCGTCAATCCTGTTGCGGTCATGGCACCTTCTCGCTTGCGGGGGGCTGAACGCCCGTCTTCCGGTTCTGCTCGTCGATTAACGCCTGCAGGTTGCGCTTCACCAGCCGCTGCGGGTCGTAGAAGCTCGCCGCCGAATCGATCAGCCCGCGAAACGGCGCGCGGATCGTGATGTTGAACTGGATCGGCAGGCGCGTCAGGCGCCGCAGCAGGAAATTGCTTTTCGCGCCGGCGCCCTGCTTGATGCCCGTGAAGCGCACCCCGGTCACCATCTCGCCCGCCAGCGGCCCGTCCATCTGCACGTCGAGGCTGCGGTAGGTGAGCGAGCGCAGCGACTGGAAGGCGAGATTGCCCCAGACGCCGAGGTCACGCTCGGTCAGCTCGCCCAGATACGCGATCGACCCGCCGCCGGGCCGCGCGACCAGCCGTCCGCCCGCGATCCGACCGCCGCTGGCGTCGAAGATCATCGGCAGCACGCCGTCGAAGGTGCCGGTGGCGTTCAGGTTCTTGAAGTCGAAACGCTGGAGGAACTGCCCCGCATCCATTCCGTCGACCTGGAACGTCAGCCGCCGCGCCGCGTCCGAATCGAAATCGAGGATCGTCGGGTCGAGCGTCAGCGTGCCCCCGGCCAGCGGCCAGCGGCCCGTCTCCACCTGCACACGCAGCTCCGGCAGGAGCCGATAGACGATCCGCCCGTCGGTGACCGGGATACCCGGATTGATCGAGGCGACCGTCGCCACCTGCGACGGCGCGCTTGTCAGCCCGAGCAGGTCGGTGAAGCGGATCGTGCCCGCCAGCCCCTCCACCGGGCCGAACGCCGCGGCGAGGTCCATCCGATCGGTCGCGAAGGTGCCGGTGCTCGACACGCCCTGCGCATCCCAGCGGATGTCGCCGGCCCCGCGTATCGTCCCTTTCACGTCGGCGATGACGCCGAAGGTCAGCCGCGTGAGCAATTCGGGCTGGAACGCGTCGGTGAAGGTGATCCCCGGCACGTCCAGCCGCGCCGTGCCCGCGCCGCTCGCCAGGCGATGCTCGATCGCCAACCCGGCGACCGCGATGTTCCTGGTCGGCTCGAACAATCGCCCGGTCGTGCGGATCGTGCCCCCCTCAAGCGTCAGCGACACGTCGCGCGCCGCCATCGGCTGGAAGCGCGGCGTCGCGGCGGTGTCGGCGACCTGCAAAGCGCCGTCCAGCGCCAGCCGACCGCTCGCGAATCGCCAGTCGCCCTCACCCGCACTCATCACCAGCGGCACGGTGCCGATCTGCCCGCCCATCCCCGCGAACGTGCCGGCGGCGCCGGCGCCGGACACCCGGCCGCTCAACCGCGCGGCGTCGATCCGCGTCTCGCGTCCCGGCGCACCGATCCGCGTCGCGACCTCGTTCAGCACGAAGCTGCGCCCGCCGAGCGCCAGCGTCCCGCCACCGGCCGCAATCCGCAGCGGCGATCCACCGAGCGTGCCCGTGAGCGCCGTTTCACCGAACCGCGCGCCGCCGCGCACCGTACCGCCCGCCACCTCGACCAACGACCCCGCGGTCGGGCACAGCCGCATCGCGCCGCGCGCCAGTGTCAGGCTCGATACTGCCAGGCGGTCGAACGTCACGGGCGTGCAGTCGCGATTGACGCTCAACCGCCCGCGCCGGTCCCATAACGCCACGAGAGGCACGCGCACCTCGTCGACACGCCCGCCGCTGAACGGTCCGCTCAGCGTCGCGGTCGTCGCGATCCGCGTCGCGCCGCCGCCCCCGGTCGTGAAGTCGACCGGCGTCAGCGCAAGCGCCGCACCGTCGCGCGCGTACCGCCGCATCACCGCCTCGCCATCGATCGGCGCGCCCGGCGCCGGTTGCGACAGTCGGACGACGGCCGCCGGCAACCCGCCACCGCCGAGCGTCATGCGGCCCGCGACCTGTACGCCGGCCGGATGCCCGATCGTGATCGCACCGTCATCGAGCGTCGCGCGGGCGCCGCTGGCGGTCGCGATCGTCCCGCGCTCGATCGTCAGCAACGTCGGATCGCCGGTCGCCACCGCCAGCTCGGCCGTGACGCGCATCGCGCTTGCGGCGCGCGCGACATCCCGCGCAGCGCCGGCGAGCAGCGGCCCGACCGGCGAACCCACCGCCACATCGCCGAGCGCAGCGATCCGTCCTCGCACCGGCGCCGCGAGGGCGACCTGCGCCGCCTGCAATCGCCCGGCGAACGTCGCGTGCCCGCTCGCCACCCGCCATTGTCCCGCCAGTTCCGTCGCACCGGCATGCCCGACATCGGCCTGCGCGCCCGCCAGCGTCAGCATTGCGGTCCCGCTGGTACGATCGGCATCGCCGCGGAACCGGATCGTCCCGCCCAGCCGCTCCAGCCGCGTGCCCGCCGCGGTCACCTGCGCCGCCGCGACGTGCGCGCGCCCGAACCAGCGGTCGAGCGCCGGGGACAATCCGAGGTCGACGTCGGTCGCCACGGTGCGCGCCTGCGCCTGCCCACATGCCAGCGCCGCCGCCCTCACCGGTCCGGCAACGCGCGGTGCGGTGGCGGTGATACGGAGCGCGACATCGGCAGCGAGCCGGTCGATCCGGCACCCGGGCAGGTCGAGCGCGGGCGCCTGCGCAGCGAGCCGGCCGCGGAACCCGTCGTCGAGCCGTCCGCGCCCACTCACCCGCAGGACTGCCGGACCATACGGCGTGGCCAGCGCGATCCGCGCATCGGCGACGTCGAGGTCCAGCGCCGGCAAGGCGAACGGTCCGCCCGACGACCGCGGCAGCAAGCGGTCCAGCGCGCCGAGCGATACCCGCCCGTCCCGCAAGCGCGCGGCGATCCGCACGTGCCCGGCACGCACCGCGATCAGCCTGGCGCCGGACAGCCCGACATCGGTGTGCGTCTCCACGCAGTCGGCGACCAGATCGGGGTGTGCAGGGTCGCCGATCACCACGTCGGTGAGCCGTTGCCGGCCCAACCCGAGGTTCGAGATATGGTAGCGCGCCGCCACGCCGTTACGCGCCAGTTCGCGGTCGATGACGTGGGTCGCGATCGGCACGCGCGACAGCCAAAGCCCGCCTCCGCCGGCCAACGCCAGCACGGAGACGGCCACGGCGATCCGCCGGCGCGCGCCGCTCACGCTGGATAGGTCCGTTGCTGCGCCGGGCGGTTCATGCCGGCGGGGTCATACGGCAGTCGACGTGGCGGGCGCAATTGCACGTCGCCGCGAAGCCACCTACCCCCGACACATGGCCGAAGACGACGAGATGCGCACGCTGGATGCCAGGGGACACCGTGCCCGGTTGCGCGCACGACTGCTCGCCGATCCGGACGGACTGCTCGATCACGAGTTGGTCGAGTATCTGCTCGCGCTCGCGATCCCGCGGCAAGATACCAAGCCGCTCGCCAAGGCGCTGCTGCGCGAGTTCGGCGGGCTGCCGGCGCTGCTCGGCGCCGATCCGTCCGCACTGGCGCGCGTGCCGGGCATGGGGGAGACCAGCGCCGCGGCGATCCGCATCGCGCATGCCGCGGCGATCCGGCTGGTCCGCGCCCGCACCCGCGAGGCCCCGGTCTTGTCGAACTGGCAGGCGCTGGCGGATTACCTTCATGCCGACATGGCGCATGACATGGTCGAACGGTTCCGCGTGCTGCACCTGAATACGCGCAACATGCTGATCCGCGACGAAGTAATGGCGCGCGGGACGATCGACGAAGCGGCGGTGCATGTGCGCGAAGTGATCAAGCGCGCGCTGGAGGTCGGCTCCGCCGCGCTGATTCTGGTCCACAACCATCCGTCGGGCGACCCGTCCCCGAGCCGCGCCGACATCGACATCACGCGCACGATCGCCGCGGCGGGCAAGCCGCTCAACATCGCGGTCCACGACCATCTGATCGTCGGGCTGAACGGACAGGTCAGCCTGCGCGCCAAAGGCCTGATCTGAGCTTCAGGGCAGCAGGAACGTGCCCTCGATCGTGGTGACGCATTCACCGCGCAGCACGACGCGGTCGCCCGCCAGCCGGCAGCCGAGCCGGCCGCCGCGCGCGCTGGCCTGCCAGGCGGAGAAGGCGTCACGTCCAAGCCGCTGCGCCCAATAAGGCACGACCACTGCGTGCGCGCTGCCGGTCACGGGATCCTCCGGAATCGCGAACGCCGGGGTGAACGCGCGGCTGACGATGTCGGTCGTGTCGCCCGGCGCGGTGATGATCACCAGCAACCGCCCCTCTTGCTCCAGCGCGCGCAGGTCTGGCGCGCAGGCGCGCACCGCCGCTTCGTCCTTCAACACCGCCACCGCATAGCCGCCATCGTGCCACAGCGTCGCGACTGAAGTGACGCCCAGTGCCGCGACGATGCCGGGCAGGTCGCGGGGGGTCGGCACGAGCGCCGGCAAGGCCAGTTCATACCCGGCGCCGTCGCGCGCAACCTCCAGTACGCCCGATTGCCGCGTGCGGAACCGCACCCGCGCGCGGTCCGGATCGGACGACAGCACCACATGCCCGCTGGCGAGCGTCGCATGGCCGCATAGCGCAATCTCGTCCGCCGGCGTGAACCAGCGCAATTCATAATCGGCCGCGCCGCTGGCATCCGGCACAAGGAAGGCAGTTTCGGACAGATTGTTCTCCTGCGCGATCGCCAGCAGCACGGCATCGTCGGGCCACACGGCCAGCGGCATCACCGCGGCCGGATTGCCACCGAACGGGCGGTCGGTGAAGGCGTCGACCTGGGTGAACGGAATGCGCATTGCGGACAGGCTCCTACAGCCGCTTGGAGAACCAGTGCGGTGTCACATCGGCCTCGACCAGCGGGTTGTCGGTATCGATATGTCCCTCGGGGTCGAGGTGGATCAGCGTCTCGACGCGCGGGAAGGTGTCGCGCAATGCGCGCTCGACCCGCTCGACGATGTCGTGCGCCGACCGTACCGACAGGTCCGGATCGACCTCCATGTGGAATTGCGCAAAATCGTGGCTGCCGGCGCGACGCGTGCGGAAATCGTGGATGCCGCGGATGCCGGGCTGGCGCGCGGCGACCTCCACGAAGGCGGCGCGCTGCGCCTCGGGCCATTCCTTGTCCATCAGCATGTCGATCGCCTGGCTGGACGCCTGGAACGCCCCCCAGGCCAGCCATGCCGCGATCGCGATGCCGAACACCGGATCCGCGCCGGAGATGCCGACATATTGATCCAGCACCAGCGCCGCGATCACCGCCACGTTCAGCAGCATGTCCGATTGATAATGGACGTTGTCGGCCATGATCGCGACCGATCCGGTCTTGCGGATGATGCTGCGTTGATAGGCGAGCAGCGCAAACGTCGCGACCATCGCTGCGATCGACACGCCGATCCCCAGACCGGCATCCTCGTTGGCGACCGGATCGGAGAAGCGCCGGATCGCCTGGACAGCGATCCCGATCGCGGACGCGGTGATCAGCACGACCTGGAACAACGCCGCCAGCGCCTCCGCCTTGCCATGGCCGAAGCGGTGATCGTGGTCGGCGGGCTCGGCGGCCAGCTTCACGCCGTACAGGGTCACGAGGCTGGCGAGCAGGTCGAGCCCGGTGTCCGCAAGGCTGCCCAGCATCGCGACCGATCCGGTATGCCACGCGGCATAGCCCTTCACGATCAGCAGCGTGCACGCCATCGCCACGCTGGCGAGCGCGGCGCGCATCGCCAACGGGACGACACGGCGACGTTCGTCGCGGGTCATGGGAACAGCAATCCTTCGCTCCACCCGCCGCCGGCTCGCGTGAACACGCGGCGCTCGTGCAGGCGATGGGCGCGGTCGTGCCAGAATTCGAACATGTCGGGCGTGACACGATAGCCGCCCCAATTGGGCGGGCGCGGCACATCCTGCCCGTCGAAGCGCGCCTTCATTTCCTCGAAGCGCGCCTCGAACGTGGCACGGCCGTCGAGCGGTTGCGATTGCTCCGACGCCCAGGCACCAAGCTGCGAGTCGCGCCCGCGCGTCGCGAAATAGGCGTCGCTCTCCGCATCGCTGGCGTGGGTGACAGCGCCTTCGATCCGCACCTGACGGCGCAGCGACTTCCAGTGGAAGAGCAGCCCCGCCTGCGCGTTCGCCGCCAGATCGCCGGCCTTGCGGCTGCCGCGATTGGTGTAGAACACGAAGCCCCCGGCGCCGTGCCCCTTCAGCAGCACCATCCGCACCGACGGACGACCGCGCGCGTCGGCGGTGGCGAGCGCCATGGCATTCGGGTCGTTCGGCTCGCTGTCACGCGCCTCGGCGAACCAGCGGTCGAACAGGGTGAAGGGATCGTCGGACATATTCGTGTCCTTACCTACCTTGCGCAAAAAGGTCATCAGCGTCGTAGCTCGCGGCCTGCCGATCATCGCCGGAACAGGTGCAGCATGGCCAGCCCCGTAAAAGCCGGTGACTGGCCGGGCTGTGTCGACGAGCTGGTAGGGGAAGGCGCCGTCCGCGACGTCCGGCGGGAGCGGGCCGACGTCCTGGCGATCGCCCAGGCCGTGAAGGATTCGCGGGCGCTATCCTGACGCACATCAACCCCCGGAACCCCTGCCCGGCCCAGCGATTGAATCGGCAACGCAATGAAGGGCTGATTCGATGGCGGCACGCGCATATTGGCAGGGACAGATCCGGCTGGCGCTGGTGTCGATCCCGGTCGAGATCTATTCCGCCACGAAGTCCGGCGCGCAGGTGGCTTTCCACCAGATCCACGAACCCAGCGGGCAGCGCATCAAGTACGAGAAGGTCGCGCCCGGCGTCGGCCCGGTCGACACCGACGAAATCATGAAGGGTTTCGAGATCGAGAAGGGCGAATACGTCCTGCTCGAACAGGACGAGATCGATGCGGTGAAACTCGAATCGAAGAAGACGCTGGAGCTGACGCAATTCGTCGACGCGCACGAGATCGACGTCCTTTATTACGAGAAACCGTATTTCGTCGTCCCGGCCGACGACCTCGCCGAGGAGGCGTTCATCGTGCTGCGCGAGGCGCTCCGGCGGACGAAGAAGGTTGGGCTCGGGCAACTCGCCATGCGGGGGCGCGAATATGTGGTGAGCCTGAAGCCGTGCGGACGCGGCATGGTCCTCGAGACGCTGCGCTACGCCGACGAGGTGCACCGCGCGCAGGGCTATTTTCGCGACATTCCCGACGACAAGCCCGACGCGGACCTGCTCGATCTCGCCGAGGCGCTGATCGAGAAGAAGGCCGCCGCCTTCGATCCGTCCGAATTCCACGATCGCTATGTCGATGCGCTCAAGGGCCTGATCGAGCGCAAGCGCAAGGCCAAGGGGCGCAAGATCATCGAGGACAAGGGCGGCGACGACGCCCGTTCGGGCTCCAACGTCGTCGACCTGATGGCGGCGCTGAAGAAGTCGATGGAGAAACCGGGCGCCGCGGCGGCGGAGAAGAAGCCCGCCGCCAAGAAGGCCCCGGCCAAGCGCGCACCGGCGAAGAAACGTGCCTGAGCGCGATCCGCTCGAGCGCTACAACGCCAAGCGGGATTTCTCGCGCACCGCCGAGCCGGCGGGAACGCTGGCGGCCGGGCACGGCAACAGCTTCATGGTCCAGAAGCACGATGCGACGCGCTTGCACTGGGACTTCCGGCTGGAGCTGGACGGCGTCCTCAAGAGCTGGGCGGTGACGCGCGGCCCCAGCCTGGACCCGAACGAAAAGCGGCTGGCGGTGCGCACCGAGGATCATCCGCTCTCCTACGCCAGCTTCGAGGGGACAATTCCGGCGGGCGAGTACGGCGGCGGAACGGTGATGCTGTGGGATCGCGGCACCTGGTCGCCGATCAAAGGCAAGAGCGCCGCCGACCTCGACAAGGGCCACCTCCATTTCGTCCTCGACGGGGAGCGGATGAGGGGCGAGTGGCTGCTGATCCGGCTACGTCCGCGCGGCAAGGAGAAGCGCGAAAACTGGCTGCTCCGCAAGATCGAGGATGCCGAGGCGGGCGGGACCGACACGCTGGTCGAAACCGCGCTCACCAGCGTCGCGACCGGCCGCACGATGCAGGAAATCGCCGAAGGGACGAAACCCAAGGCAGCGCCGCGCAAGCCCGCCGCCAAGAGCGCGAAGAAGAAGGCCGGCGCAGCCGCCCTACCGCCAGCCTTCGAAGCTCCGCAGCTCTGCACCCTGGTCGATCACGTGCCCGCCGGCGCGGAGTGGATCCACGAGGTGAAATACGACGGTTATCGCGCGCTGGTGGCGATCGGCGGTGGCGCCGCAAAGGTCTACACCCGCAGCGGGCTGGACTGGACCGACAAGTTCCCCGGCATCGCCGAAGCCGCTGCCGCGCTATCCGTCGATAGCGCGCTGATCGACGGAGAAGTGGTCGCGTTCAAGGACGGGCGTCCCGACTTCTCGACGCTCAAGGACGCGATTGGCGCGGGTGGAGCGATGACGCTGTTCGCGTTCGACCTGCTGGAATGCGATGGCGCCGATTTGCGTGCGCTCCCCAACGTCACGCGCAAGGAGCGGCTGCGCGCGCTGGTCGGCGCGGGCGAGGAACGGCTGCGGTTCGCCGAGCATGTCGTCGGCGCGGGCGAACAACTGTTCGAGACGATGTGCCGCGAAGGTTATGAAGGCGTCGTCTCGAAGCGCGCCGACGCCCCCTATCGCGGGCGTCGCACCTCGGCATGGCTGAAGGCCAAGTGCATCAGGCGACAGGAATTCGTGATCGTCGGCTGGCTACCCTCGACCAAGTCGCGCGGCTTCCGCTCGCTGCTGCTGGGTGTCCATGAGGGTGACGCGTTGCGCTACGCAGGCAAGGTCGGCACCGGGTTCGACGCCGCCACGATGGACAACCTGCGCACGCAGCTCGACAGGCTGGCGCGCAAGACCGCCACCGTCGACGCCCCGCGCGCGGCGGTAAAGGGGGCGCAGTGGGTGAAGCCGACGCTGGTCGCGGAGGTCGCCTTCGCCGAGACGACCCCCGACGGCGTGCTCCGCCATTCCAGCTTCATCGGCCTGCGCGGCGACAAGCCCGCGGCGGAGGTGGTCGCCGAGCGGCCGGCCCCTGCCCCCGCCCCGACCGCAGCGAAAAGCGCGATCAAGGTGTCGAGCCGCGACCGCGTGATCTTCCCCGAGAGCAAGGTGACCAAGGGCGACCTCGCCGACTATTACGCGCAGGTCGCGGGCGTGATGCTGCCGTGGGCGGGACACCGCCCGGTCAGCCTGGTGCGTTGCCCGCAGGGCCGCGCGCGGCAATGTTTCTTCCAGAAGCACGACGCGGGATCGTTCGGCGAGGCCGTGCACCAAGTGCCGATCCGCGAAAAGGACGGCAGCACCGAAGACTATCTGTTCGTCGACGACGCCGACGGGCTGGTCGCCTGCGTCCAGATGGGTACGATCGAGTTCCACGGCTGGGGATCGCGCGTCGATGCGCTCGAACGCCCCGATCGCATGGTCTTCGACCTCGACCCCGACGAGGACCTCGGATTCGAGGAGACGAAACGCGCGGCGGCGCACCTGAAAGAGCAACTCGCCGAGCTCGGGCTGGTCAGCTTCCCGCTCCTGTCCGGCGGCAAGGGCGTCCACGTCGTCGTGCCGCTGACGCCGCAGGCGGAATGGCCGGCGGTGCGGGATTTCGCCGAACGCTTCGCGCGCGCACTGGCGCAGGCCGAGCCTGAACGGTTCGTGGCGGTGATGAGCAAGGCCAAGCGCAAGGGACGGATTTTCATCGACTATCTTCGCAATCAACGCGGCGCGACCGCGATCATGCCCTATGCCGCCCGCGCCCGAGCCGGTGCGCCGGTTGCGGCCCCGGTATCCTGGACAGAGCTGCGTGATCTCGACACGGCCGCGCATTGGCACGTCGGGGATGCTGCGGACCTGATCACACGCGCCAACGGGCGGACGCTGGCGGGCTGGGGCGTTGCGGCACAAGTTTTGCCGGACTTCTAGACACTTGCGCCGATCAACTGCGGAATAAGCGTGCGCCGCCCATAATTACGTTTTCTTGTCCCCGGCGCTCCACTAGGGTCCGCGACGGTTCGCTGAAGGAGGAACCGCTGGCCACACAGCCTGTCCATGACACCGGGACGCATGCCCGCCGCCGGTACGACGGCTATGGCGGCGCGCCTGCCGATACGATGCGCGCCGCCGCCGCCGCGCCGTGGATCGCGGTGCTTGAGGAACTGTCGGCAGTCGCCGGCGATGATCTCGGGCACGCGCGCGAACGGGTGCAACGCCATGCCGCAGACATCGGCACCGGCTTCCGCATCATCGGCGAGGACAGCGAGCGGCCGTGGCCGGTGAGCCCGGTCCCGCTGTTGATCGAGAACGACGAGTGGGCGACGATCGAGCGCGGCGTCGTGCAGCGCGCCGACCTGTTCGAGACGATCCTGAAGGACCTGTACGGCGACGCCCGGCTGGTCGCGCGCGGACATATCCCCGCGCCGCTCGTCACCGGCAGCCCGCTCTATCTCCGCCCGCTGGTCGGACTTTCGCCACCCGGTGGCCACCATCTGCATTTCGTCGCGATCGACCTTGGGCGCAGCCCGGCGGGCGAGTGGCGCGTGCTCGCCGACCATCTCCGCGCCCCGACCGGCGCGGGATATGCGCTGGAGAACCGGCTGGCGGTCAGCCGCACGCTCGGCGGGTTGCAGGCGCGCCTCAACGTACGCCGCCACGCGCCCTTCTTCGCGGCGTTCCGCGAGGGGCTGGCCGCGGCGTGCGAGCGTACCGACCCGCGCATCGGGTTGCTGACGCCGGGCCGCTACAATCCCAGCTACCCCGAGCAGGCGCATCTCGCGCGATATCTCGGGCTGCTGCTGGTCGAGGGCGATGATCTCGCGGCACTGGAGGATCGGCTGTACGTCCGCACGATCGGCGGGCTGAAGCGTATCGACGCCCTCTGGCGACGGCTCGACCCGCGGCTGCTCGATCCGCTGGCGTTCGACTCGCACTCGCGGATCGGCGTGCCGGGGCTGATCGACGTCTGGGCGCAGGGCAATGTCGTGCTTGCCAACGCGCCTGGCGCGGGGGTGCTGGAGAGTGCGGCGTTCAGCGCGTTCCTGCCGCAGCTCGCCACGCGGCTGACCGGCGCCGACCTGATCCTGCCCAACATCGCGACATGGTGGTGCGGGCAGCCCCGCGAGGCGGCGCATGTCGCGGCCGAACTCGATTCCATGCTGCTGTCGTCCGCGTTCGGTGCGCGCACGCTGGGGCTGCCGGGCGATGCCCCGATCGCCGGTGCGGACCTGACGCCGGAGCAGCGCGCCGCCTTCCTCGACGACCTCACCCGGCGTCCGCAGGATTATGTCGGGCAGGAAATCGTGCGATTGTCGACAATGCCCGTGGTGATCGGTGACCAGCTGGAGCCGCGCCCGTTCACGCTGCGCGTCTTCGCGGCACGCGATGCAACAGGCCGCTGGCAGGTGCTGCCCGGCGGATTCGCGCGGATCGGCGAGCATCCCGATCCGCGCGCGGCGGTGATGGGCGAAGGAACGTGGTCCGCCGACGTCTGCGTCCATGGCGCGGACCCCGTCGCGCCTGTGTCGCTGCTTCCGGCGCCCGACTCGCTGCACATCCGGCGTAATCCCGGCACGTTGCCGAGCCGCGTCGCGGACAATTTCTTCTGGCTGGGCCGCTATCTGGAGCGCGGAGAGGCGTTGCTGGCGGCGATCCGTGTCATGCTCGGGCACTCGATCGATGCCGAGCCCGGTGCTGCGCCGGACGAGACGACGATCGCGCGACTGGTCGCCGAGATCGTCGACACCGGCGCCGCGCCGCCGCCCGCCAGCCTGCGCCGCGCCGATCTGACCGCCTTCGCACGAATGGCGATGGAGACGCAGGAAGGTGGTTGGCAGTCGGTCGCCGCGATCAACACCCATGCGCAGCGGATCGCCGGCGGCTCGCGCGATCGGTTGTCGGTGGACATGGTCCGCCTGCTCGACGCGCCCTTTCCCACGCACCGCGGGACGCTCGACCGCGCCGGCTCGCTCCAGCGCCGCTACGCCGCGATCGCCGGACTGTCGGCGGAACATATGGGGCGCACCGCATCGTGGCGCTTTCACGACCTGGGCCGCCGCGTAGAGCGCGCGCGCGCCAACGTACGTGCCGCGCGCGCGTTCGGGATGAGTGGCGCCTCCGCCGACGATCTTTCGACGCTGCTCGACCTTGCCGACAGCCAGATCAGCTATCGCCAGCGTTACCTGACCGGGATCGCGCGCGTGCCGGTGGTCGACCTGACCGTGCTCGACCCCGGCAATCCGCGCGCACTCGCCTTCCAGGTCGAACGGATCCGCGAGCATCTCGCGGCGCTGCCGGTGCTCGACGACGACGGCATGGCCGAGCCGCAACAGATCGAGGCGACCGAACTCTACGCGCTTGTCGCGCCGGCGCAGGCCGCGTTGCTCGATCCCGAGACGCTGAACGAGGTCGAACGTCGACTCTTCCGCCTGTCGGAGGCGATCGCGCATCGCTATTTCCTGCAAGGCGCCGAGCCGCTGCGCGCCAGCGGGCTGACATTGGCATGAGCGACCATCCGCCGCGCCGGACGAACGAGGACCGTGGCTGATTCCATGCGTTACGACATCCGCCACATCACCCGTTTCGACTATGGCAATGCGGTCAAGTTCGCGCGGTGCAACCTGCGGCTGAAGCCGATCGACTGGCCGGGCCAGCGGCTGGAGGAATATGCACTCCATGTCGCGCCGTCGGGTCGCACCTCGCCCGCCCATGCCGAGGCCGGTCTGGCGCATGTCACCCGGCTGGTCGTCGACGAACGCGTCCGCCACCTGACGATCGAGAGCGTCGCGCGGCTCACCGTCGACCGGCTGGTGCCGGTGCCCGACGCCACCGATCCGACGATCGCCGAGGTTTCGGCGTGGGCGCGTGCCTCCAACGACCTTTCGGCGGCCGGGCCGGCGGCGTACCTCTACCCCTCGCCGCTGATCCCGCTGGATCGTGAGATCGCCGATTATTGCGCGCCCGATCTCGCGCCCGACCGGAACGTGCTGGAGGCGGGCATCGCGCTGGCGCAGCGTATCCAGCGCGACCTGGCCTTCGATCCCGCCGCCACGCTGGTCGACACGCCTCCGCACGAAGCGTTCCGCAAGCGCCGCGGCGTCTGCCAGGATTTCGCGCAGATCATGCTGACCGGCTTGCGCGCCGCCGGCCTGCCCGCCGCCTATGCCTCTGGCTATATCCGTACCATTCCGCCGCCCGGACAGGCGCGGCTGGTCGGCGCCGACGCCACGCACGCCTGGGTGCTGATCTGGTGCGGCCCGTCGCGCGGCTGGGTCGGCGTCGATCCCACCAACGGCATCTGGATGGCGGGTGACCATATCATCGTCGCCGTGGGCCGCGATTATGCCGAGATCGCGCCGGTCGACGGCGTCGTGCTCGGCTCCGGCGCACAGGCGATGGAGGTCAGCGTCGACGTCGCGCCGGTCGCCGAATAGTCCGTCCGGTCCGCGCCGATTGCCTTCCGCGCCGCAACGCCCCACATAGGCGAGTAACACACCAATCGGGGAAGACATGGCCGATCCATATGCGACGCTGGGCGTGGCGCGCGGCGCCAGCGAGGCGGACATCAAGAAGGCGTATCGCAAGCTCGCCAAGGAGCTGCATCCCGACCGCAACCGCGACAATCCCAAGGCCGCGGAGAAGTTCGGGCAAGTTACCGGTGCCTACGACCTGTTGACCGACAAGGACAAGCGCGCGCGTTTCGACCGCGGCGAGATCGACGGGGACGGCAATCCCGCCGCGCCGTTCGGCTTCGGAGCCGGGGGCCGCGCGCAACCCGGCGCGGGCGGGTTCCGCTCGCAGGGCTTCGACATGGGCGGGGCCGAGACGCCGGACATGAGCGACATCTTCGAGGGGCTGTTCGGCGGCCGCACCCGCGGCGGCGGTGCGGCGGGTGGCTTCTCCAGCGGCTTCGGGCGCCGCGCGGCCCCGGCCAAGGGCGGCAACGTCGCCTACGCGTTGCGCGTCCCCTTCATCGATGCCGCGACGCTCGCGCCGCAACGCGTCACCTTGGCCGGTGGCAGCACGATCGACCTGAAACTGCCGGCCGGCGTCGAGACCGGGACGCAGATGCGGCTCGCGGGCAAGGGCGATGACGGGCCGGGTGGCGCCGGCGATGCGATCGTCACGATCGAGATCCAGCCGCACCGCTTCTTCACGCGCGAGGGCGACGACGTTCGCCTCGATTTGCCGATCACGCTCAAGGAAGCGGTCGAGGGTGGCAAGGTAAAGTGCCCGACGGTCGAAAACCCGGTGATGATCGCGGTTCCGGCCGGGGCAACCTCGGGCAAGACCTTGCGTTTGAAAGGAAAAGGCTTTCATCGCAAAGGCGGCGGACGTGGCGATCAATTGGTGACGCTGACCGTCGACGTGCCGGCCGACGATGCGGCGCTGAAGGCGTTCGTCGCCGACTGGGAAGGTGGCGGGAACCCGCGTGCTGCGATGGGCGTCTGACATGACGTGTCGGACGTACCCCTATCGCTGACGCCGGAGGATCGCGGCCGCCAGCACGGTGCCGCGTACCGCCGGCTCGACCGCAAACTGGCGCGGCTCCGACCCGGCGTATATTCGCTGGAAGTGATGAAGCGTGCGCTGCTCGGTGTGTGGACGGACGGCTTCATCCACGCCGGCAACCTCGCCTATCTCGCGCTGATGACGGTCTTCCCGTTCTTCATCGTCGCCGCGGCGATCGCCTCGGTCTTCGGGCAGAGCGACGAGGTTCGGCACGGGCTCGCCGGCTTCCTGTCGGTGCTGCCGCGCGACGTCGCCGACGTGCTGCGCACCCCGATCGGCAACGTGCTGCAGGCACGTACCGGCCCGCTGCTGTGGTTCGGCGCGCTCGTCGGCTTGTGGACCGTCGGCAGCTTCGCCGAGACGATCCGCGACATTTTCCGCCGCGCTTATGGTACGCGCTCGTCGCAATCGCTGTGGCGGGCGCGGCTGGGGCTGAGCCTCGCGATCGTCGCGTCGGTCGTGATCGCGCTGTTCGCGTTCCTGGTGCAAGGCATCATCACTGCTGCCGAGCAGTTCATCTACCGCCTGCTGCCGGTGGCGCAGCATGTCGCGGAATGGCTGAACATCGCGCGACTGGTGCCCGCGGTGATCATGTTCGGCGCGCTTTACATGCTGTTCTACTCGGTCACCCCGGGCAAGTATCGCCGCGCCGAGGTGCCGAAGTGGCCCGGCGCGCTGTTCACGACGGTCTGGTGGGTCAGCATGACCGCCGGGCTGCCGTGGGCGCTGTCGCAGCTCGGCGGCTACGACCTTACCTATGGCAGCCTGGCCGGTGTGGTGGTGATGCTGCTCTTCTTCTATCTGATCGGTCTGGGGCTGGTGTTCGGCGCCCATCTCAACGCAGCACTGGCGGAGCCGCCCGAAGCGGTTGTAGAGGGGGCGGAACAGACGGAAGAAGAGAGCAGGACATCGCGTGAACGGATTGATGGCGGGCAAGCGCGGGCTCATCATGGGGCTGGCCAATGACAAGTCGCTGGCCTGGGGTATCGCCAAGCAGCTGAGCGAGGCGGGGGCCGAACTGGCCTTCTCCTACCAGGGCGCGGCCATGGAAAAGCGGGTGCGCCCGCTGGCCGAGCAGCTCGGCGTCGCGCGGCTGTTCGATTGCGACGTGGCGGACATGGCGGCGCTGGATGAAACCTTCGCGGCCCTGGCGCAGGAATGGTCCACGATCGACTTCGTCGTTCACGCGATCGGCTTCTCCGACAAGTCGCAGCTGCGCGGGCGCTATTACGACACCACGCTCGACAATTTCCTGATGACGATGAACATCTCCGCCTATTCGCTGGTCGCGGTGGCGCAGCGTGCGCGCGCGATGATGCCGGAGGGCGGCGCGATCCTGACGCTGACCTATTACGGCGCCGAGAAGGTCATCCCGCACTACAACGTCATGGGCGTAGCCAAGGCGGCGCTGGAGACGAGCGTGAAGTATCTCGCGGTCGATCTCGGCCCGGACAATATCCGCATCAACGCGATCTCGGCCGGACCGATCCAGACGCTGGCCGCGCGCGGGATCGGCGACTTCAACTACATCCTGAAGTGGAACGAGCTGAACGCGCCGCTGCGCCGCACGGTGACGATCGAGGACGTCGGCGGCGCCGGCCTCTACATGCTGTCCGATCTGTCGAGCGGCGTTACGGGCGAGATCCACCATGTCGATGCGGGCTATAACGTGATCGGGATGAAGGCGGAGGACGCGCCGGACATCGCACTGGCATGACGGCATGACGATCACGATCCGCACCGCGCTCGGCCCCGATGTCGTCGCGATCGACGCGTTGTTGCGCACCAGCTTCCCGCGCGCCGACGAGGCCGATCTGGTGCGGCGACTATGCATCGACGGCGACATGGTGCTCGTGCTGGTCGCCGTGGACGAGGAGGCCGGCGATCTGGCTGGCATGGTCGCGTTCAGCCGGATGCAGGCCGATGCCGGCGGCAAGGAGATCGCGGCGGTCGCACTGGCGCCGGTTGCGGTCGCCGCCGCCTATCGCAGGCAGGGCGTGGCCGAGGCGCTGATCCATGCGGGTATCGAGCGGCTGGAAGCCGAGCGCGTCGTGCTATGCTTCGTGTTGGGCGAGCCGGGCTTCTACGAGCGGTTCGGCTTCCACGCCGATTACGCGAGGAACTTCACCTCCCCCTATGCCGGTGAGCAATTGATGGCGCTGCCGGTGCAGGGCGGGTTGATGCCGTGCGGGGTGCGCGGCGAGGCGCGCCACGCGTCGGCGTTCGCGCGCCTGGCGGCGGAATAACGCTCACGCCATCGCGTAGCGCTCCAGCGCGATCCCGGCGAGGTTCTGCGTGCGGCGGATGTAGCGGATGCGCAGCCGCTCCGGCCGGGGAAGTGCATGGAAATCGTCGAAATGCCGGCGATGTGCCGGCGGGCAGCGGATCGCGCCGTGCGCCTGCGCGATCACCGCCGCCGAATCGCCGAGCAACACCGCCTCGGCCAACCCCAATTCATCGGCAAGCCGCAACGCGGCGGTCAGCGCCAGCCACTCCGCTTCCATGCTGGTGCCGGGACCGAGATCGCGGCGCATCCAGGTGCGTCCCCCGGCGACCAGCGCATATTCCATCCCCGCCGGCCGCAGCCCGCCATCGAAGAAGATCTTCACGCCGCCACCCACGCGCCACTGTCGATGCCGTCCAGCGTCCACTCGCCGACCCGCCAGCGCACCAGCCGCAGCGTCGGGTGCGCGACCGCCGCGGTCATGCGTCGCACCTGACGGTTGCGCCCCTCACGGATCGTCAACGCGATCCAGCTGTCGGGGATGCTCGCGCGGACGCGGATCGGCGGCGTGCGCGGCCATAGCGCCGGCGGGTCGATGCGCTCGACCTGGGCAGGGCGGGTCGGTCCGTCCTTCAGCATGACACCGTCGCGCAGCGCCGCCAGCGCCGCGTCGTCGGGGACGCCCTCGACCTGCACCCAATAGGTCTTGGGCAGTTTGAACTTCGGATCGGCGATCCGCGCCTGTAGCCGGCCGTCGTCGGTGAGCAGCAGCAATCCTTCACTGTCGCGATCCAGCCGCCCGGCCGGGTAGACACCCGGCACGGCGATGAAGTCCGACAACGTCGTGCGTGTCGCCGGCGCGCCGCGATCGGTGAACTGGCTCAGCACGTCGTACGGCTTGTTGAACAGGATCAGCGTCATGCCGCGGCGATACGTTCCGCCACCGCCTCGGCGACGCGGATGCCGTCGACCGCCGCCGACAGGATCCCGCCGGCGTAGCCCGCGCCCTCCCCGGCCGGATACAGCCCGCGCGTGTTGAGGCTTTGCAGGTCATCGCCGCGGGTGAAGCGCACCGGCGAGGAGGTGCGCGTCTCGACCCCGGTCATCACCACGTCCGGGTGGTCGTAGCCCTTGATCTGCCGCCCGAACACCGGGATCGCCTCGCGCATCGCCTGGATCGCGAAGTCGGGCAGGCATTCGGCGAGGTCAGTGGGGGTCACGCCGGGCTTGTAGGAGGGCACGACGCTGCCGAGCGTCGTCGAGGGGCGCGCGGCGAGAAAGTCCCCAACGCGCTGCGCCGGGGCGTGGTAATTCGACCCGCCGGCGACGAACGCGCGTTCCTCCCAATGGCGCTGCAGCGCGATGCCGGCCAACGCGTCGCCGGGAAAGTCACGCGCCGGGTCGATCGCGACGACGAACCCGGAATTGGCGTTGCGCTCGTTGCGCGAATATTGGCTCATGCCGTTGGTGGCGACGCGGCCCTCCTCGGAGGTGGCGGCGACGACAGTGCCGCCCGGGCACATGCAGAAGCTGTAGACCGTGCGCCCGTTCGAGCAGTGATGCGAAATGTGATATTCCGCAGCGCCGAGCACGGGATGCCCGGCATCGGGGCCGAAGCGTGCGCGGTCGATCCACGATTGCGGGTGTTCGATGCGCACCCCGATCGAGAACGGCTTGGCTTCGGCATGGACGCCCGCCTCCAGCAGCGTGGCGAACGTATCGCGCGCTGTGCCCGATCGCCATCACGACGTGCTCGGCCTCCAGATAGCCGCCGTCGTTCAGGTGCAGCCCGCGCATCCGACGCCCTTCCCCGTCGCCGACGATGTCGAACCCCTCGACGCGAGTCGAGAAGCGGTACTCGCCGCCGAGTTCCTCGATCGTCGCGCGCATGCTCTCGACCATCGTCACCAGCCGGAACGTGCCGATGTGCGGGTGCGCCTCGGTCAGGATGTCCTCGGGCGCGCCGGCCTTCACGAACTCGGTCAGCACCTTGCGGTTCAGGTAGCGCGGATCCTTGATGCGGCTGTAGAGCTTCCCGTCCGAGAAGGTCCCTGCCCCGCCCTCCCCGTACTGGACATTCGATTCGGGGTTGAGGACGCTGCGCCGCCACAGGCCCCACGTGTCCTTGGTGCGTTCGCGCACCACCTTGCCGCGCTCCAGCACGATCGGGCGATAACCGCCCTGCGCGAGGATCAGCGCGGCGAACAACCCGCACGGCCCGGCGCCGATCACCACCGGTCGCGGTGCGCCCTCCGTCGCCGGTGCGGGCGCGCGGTAGCGGGTGTCGGGCGTGAGCGAGACGTCGCGGTCGCGGCGGTTGCGCGCGAGCACGGTGCCTTCGTTCTTCACCGCTACGTCCAGCGTGTAGACCAGCGCGATCTTGCCATGCTCACGCGCGTCGGCCCCGCGCCGCGCCACGGTGAAGCGGATCAGGTCGCGCGGGGTGATGCGCAGCCGCTTGACGATTGCGGCGGGCAACGCCTCGTCGGCATGATGGAGCGGCAGTTTAAGGTCGGTGATGCGGATCATGGCGGCGGGGCTTTAGCGAGGTTCGCGGCGGCACGCGAATGTTGTGAATGTTGAGACGCCGGCGGGGTCGTCGGCGGCGCGAATGTTGCGAATGTTGAGACGCTGGCGGGGTTCGCGCGCGGCGCGCGTGTTGCGAATGTTGAGGCGGTTGCGAGGTTCGTCGATCGGCTGGCGGGCCGGATGACACGACGTCCCCCTACCGTTGCGAGCGCAGCGAAGCGACCCCGCGCCCGACCAGGACGCCGCGGATTGCCTCGCTGCGCTCGCAATGATGTCCACGCCTGGTTCCACCTGATGACGCCCGACATTAGCCGGGTGAAGGCGGTGTAGGACAGCGGCTTTCTTTTGCCGGCGATAACGAGGCGCGGTCGGTCAGCGCCAGCCCAGCGCCGGCGCGACGTGGCGCAGGATGTTTTCCAGCACGTGCGCATTGTAATCGACGCCGAGCTGGTTCGGGACGGTGAGCAGCAGCGTGTCGGCCTCGGCGATCGCTTCGTCGGCGCGAAGTTGCTCGATCAGCCGTTCCGGTTCGGCAGCGTAGGAGCGACCGAACACCGCGCGCATGTTATCGATCACGCCGATCTGGTCGCCGCCGCCGTCGCGCCCGAAATAGGCACGGTCGCGATCGTCGGTCAGCGCGAAGATCGAGCGCGACACCGACACGCGTGGCGCACGGGCGTGACCGGCCGCGGCCCACGCCTCGCGATAGGCTCGGATCTGCTTCGCCTGCTGCACGTGGAACGGCTCGCCGCTTTCGTCGGCCTTCAGCGTCGAGCTTTGCAGGTTCATGCCCATCTGCGCCGCCCATATCGCGGTGGCATCGGAGGCCGATCCCCACCAGATCCGCTCGCGCAGGCCAGCCGCATGCGGCTCCAGCCGGAGCAGTCCGGGGGGATTGGGAAACATCGGCTGCGGACTGGGCGTGGCGAAGCCCTCGCCAGCCAGCAGCCGCAGGAACAATTCGGTGTGGCGGCGGCCCATGTCGGCGTCGCTCTCGCCCGCCGCCGGCGCGTAGCCGAAATAGCGCCAGCCCTCGATCACCTGCTCGGGCGAACCGCGGCTGAGCCCGAGTTGCAGCCGCCCGCCCGCGATCAGATCGGCGGCCCCGGCATTCTCGGTCATGTAGAACGGGTTCTCGTAGCGCATGTCGATCACGCCGGTGCCGATCTCGATCGAGCGCGTGCGCGCGCCGACCGCGGCGAGCAGCGGAAACGGCGAGGCGAGCTGCTGCGCGAAATGGTGGACGCGGTAATAGGCGCCGTCCGCGCCGAGTTCCTCGGCGGCGACCGCGAGCTCGATCGACTGAAGCAGGACGTCAGCGGCGGAGCGCGTCGCCGAGCCATGCGCGTCGGACCAATGCCCGAAGGAGAGGAAGCCGATCTTCTTCATGTGTTCGTTCCGTTGTTTGGCCCGTCATCGCGAGCCCGAAGCAGGAAGACGTTCATGCAACCCGCGCCGTCGTTGCGAGCGTAGCGAAACAATCCAGGGCGTTCTGGTCCGGCTCTGGATTGCTTCGCTGCGCTCGCAATGACGAACCGCCGCGACGGGAAATTCAGACCGTCAGCTTCGCGTCGAAGCGGCCGCGGGCTTCCTGGACATGCGTCATGTTCTCGATCGCCCAGCGATACAGCGCCTTGAACGGCTGGTGCAGCGAGCGCCCCAGCGGCGTGATCGCATATTCCACCGCGACCGGCGACGCCGGGATCACGCGTCGCGAGACCAGCCCGTTGCGCTCCAGCCGGCGCAGGCACTGCGTCAGCGCCTTCTGCGTCACGCCTTCCAGGTGGCGGCGGATCGCGTTGAAGCGCATCGGCGCGGCGTCGAGAACGGTCAACACCATCATCGACCATTTGTCCGCGATCTGATCGAGCAGCGTCCGGCTGGGGCAGTCGACCGAAAAATGCTGGCAGCCCGCGAGGCCCGGGACCGTACCGGGAATCGGGCCGGGAACGAGGTCAGGCGGCGGGGCCGCGAGGGGTGCGAAGGTGGGGGTGGTTTCCATGAGTATACCTGGTGGATCGCTGGTGCGTTATTGACGTCAGGTTTCCAATATATACCTGTAGGGCGAAATCACAAGAAAAGGCCATCCATGTCCACCGCCTCGGTCGATACCCTGTTCCGCCCGTTCACGCTCGGCTCGCTCGAGCTGTCCAACCGCATCGTGATGGCGCCGATGACCCGCACCATGGCGCCCGGTGGCGTCGTAGGCGAGGCGAATGCCGCTTATTACCGTCGCCGCGCCGAGGGTGGAGTCGGGCTGATCCTGTCCGAGGGTACGGTCATCGACCGGCCGTCGTCGCGCAATCATCCTGGCATCCCGTTCTTCCACGGCGATGCCGCGCTGGCGGGCTGGAAGGGCGTGATCGACGCGGTCCACGACGCCGGCGGCAGGATGGGACCGCAGATCTGGCACACCGGCGCCACCAGCGGCCCGCCCGCGGGCGACTGGGCACCCCCGCAGCCGGTCGAGAGCCCGTCGGGCTATAACGCGCCTGCCGAAGCCCGCGGGCAGGCGATGAGCGACGAAGACGTCGCCGACACGATCGCCGCGTTTGCGCGTGCCGCGTCCGAGGCGAAGGCGCTCGGTTTCGACACGGTCGAGATCCACGGTGCGCACGGCTATCTGATCGACCAGTTCTTCTGGGGCGGCACCAACCAGCGCGACGACACGTACGGCGGCGCGACGATCCGCGAACGCTCGCGCTTCGCAGGCGAGGTGGTGAAGGCGGTACGCGCCGCGGTCGGCCCGGACTTCCCGGTGATCCTGCGCGTCAGCCAGTGGAAGCAGCAGGATTACCGCGCGCGGCTCGCGGAGACGCCCGCGGCGATGACCGACTGGCTGCTGCCGCTGGTCGAGGCGGGGGCAAACGTGCTGCACTGCTCGCAGCGGCGCTTCTGGGAGCCGGAGTTCGCCGAGATCGACGGTGCGGACGGGCTGAATTTCGCCGGCTGGGCCAAGAAGCTGACCGGTGCCGCGACGATCAGCGTCGGCTCGGTCGGGCTGTCGGGCGAGTTCCTGGCGGCGTTCGGCGGCGAGGGCTCGACCAGCACCGACCTCGACCGGCTGGTCGCGCGAATGGAGCGCGACGAGTTCGACCTGATCGCGGTCGGGCGCGCGCTGATCAGCGACGCCGACTGGGTGGCGAAGGTGCGCGCCGGCGACGCCGCCGGGCTGAAGGGCTTCGAGGCGAGCGCGCTGGCGGAGCTGGTGTGACCTGACGCCACGCATCCCTTTGCCGCACCCGCGCGTAGGTAGCGCATCGCCCGCCTGCGCGGGTGCGGACCCGGAGGATGACATGAGCGACAAGGAACCGATGCAGGCCGATGGCGAGGGCACGAGTCCGCACGTGCCCGACGAGAACGGCGAAGTCGCGAGCCGCCGCGACAGCAAGGGCGAGAGCCAGGGCGGCGCCTACCCCAACCCGCATACCGGCAAGGACGGCGGGCATTTCGACGGCGGGCAGACCGAACGCGCCTATCACGGCGGCCATCAGGCCGGCGACGAGAAGGACGCCGAGCAGCCGAACGCGCCGTCCACCGAATAAGGCCGCTCGGCTAGCCCCTCACGTCATTGCGAGCGCAGCGAAGCAATCCAGTGCCGGACCAGCACGGCTGGATGGCCCGGCGACGCTCGCAATGACGTAGCTGGTTTCCGCCTCAGTACGCCGGCGGCCGCGCCGGCGCGCCATAGCCGTCCGCCTGGCAGCTTTCCGGATGCTTGCGACACTCCTTGTCGCGCTTCTCCTGCTCCTTGCGCATGCGGCGCGTATATTTCTCGTCGCGTTCCTTGGCGCTGGTCGTCATCAGATCGGCACCCTTGCCGACCGCCTTGACCGGCATCGTCGCGACGTTCCAGGCGGTGCGCACGCACCCGCTCGTCGCCAGCAGCGCGGCACACCCCAACATCAGTCTGCGCATCTCGATCTTCTCCCACCCGATGCGCCGCCATAGCAGCACCCACCTGAACCGTAGCCGTGAGAATCGTTCGCACGGACCCGGCCCCGCTCGCCGACGTTGGTGCGGAATGAGCGGAGAGGCCGAGCGCATGCACTTCACGATCAATGGTAAACCGCACGAGGCGGAAGTCGACGTCCGGACGTCGCTGCTCGACTTGTGCCGCGAGCATCTCGGGCTGACCGGCAGCAAGAAGGGCTGCGACCACGGGCAGTGCGGCGCGTGCACGATGCTGGTCAACGGACGGCGCATCAATTCCTGCCTGACGCTGGCGGTGATGCACCAGGACGACGAGATCGTGACGATCGAGGGGTTGGGCACGCCCGAGAACCTCCACCCGCTGCAATCCGCGTTCGTGCGGCACGACGGCTATCAATGCGGTTACTGCACGCCCGGGCAGATCTGCTCCGCGGTCGGCATGCTCGACGAGGTGAAGAAGGGCTGGCCGAGCCATGCCTCGGCGGACCTGAACACCGTCGCGTTCGACGACGCCGAGATCAGCGAGCGGATGAGCGGCAACATCTGCCGCTGCGCCGCTTACCCCAATATCGTCGACGCGATCCGCGAAGTCGCCGATGCCGATGCGAAGGTGGACGCATGAAGACCTTCGATTATGCGCGGGCCGGATCGGTCGCCGAGGCCACGCAGGCCGGCGGGCGCTTCATTGCCGGCGGCACCAACCTGCTCGATCTGATGAAGTTACAGGTCGAGACGCCCGACAAGCTGGTCGACATCAGCCGGCTGGACCTGAACACGATCGACGAGCGCGAGGACGGCGGGCTGACGATCGGTGCGCTGGTGCCAAACAGCGATCTCGCCGCCGACCCGCGGGTGATCGCGAAGTACGAGGTGCTGAGCCGCGCCTTGCTGGCCGGCGCGTCCGGGCAGTTGCGCAACAAGGCGACGACCGGGGGCAATTTGCTTCAGCGGACGCGCTGCTATTACTTTTACGACACGGCAGCGGGCTGCAACAAGCGCGAGCCGGGCAGCGGATGCGAGGCGATCGGCGGGTTCAACCGCATCCACGCGATCCTCGGCACCAGCGAGCACTGCATCGCGACGCACCCCGGCGACATGCCGGTGGCGATGCGCGCGCTGGACGCAGTGATCGTCACGCAGAAGGCCGACGGCGACAAGCGCCGCCTCCCGATCGGCGACTTCTACCGCCTGCCGGGCGACGCGCCGCACATCGAGAACGTGCTGGAGGCCGGCGAGCTGATCACGCATGTCGAGTTGCCCGCCCCGCCCGCCGGCCGGCACCTGTATCGCAAGGTTCGTGACCGCGCGTCCTACGCATTCGCACTGTTCTCCGTCGCGGCGGTGGTGAGCGTCGAGAACGGCACGATCGCGTCGGCGGCGCTCGCGTTCGGTGGCGTAGCGCACATGCCGTGGCGCGATCCCGGCGTTGAGGCGGCGCTGGTCGGCAACGCCCCGTCCGAGGCGGTGTTCGCGGCGGCAGCCGACGCGCTGCTGGCCGACGCGAAGGGCTTCGGCTCGAACGATTTCAAGCTTCCTTTGGCGCGGCGCACGCTGATCGCCTGCCTGCGCGAGGTGACGCAATGACCCTGATCGACAAAGTGCTGGGCCGCGAGGACACGCGCAGCCTGACGATGAACGACCCGCATCCGCACAGCTGGCTGGATGCCGGCGCGCAAGGCGTGATCGGCAAGCCGCTCGACCGGATCGAGGGCCCGTTGAAGGTCTCGGGCAAGGCGACCTATGCCGCCGAATACGCCGTCGATCGGCTGAGCTACGGCGTGCTGGTCCGCGCACCGTTCGGATCGGGGACGATCCGTGACGTCGTGGCCGACGCGGCGCGCGCTTTGCCGGGCGTGATCGACGTCATCACCGACTATCCCAGCTTCATCCGCAACCCGCAGCAGGGCGGCGAGAAGAAGGCGCCGACGCAGGGGGTCGAGAAGGTCGACTATCACGGCGAGATCGTCGCGATCGTCGTTGCCGAGACGTTCGAGGCGGCGCGCGATGCCGCGGCGCGCGTGACGATCGATTACGAGCCTGCGAAAGGTGCGTACGTCTTCGCCGCGCACCGCGACCAGGCGACGCGTCCACCCCCCGACCAGATACCGCCGCACATGGCCAAGGGCGATGTCGACGCCGCGATGGCCGATGCCACGTTCACGATCGACGCGACCTATACGACGCCGAGCCAGAATTCGGCGGCGATGGAGCCGCATGCCTCGATCGCCGAATGGCAGGACGGCACGCTGGTGCTCCACGGCAGCTACCAGATGGTCGCTTCCGACCAGATGCAGCTTGCCGCCGCATTGGGTGTCGCCAAGGACAAGGTGCGGATCATCTCGCGCTACGTCGGCGGCGGGTTCGGGTCGAAGCTGGGCATCGCGCCCGAGAGCGTCGCCGCGGCCATCGCCGCCAAGCGGCTCGACCGCCCGGTGAAGGTGGCGATGGCACGCCAGCAGGTGTTCGACGCGACCGTGCGCCGCTCCAATACCGAACAGCGTATCCGGCTGGCCGCGGACGCGCACGGCAAGCTGACCGGCCTTGGACACGAGACGCTGGCCAGCAACCTGCCCGGCGAGGACTTCTTCGAACCGGCGGGGATCGGTACGCAATTCGCCTATGCCGCGCCCAACAGGCTGATCGATCACAAGCTGGTACGACTCAACTGGCTGCTCGCCGGATCGATGCGGGCGCCGGGTGAGGCGGTCGGGATGCTGGCGCTGGAAGCGGCGATGGACGAACTGGCCTATGCGGTCGGCATCGACCCGATCGAGCTGCGCCGTCGCAACGAGCCGGCGATGGACCCGCAGAACGATCTGCCTTTCTCCACGCGACAGCTGATCCCGTGCCTCGACAAGGGTGCGGCGCTGTTCGGCTGGGCCGCGCGCAAGCCTGTGCCCGCCGCCGATCGCCGCGGCGAATGGTGGCACGGGGTCGGCGTGGCGGCGGCAGTGCGCTCGAACATGCTCCAGAAATCATCGGCCACTGTCGAACTGACGGCCGACGGGAACGCCATCGTGTCGACGGACATGACCGACATCGGCACCGGCACCTATACGATCCTGGCGCAGATCGCCGCCGAGACGCTGGGCCTGCCGATCGAGCGCGTCACCGTGCATCTTGGCGACGGCGCGGCACCGCCCGCTGCCGGGTCGGGCGGATCATGGGGCGCGGGATCTTCGGGGTCGTCGGTCTATGTCGCCTGCGAGGGGCTGCGCGAGAAGCTGGCCAAGGCGATGGGAGTCGATGCGGCGTCGATGACGCTGAAGGACGGGCGCGCGATCGCGGAGAACCGTGCGGTCGAGATCGCGGAACTGGTCGGCGACGGCATGACCGTGACCGGCAGCATCGCGCCGGGCCGGCAGGAAAAGCTGCATCGCCAGGCCAGCTATGGCGCGCATTTCGCCGCGGTGAAGGTGAATGCGACCACTGGCGAGGTGCGCGTCGAGCGGATGCTGGGCGTGTTCGCGGCGGGGAGGATCCTGAACGCCAAGACCGCGCGCTCGCAATGCCTGGGTGGCATGACGTTCGGGATCGGCGCGGCGCTGACCGAGGAACTGGTCCACGATCCCCGCAACGGCAAGGTCGTGAACCGTGACCTCGCCGAATACCACGTGCCCGTGAACGCCGACATCCCGCAGATCGAGGTGGAATTCATCGACGAGCGTGACGTTCATGCCAATCCGATCCACGCCAAGGGGATCGGCGAACTCGGAATCTCGGGTGCGGGCGCCGCGATCGCCAACGCGATCTATCACGCCACCGGCGTGCGCGTGCGCGACTATCCGATCACCTGCGACAAGTTGCTGGCGGCGCTGCCGCCCGTCTAAGCTTCCGACGTCGTTGCGAGGAGCGACGCGACGCGACGATCCGGGGCAGCGCGCGGAACCCCGGGTCGCTTCGCTCCGCTCCTCATGGCGCATCTCCTTGAAAGACGATCATGGCCGACAACGATTCCGTCCTCGCCGCCGCCGCCGCCTGGAAGGGCGAGCCGTTGGCGCTCGCCACCGTCGTCTCGACGTGGGGCTCGGCACCGCGCCCGCGCGGCAGCCACATGCTGGTCCATGCCGATGGCCGGTTCGAGGGATCGGTATCGGGTGGCTGCGTCGAGGGAGATATCCTCGACACCGCTGCGCAGGTGATCGCCGGCGCGCCATTCGCGGTGAAGACCTACGGCGTCGCGGACGACAGCGCATGGGAGGTCGGGCTGCCGTGCGGCGACGAGATCTCGGTGATGGTGCAGCGGGTCGGCGCGGATGGCTTCGACCCCGAACTGTTCGATCGCATCGCGGAGGCACGCGCGGCGGGGCAGTCGCTGACCGTCACCACCGACCTCGCCACCGGCCATGCCGATTTGCGTCCCGTTGAAACCGGCGAGGTTTTCGTGAACCGCTACGATCCGCCACGCCGGCTGCTGATCGTCGGCGCGGTGCAGATCGCGCAAAGCCTCGCCGCGCTGGCCGCCACGCTCGGGATCGAGGTGGTGGTGATCGATCCGCGCGGACGGTTCCTGACCGAGGAGCGCTTTCCCGGCGTGACGCTCGACGATCGCTGGCCCGACGAAGCGGTGACCGCGTGGAAACCGGGGCGCTCGACCGCGATCGTGACGCTCAGCCACGACACCAAGATCGACGACCCTGCATTGGTCGCCGCGCTGTCGAGCGATGCCGCCTATGTCGGCGCGCTCGGCAGCCGGCGCAGCCATGCTGCGCGGCGGGAGCGATTGACGGCATCCGGCGTTGATCCACATCAAGTGGACCGTATCGATGGCCCGGTAGGCATCGACATCGGCGCGGTCGGACCGGCAGAGATCGCCTTGTCGATCGCGGCCGCGATGGTGGGAGCGTTTCATGATCGCCGTTGAAGACACCGTGCTCGTCCTGCTCGCCGCCGGCCGGTCCGAGCGGTTCGGGTCCGGGGCGAGCAAGCTGGACCAGCCGTTCCTCGCGCGCCCGCTGGGGCTGCACGTGGCGGTCGCGCTGGAGGACCTGCCGTTTCGTGAGCGGATCGTCGTGGTCGATGGCTGCACGATCGACTATGCCGCGCACGGCTTCACGGTGATGCACAACGACGCCCCGCACCGCGACATGGCATCGTCGGTGCGGATGGGCGTAGAGTGCGCACGCGCGCACGACGCGAAAGCGGTGCTGATCGCGCTGGGCGACATGCCACGCGTCACCGCCGCGCACATCCACCGCCTGTTCGACGCCGCCGCCGATCTGGCCGACGACGCCGTGGTCGCGTCAAGCGATGGCGTCGCGCCGCGGCCGCCGGTGCTGATCGGGTGCGGGCGCTTCGCCGCGATCATGGCGATCACCGGCGACCAGGGCGCGCGCGACCTGATCCAGGCCGGGCGCCACGTCGTCGCCAACGCCGCGGAGTTGATCGACGTCGACACGCCCGAGGATCTGGAACGGCTGCGCGCGCTGGTCCACGCGCCGGAGGCGCTGACGCGCCAGGACTCGCACGCACTGCGCGCCGGATCGGCGGACGAGCGCCGCGCCGCGGTCGACAACCTGCCTTAGGGCCAATCGACATCCAGCCGCCGTCCCCGCGAGCGCCGTCATTGCGAGCCAAGCGAGGCAATAACGGGGTAAAGATCGCAAACCTGCCCGATCGTGCGAGCGCGGTGCGCCCTGACCGATGGATAATCTCCGTTGGCGAACGATCCGGCATTCGTGAGGCGCAGCATGTCGATCCCGCCTGGCGGCTTTCCCGGCTCGCGATAATGGCGGGCGCCGGACGTGAACGGCACGTTCCGCGCGCCGAATCCGGCCAACGATCTTTTCACGCACGTCGATGCTGCGCTGTACCGCGCCAAGCGCGACGGGCGGAACCGGATCGCGCGCGCCGGGTGACGATCGCGCCGGTCCGCGTCATTCGTGGCGTAGCGCGTCGATCGGGTTGAGCGCCGCCGCACGCCGCGCCGGGAAATAGCCGAACACCACCCCGATCACGGCCGAGATCGCAAAGGCGACGATGTTGATCTGCGGATCGAACGTCCACGGCACCTGCAACAGCGGGGTCAGTCCGGCGATCACGCCTTGCGCCAGCACCAGCCCGATCAACCCGCCGAGGCACGACAGCACCACGGCTTCGACCAGGAACTGCAGCAGCACCTCGTGCGCGACCGCGCCGATCGCAAGCCGGATGCCGATCTCGCGCGTGCGCTCGGTAACGCTGACCAGCATGATGTTCATGATGCCGATCCCGCCCACCACCAGGCTGATCGCCGCCACCGCCGCCACGATCCGCGTCAGCGCGGTGGTGGTGCCGGTCAGCGTGTCGCTGATCTGCTTGGTGTCGAAGATATTGAAGTTGTCCTCGCGCCCGTCGCTGATCGTGCGGCGTTCGCGCAGCAGGTCCGTGATCGCGGATTGCACCCCGGCGGTCTGGTAACGCTGGTCGATGCCGACCAGCATCAGGCGGATGTCGCGGTTGCCGGTGAAGCGCCGCTGCACCGCCTTGATCGGCATGACGACGACATCGTCCTGGTCACCACCGAATCCGGCCTGCCCGCGCGTGTTGAGCACCCCGATCACGTCGCAGCTGACATCGCCGAGCCGGAAACGCAGCCCCACCGCCTCGCCACCACGGAACAGGTTCTGGCGGACGGTATTGCCGATGATGCAGACCGCCTTGCCCGCCTGCTCCTCGGCCGGCGTCCAGTACCGGCCGGCGACCAGCGGCCATGGCTGGACCTGGAAATACGCCGCGGTGGTGCCGTTGATCGTCGTCGACCAGTTCGCGCCCTCGTAGATCGCGGTGGCGCTCGCCTGCGCCTGCGGCGCGACCGCGGTGACGCCGGCGATCTGCGTCGCGATCGCCGCGACGTCCTCGGGCGTGAAATCGGGCGGGCGCGGCCCGCCGCCGCCGCGACCGAAGCCCTGCCCGGGGCGGATCTGGAGGATGTTGGTGCCGAGCGCCGCGATCTGCGACTGCACCGCCGCGGTGGTCGCCTTGCCCAGCGTCACCATCGTGACGACCGCGCCGACGCCGATGACGATGCCGAGAATGGTCAGGAACGACCGCAGCAGGTGGCGGCGGATCGAGCGCAGCGCGAGGAGGAGCGTGGTGCCGATCATCTACGCTGCCTTCGTCGTTGCTGGGAGCGAAGCGACGCGGCAATCCGGAGCCGCGCGCGTGCCACCCTGGATTGCTTCGCTCCGCTCGCAATGACGGGGGCTCACGACACCGCCTCGCCCTGCGCGTGCTGCGACTCGATCCGCTCCACCAGCCCGTCGCGAAAATGCACCACGGTACGCGCGAACGCCGCCATGTCGGCTTCATGCGTCACCATCAGCACCGTGATTCCGCTTTCGCGGTTGAGTTCGGTGAGCAACTCCATGATCTCCACCGAACGCTCCGAATCGAGGTTGCCGGTCGGCTCGTCGGCCAGCAGTACGTCCGGACGGGTCACGATCGCCCGCGCGATCGCCACGCGCTGCTGCTGCCCGCCCGACAACTCGGCAGGCGTATGGTCCCACCAGCGGTCGAGCCCGACCTTCTCCAGCGCCGCCATCGCGGTCTCGCGTCGCGCGCGCTTCTCGTCGCCGCGATACAGCAGGGGCAGTTCGACATTCTCCAGCGCGCTGGTGCGGCTGAGCAGGTTGAACCCCTGGAAGACGAAGCCGAGATAGCGCCGCCGCAGCAAGGCGCGTTCGTCACGGTCGAGCGTCTCGACATGATGCCCGCGGAACAGGAACGTCCCCGCACTGGGCACGTCGAGGCAGCCGAGGATGTTCATCGTCGTCGACTTGCCCGATCCGGACGGCCCCATCACGGCCACGAAGTCGCCCGCGTCGATATCGAGATCGACCCCCTTGAGCGCCTGGAACTGCGTCGCCCCCTGGCCATAGACCTTGGTGACGCCGCGTAGCGCGATCAGCGTGCCGTCACCGGCCACGCGACCCGCCCTTGGTGGCACCGCCGCCGGCCGCGGCAGCGGTTTCGCCGCCCGCCAATTGCCCGGTGATGACCTCCTGCCCCGGCTGGAGCGCGCCGGAGATCACCTCGGTCAGCGTTCCGTTGCTGTCGCCGGTCGTCACCTGCAGCGGCTGCGGCGCGCCGTCCGCGCCCTTGACGTAGAGCGTCTGCGTCGCACCGCGACCGACGGTCGCACTGCGCGCCGCACCGCCGCGGCGTGGTGGCCCGGCAAAGATCGCGCCGGTGATCCCGCCCCCCTTGCCGCCGGCCGCCGCCGGCTTGAACCGGAACGCGGCGTTGGGGACGAGCAGCACGTTCTGCTTGTCCGCCGTCACGATGTCGGCGGTGGCGGTCATGCCGGGGCGCAATTGGAGTGTCGGATTCGAGACCGTCAGGTCGGCGGCATAGGACACCACCTGCCCGGTCGTGCTGGTGCTCGACGTACCGCTCGACGACGATGCGGTCGCATTGCTGACGGTCAGGTTAGAGCCGAGATCGACGCGCGCGATCGTCGCCGGGAAGGTCTTGCCCGGGAACGCATCGACGGTGAAGGTCGCCTTCTGCCCGGTCTGCACCTCGCCGACGTCGGCCTCGTCGATCGCGACCTCCAGCTTCATGCGGGTCAGGTCCTCGGCGATCACGAACAGCGTCGGCGTGTTGAACGACGCCGCGACGGTCTGACCGGGATCGACCTGCCGGGCCAGTACCACGCCGTTGACGGGCGAGCGGATGATCGCGCGCGCACGCTGCGTCTGCTGTTGCGACAGTTGCGCGCGCGCCGCGGTGACGTTCGCCTCGGCCACGTTCAGCGCTGCCTTTGCGCGCTGCGCATCGGCCTGCCCGGTCTGCAACTCCGTCTTGGACGGCACGCGGCCCTTCGACAGCCGATAGACCTCGGTCAGCCGCGCGAGTTGCGCCTGCGACTCGGCGAGCGTCGCGCGCGCCTGCGCGACCTGCGCCTCGTTCGCGGCCAGCGTCGCCCTGGCGGCGTTGATCTGGTCGTCGATCTGCTCGGGATCGATCAGCGCCAGCGGTTGCCCGGCCACGACGCGGTCGTTGACGTCGATCACCACCCTGGTCACCAGCCCGGACAGCTGCGAGCCGACCGTGACCTGATTGGTCGGCGCCAGCTTGCCCGTCGCCGACACGGACACGGTCAGCCGCCCGCGCGTGACCGGGGTGGTGGCGTAGCTCACCTTGTCGGGGTCGCCGAACACGCAGCGCGTCAGCAGCAACCCGACCAGCACCACCGCCGCCAACACCAGCGCCCACTTGCCCCAGCGCCGCCATGCCGGCTGCGGCTTCAGCCCCAGGAAATCGTCGAGATTGGTGTCGGCCATCAGGGATTTCCGTTGGTGGGGGCGGGCTGGACCAGAGTGGGCGCACTGGCGGCGCGCGGCGGCGCCTCCGGCACGGTGGCGCTGTCCCAGCCGCCGCCGAGCGCCGCGAACAATTGCACCAGGGCGGTCGCCTCGTCGGCGCGCGCCTGTGCGGCGCTGTTGCGCGTACTGAGCAGCGTGGTTTCCTGCTGGCTGAGCGTCGTGAAATCGCTCAGGCCGCTGCGATATTGCTCGCGCGACAGCAGCGCGGCGTTGCTGGCGGCGTCATAGGCGATGGTCAACTCGCGCTCGCGGCGCTGCGCGGTGTCGAGTGCGACGACCGCATTCTCGACATCCTCCAGCGCGGTCAGCACGGTGCCCTTGTAGGCGGCGAGCGCGGCGTCGGCGGCGGCTTCCTGACCGCGCACCTGACTGCGCAGCCGCCCGCCGTTGAAGATCGCCTGCGTCAGCCCCGCGAACAATCCGCCGGTGACGGTATCCAGCAACGAGCCGACCGTATTGGCGCGCGCGTTGATATTCCCGCTGAACGCGAAATTGGGATAGAGCGCGGCCTCCGCCACGCCGATCTGTGCGGTCGCCGCCGCCAGCGTGCGTTCGGCGGCGCGCACGTCCGGGCGCTGGCGCAGCACATCGGCGGGGATGCCGATGCCGGCGGGCGGCGTGCCGACCGGGATCGGGCGCACCGCGGCCAACCGCGGCTTGAGCGCGCCGGGCGCCTGCGCGGTCAGCACGCCCAATCGCGAGACCGCGGCGTTATATTGCTGTTCCAGCGTCGGGATCGTCGCGGCGGTCTGCGCGCGCTGCTGCCGCGCCTGTTCCTGATCAAGCGACGACACCAGCCCGGCCTGGAGGCGGAAGCCGGCAATCTCGAGATTGTCCTCCTGCAACGCCAGGCTGGCGCGCGCATTGGCGAGTTGCTGCTGGTAGAGTCGCGCCAAGACGTAATTCTGCGCCACGGCCTGCTGCACGCTCAGCAAGGCGGCCGCGTAATCGAACCCGGACGCCTGATATTGCGCGCGGCTCGCCTCGATCGTGCGGCGCACCTCGCCGAACAGCCCGAGCTGGTACGACGCGCTGCCGCCCACCGAGAAATTGTTCGCGCCGCCGCCACCGCCGATGTTCTGGACGGTGCCATCGGGCAGCGTGATCGTCTGCCCGCCGCCACGCAGCGTTTCCGAGCGGCTGTAGCCGGTATTGCCGCTGATCGTCGGCAACAGGTCGGCACGGCTCTGCACCAGCGCCTCGCGCGCCTGCCGCAGCCGCGCCACTGCCTGTGCGACGTCGGTGTTCGCGGCCGTCGCCTGCTCCACCAATTCGCCCAGCACCGGATCGTCGAAGCGCTGCCACCAGTGCGTCAGGTCCTCGGCGGTCGGCGCCGCCGGCACCGAATAGCCGGCGGGCACCGCCAGCGTCGCGGTGGACGGCGGGCGGTAATCGGGTCCGACGGTGCAGCCCGCGGCGACCAGCGCGAGCGCCGGGCAGAGAAGAACGCGCCTCATGCCCGGGTGCATGAAGCAGCCGAGGCGCGCGCGTCCAGCGCTAATGTGTCGCGACGTGTCGCGTCCGGGTCATTCCAGTTCCAGAATGACCTGATCGACGGTCAGGCTGTCGCCAGCCTGCGCCTGCACCGCGGCGACGGTGCCGGCCTTCTCGGCGCGCAGAATGTTCTCCATCTTCATCGCCTCCACCACCGCCAGCGCCTGTCCGGCCTCGACCCCGTCGCCCTTCGCGACGTCGAGCCGCACCAGCAGCCCCGGCATCGGCGCGATCACGAATCGCGACAGGTCCGGCGGCACCTTCTCGATCAGATGTGCGGCATACGGCGCGATGTGCGCGGGCAGCACGCGCACGTCGTGGCTCTTGCCGCGTGCCGCCAGCGCGAAGCCGTCGCGACGCCGCGTGACCGCGACGGTCAACGGATCGCGACCGGAGACCGTCGCGATGCGCGCCCCCGGCGTCCAGTCGACCACACCGTCGATCACGGTGCCATCGACCGTCACCGCGCCGCTCGCGAGCGACACCGCATGATCCTCCCTGTCGATCCGCACCACCCAGTCGGCGGGCGCGGCCAGCGGGCCGCCGAGCTGCCCGTCGATCCCGCGCGCGCGCGTCGCCTGGGCATGCGCCGCAACCCCCGCAACCGCCGCCAGCGCGCGCAGCACGTCCGGCGTGGCGGGAGCGCCGTGAAAGCCGTCGGGATATTCCTCGGCGATGAAGCCGGTGGTGATCGCGCCCGACCGGAAGCGCGGATGCTGCATCAGCGCGGACAGAAAATGGAGGTTCGTTCCCGGCCCCTGGATCGTGAAGCGGTCGAGCGCCGCGACCTGCGCATCGATCGCCGCCGCGCGCGTCGGCGCCCAGGTGACGAGCTTGGCGATCATCGGGTCGTAGAACATGCTGACCTCGCCGCCCTCGCGGACGCCGTCGTCGATGCGGATGCGGACGTCGTCGCTCGACCCGGGCGCTGCCTCGGGCGTCGGCCGTGGAGGATCGTAGCGCACCAGCCGCCCGATGCTCGGCAGGAACCCGCGATACGGATCCTCGGCGTAGACGCGGTTCTCGATCGACCAGCCGTCGAGCCGCACGTCTTCCTGCCCGAACGCCAGCCGCTCGCCGGCGGCGACACGGATCATCTGCTCGACCAGATCCAGCCCGGTGATCTCCTCGGTCACGGGATGCTCGACCTGGAGCCGGGTGTTCATCTCGAGGAAGTAGAAGCTTTCGCCGGTGGTGTCGGCGCCGGACACGATCAGCTCGACCGTACCCGCCGAGTAATAGCCGACCGCCCGCGCCAGCGCGACCGCCTGCTCGCCCATCGCCTTGCGCATCGCCGGCGTCACGAACGGCGACGGTGCTTCCTCGACCACCTTCTGGTGGCGGCGCTGGATCGAGCATTCACGTTCGTTGAGGTAGACGATGTTGCCATGCTGGTCGCCGAGCAGCTGGATCTCGATGTGGCGCGGGCTCTCGATGAACTTCTCGATGAACACGCGGTCGTCGCCGAATGACGCCAGTCCCTCGCGCTTCGTCGCCTCGAAGCCGTCGCGCACGTCCTGTTCGGACCACGCCAGCCGCATCCCCTTGCCACCACCGCCCGCGCTGGCCTTCATCATCACCGGGAAGCCGATCTCCGCGGCGATCCGCACCGCCTCCTCGGTATCCGCGATCTCGCCGAGATAGCCGGGCACGACATTGACGCCGGCGGCCCTGGCGAGCTTCTTCGACTCGATCTTGTCGCCCATCGCCGCGATCGCGTTCGGCGGCGGACCGACGAAGGCGATACCCGCCTCGGCACAGGCGCGCGCGAAGCTCTCACGCTCGCTGAGGAAGCCGTAGCCAGGGTGGATGCAATCCGCGCCCGTCTCCCTGGCCGCCAGCAGGATCAACTCCGCCTTCAGATAGCTTTCCGCCGCCGGCGCCGGCCCCAGACGCACCGCCTCGTCCGCCATCAACACATGCGGGCTGCGCGCGTCGGCGTCCGAATAGACCGCCACGGTGGCGATCCCCATCCGCTTGGCGGTGCGGAACACCCGGCACGCGATCTCGCCGCGGTTGGCGACCAGGATCTTCTTGAACAACGGCCTCTCCTTTTATCGTTCGTCGCTCCTGCCGCGGCAGGCGCCGATGTCCGTCCCATCCGAATTGCGCAGTCCGTCGGCGTGCCCCACACCCGGCAAGGATGGACTCTGCCTGTGAAGGCGCCGCGCTCCTACTCCGCCGCCTCGCAGACCCGCATCGGCTCTTGCGTCACCATCGGACGCACGCCGAGTTTCGCGAACAGCGTCGCATCGGCGCTGTCGCCGCGGTTGCCGGCGGTCAGCAGCTTGTCGCCGGTGAAGATCGAGTTCGCACCGGCCATGAAGCACAGCGCCTGAGTCGCCTCCGACATGCTCTCGCGCCCCGCCGACAGCCGCACCATGCTGAGCGGCATCGTGACACGCGCCACCGCCACCGTCCGCACGAACTCGATGTCGTCGATCTGCGCGAGCGGGGTATCGGCAAGCATGTCGCCCAGCACCGTGCCCTTCACGGGCACCAGCGCGTTGACCGGCACGCTTTCGGGATGGCGCGGCAAGGTGGCGAGCGCGTGCACGAAACCGACGCGATCGTCGCGCGTCTCGCCCATCCCGACGATGCCGCCGCAGCACACGTTGATCCCGGCCGCGCGCACCTGCTCCAGCGTGTCGAGCCGCTCGCCAAAGGTGCGGGTCGTGATGACGTCACCGTACCGCTCCGGCGAGGTGTCGATATTGTGGTTGTAGTAATCGAGCCCCGCCGCGCCGAGCCGCTGCGCCTGAGCAGGCGTCAGCATGCCCAGCGTCATGCAGGTCTCCAGCCCCATGCCGCGCACGCCCTCGATCATCTGGACGATCGCGTCCATGTCGCGGTCCTTGGGGTTGCGCCACGCCGCGCCCATGCAGAAGCGTTGCGAACCGGCGTCCTTCGCCTCCGCGGCGCGCTGCAGCACCGCCTGCACGTCCATCAGCTTGGTCGCCTTCACCCCGCTGTCAGCCGCCACCGATTGCGAGCAATACCCGCAATCCTCGGGGCAGCCGCCGGTCTTGATCGACAACAACGTGCACAGCTGCACCTGCGAAGGTGCGTGATGCGCGCGGTGGACGGTCTGCGCGCGGAACATCAGCTCGTCGAACGGCAGGTCGAACAGCGTCGCGATCTCCTCGCGCGTCCAGTCGTTGCGGGTCGTCGCGTCCATCACCGTTGCCACATCAAGCCTTTCAATTGCACGGTTCGTTCCTTGGTCAGCCGTGCCATGCACTGCAAGCGCGTCATCGCGCCCAGCGAGCCGCCGGCGAACTCCCCGCCTTCGATCACGCACTGCCTGTCGCGAAACGCCAGCCACGCACGCTGGCTGGCGAGCGTGGCGGCGGCATAGCCGAACCCGCCGCCGCGCGAGGTGTCGGCGGCGTCGCGGCGCTTCATCGCGGCATAGCTGCGCTGCCATTGCCGCGTCATCGCGGCGTCCGCGGTCTTGTAGCTGGTCGCGGCCTGCGCATTCATCTCCGCCTGCGTCTGCGCGCCGGCCGGGGAAAGCGCGACCAGCAGCGCAAGTGCCGCTGCGCCCGCCGAAAGCCGACCGCGGGCCAGCGACCATGTCCCGGTCATGCCGCGTCTCCTTGTGGCGGCATGTTGTGGCCGAGCAACCGCAACACCTCCTCCGCCGCGGTGATCAGGTTCGTGCCCGGTCCGAAGATCGCCTGCACCCCGGCGTCGAACAGCGCCTGATAATCCTGCGCCGGGATCACCCCGCCCGCGATCACCTTGATATCGGCACGGCCGGCGTCGCGCAGGTGGCCGATCAGTTCGGGGATCAACGTCTTGTGCCCCGCGGCCAGGCTGGAGGCGCCGACGACATCGACCTGCTTCTCCAGCGCGAGCGAAGCGACTTCCGAGGGGGTCTGGAACAACGGGCCGGGCACGATCTCGAACCCCAGGTCACCGAACATGCTGCTGACCAGATTGGCGCCGCGGTCGTGCCCGTCCTGCCCCATCTTCGCCACCAGCATCCGCGGCCGCCGCCCCAGCCGGCGCTCGGTCGCCGCCACGCCCTCTTCCAGACGCGTCCACCGCGCATCGTCGGCATAGGCGCCGCCGTAGATGCCCTTCACGGGCGTCGGTTGCGTGCCGAAACGCCCGAAGACATCCTCCATCGCGCTGCTGATCTCGCCCAGCGTGGCGCGGGCGCGCGCGCAATCGACCGCGAGCGCCAGCAGATTGCCGTCGCCACGCGCGCCCTCGCGCAGTGCATCCAGCGCGGCGCGGCAGGCATCGTCGTCGCGCGCTGCCTTCACCGCGCGGATGCGGCGGATCTGCGCCTCGCGCACCGCGTGATTGTCGACGTCGAGGATCTCGATCGGATCCTCGTTCTCCTTGCGGTATTTGTTGACCCCGACGATCACGTCCTCGCCACGATCGACCCGCGCGGCGCGCGCCGCGCTGGCTTCCTCGATCATCGCCTTGGGCCAGCCCGCCGCCACCGCCTGCGCCATGCCGCCCTCGCGCTCGACACGCTCGACGATCGTCCAGGCATCGTCGACGAGCCGCTTCGTCAGCGCTTCGACATAATAACTGCCGCCCAGCGGATCGACGACGTTCGTCATCCCGGTCTCTTCCTGGATCACCAGCTGCGTGTTGCGCGCGATCCGGGCGGAGAAATCGGTCGGCAGCGCGATCGCCTCGTCCAGCGCGTTGGTGTGCAGCGATTGCGTGCCGCCCAGCATCGCGGCCATCGCCTCGATCGTGGTGCGCATCACGTTGTTGTACGGGTCCTGCTCGGTCAGCGAGACGCCGCTGGTCTGGCAATGGGTCCGCAGCATTTTCGACCGCTCGTCCCGCGCGCCGAGATTGGTCATCACGCGATGCCACAACACGCGCGCGGCGCGCAGCTTGGCAATTTCCATGAAGAAGTTCATGCCGATCGCGAAGAAGAAGCTGAGCCGCCCGGCGAACCTGTCGATGTCCAGCCCGGAGGCAACACCGTATTTTACATATTCCATGCCGTCGGCGATGGTGAAGGCGAGTTCCTGCACCTGCGTCGCGCCGGCTTCCTGCATGTGATAGCCGGAAATCGAGATGCTGTTGAACTTCGGCATCTCGCGGCTGGTGTAGCCGAAGATGTCGCTGATGATCCGCATGCTGGGTTCGGGCGGGTAGATATACGTGTTGCGGACCATGAACTCCTTGAGGATGTCGTTCTGGATGGTCCCGTCGAGCAATTTGCGGTCGACGCCCTGTTCCTCGCCGGCGACGATGAAGAAGGCGAGGATCGGGATCACCGCGCCGTTCATCGTCATGCTGACCGACATCTGATCCAGCGGGATACCGTCGAACAGGATCTTCATGTCCTCGACGGTGTCGATCGCCACCCCCGCCTTGCCGACGTCGCCGGTCACGCGCGGATGATCGCTGTCGTAGCCGCGGTGCGTGGCGAGATCGAAAGCCACCGACAGCCCCTTCTGCCCCGCCTTCAGGTTGCGGTGATAGAAGGCGTTCGACGCCTCGGCGGTCGAAAAGCCGGCATATTGGCGGATCGTCCACGGTCGTCCGGCGTACATCGTCGCGCGTACACCGCGCGCGAACGGCGCGAAGCCGGGCAGGCCGGGGTCCCATCCCTCCACGTCCGCCGCGGTGTAGAGCGGCTTGACGTCGATCCCCTCGGGCGTGCGCCACGTCAGGTCGCGACCCTTCACCTCCTTGGCCGCCGCCGCCGTCCAGCCTTCGCTGCCGGTCGGCGCGGGTGTGCCCGTGCGCGCCGCCGCGCCGCTGTCCTCGCCGATGTTGCGTTCCCCGGTCACGATCAGCGGCCCTCGAACGCCGGTTTGCGCTTCTCGCCGAACGCGCGCACCGCCTCGGCGAAGTCGCGGGTGTGCCCGGCGCGGGTCTGGTTCTCGCGCTCCACCGCCAAGGATTGCTCCAGATCCATCGACAGCGCGGCGGCCACCTGCTTGCGGATCATCCCGATCGCCACGGACGGCCCCGCGGCCAGCTTCGCGGCCAACGCCTGCGTTTCCGCCAGCACCGCGGCATCGTCCACCACGCGCGTCACCAGCCCGGCGGCGAGCGCCTCCGCGGCCGACACACGCTCGCCGAGCAGCGCCATTTCGAGCGCCTTGGTCCGCCCCGCGCCCTTGGCGACCAGCCATGTCGCCCCGGCATCGGGCACCAGCCCGATGTTGACGAACGCCAGCAACACATAGGCCGATCGCGCCATCACGCTGATATCGCCGAGCAACGCCAGCCCCAGCCCGGCACCGACCGCCGGCCCGTTGATCGCGGTCAGGAACGGCACGTCGAGCGCGGCGACCTTGCGGACGAACGGATTGTAGCTGGTATCCAGCGACTCGCCGAGGTCGCGCGGCATCGGCGCTGCCCCAGAATCCTCGGCATCTCCGACCAGATCCGCGCCCGAGCAGAAGGCGCCGCCGGTCCCGGTCAGCACGATCGCGCGCGCGCCTTGCTCAAGCGCGGCGTCGATCCCGGCGGTCAGCTCCGCAAACACGCGCGGCGTCAGCGCGTTCATCCGCGCCGGCCGGTCGATCGCCAGCGTCGCGACGCGATCGGCGAGATCGAAGGTAATCGTCTCGTAGGTCAATGCGCGTCCTCCCGTGGCGTTTCCATCAGCTCGACCAGCACCCCGCCCATGTCGCGCGGGTGGACGAACACGATCGGCGTCCCGTGCGCACCGATGCGCGGTTCGCCGAGGATCGTCGCGCCCTTCGCCTGCATCCCGGCGACCGCGGCGTGGATGTCCGGCACCTCGAAGCAGACGTGATGCTGCCCGCCGGCCGGGTTCTTCCGAAGGAAGCCGGCGATCGGCGATGTGTCGTCATACGGCTCGATCAATTCGATCTGCGTGTTCGGCGCGTCGATGAAACACACCTTCACCCCCTGCGCGGGGAGGTCGAACGGCTCGCCGATCGCCTCTGCGCCGAGCAGAACGCGGTAGGTTTCGATCGCGCGCGCGATCGACGGCGTGGCGATGCCGATGTGGTTGAGGCGGCCGAGGGTCATGCGGCGTCTCCCGCTGTCATCGCGAGCATAGCGAAGCAATCCAGTGTCCCCACGCCGCCCGGCCTCGCTTCGCTCCGCTCGCGACGACGGAGACTACAACGGTATATTGTCATGCTTCTTCCACGGATTCTCCAGCGCCTTGCCGCGCAGCTTGCGCAACCCCAGAGCGATCCGGCGGCGGGTGGAGTGCGGCTGGATCACCTCGTCGATAAAACCTTTGCTCGCCGCGACGAACGGGTTGGCGAAGCGCGCCTCATATTCCGCGGTGCGCTCGGCGATCTCATCGGCCGTCCTGCCGCGGAAGATGATCTCCACCGCACCCTTCGCGCCCATCACCGCGATCTCCGCGGTCGGCCACGCATAGTTCAGGTCGCCGCGCAGGTGCTTGGACGCCATCACGTCATACGCGCCGCCGTATGCCTTGCGCGTGATGACGGTGATCTTCGGCACCGTCGCCTCGGCATAGGCGAACAGCAGTTTCGCGCCATGCTTGATGATGCCGTTATGCTCCTGCGCGGTGCCGGGAAGGAAGCCGGGCACGTCGACGAAGGTCACGATCGGGATCTCGAACGCGTCGCAGAACCGTACGAAGCGCGCCGCCTTGCGGCTGGAGTTGATGTCGAGCACGCCGGCCAGCACCAGCGGCTGGTTCGCGACGATGCCGATCGTCCGCCCCTCAATGCGCCCGAAGCCGCACAGGATGTTGCCGCCATGCGCCGGCTGAACCTCGAAGAAATCGCCCTCGTCGACGACCTTCGCGATCAGCTCGTGCATGTCGTACGGCTGGTTGGCGTTGGCCGGGATCAGCGTGTCGAGGCTCGGCTCGGCACGGTCCCACGGATCATCGGTGGGGCGCTCCGGCACGCGCCCATTTCCCTTGGCACGGTTGGACGCCGGCAGGAAATCGATGAAGTCGCGCGCCGCCAGCAGCGCCTCGACATCGTTCTCGAACGCCACGTCGGCGACGCTGGTCCTGGTGGTGTGCGTCACCGCGCCGCCCAGCGCCTCCTGCGTCACCACCTCGTTGGTCACCGTCTTCACCACGTCCGGGCCGGTGACGAACATGTAGCTGGAATCCTTCACCATGAAGATGAAGTCGGTCATCGCCGGCGAATACACCGCACCGCCCGCGCACGGCCCCATGATGAGGCTCAGCTGCGGCACCACGCCCGATGCCAGCACGTTGCGCTGGAACACCTCGGCATAGCCACCCAGCGACGCCACGCCTTCCTGGATGCGTGCGCCGCCAGAATCGTTGATGCCGATCACCGGCGCGCCGACCTTCATGGCCATGTCCATGATCTTGCAGATCTTCTGCGCGTGACGTTCGGACAACGAGCCGCCGAAGACGGTAAAATCCTGCGAGAAGACGAACACCAGCCGGCCGTTGATCGTCCCCGATCCGGTGACCACGCCGTCGCCGGGCACCACCTGATCCTGCATCCCGAAGTCGGTGCAATTGTGCTCGACGAACATGTCGAGCTCCTCGAAACTGCCCTCGTCCAGCAGCACGTCCAGCCGCTCGCGCGCGGTCAGCTTGCCCTTGGCATGCTGCGCATCGATGCGCTTCTGCCCGCCGCCGGCTCGCGCCGCCGCGCGCCTGCTGTCCAGTTCGGCGATCGTCGATGACATCTTTCTCTCCCGCGGCCAGCGGCGTTGTGCCCGCCGCACACCGCGCAGGCAAATGTGAAGTTGCGAACTTGCGAAGGCTCCACTTGCGAAGTCTCGTCGCTCGTGCGTAGGCGTCGCGCATGACTGCATCGTATCTTCCGCGGCCGCGCACACGCACGATGGAGAATGTGCGACCGATCGACACGGCGCCCACAAACGCCGGTCCACGCTTGCGCAGGAGCGGTCGGCGGTGAAATCCCGCCTCTACGTCGGCGCGCAACTCCGCGTGCTGCGCCAGAGCGCCGGCCTCAACCAGCGCGCGATGGCGGCGCGGCTCGGACTGTCGGTGAGCTACCTGTCACAGCTCGAGGCCGACGAGCGCCCGCTCACCGCCGCGGTCACTGCCGCCCTCGCGCGCCACTTCCCCGCCGCGCTCGCCGACATCGAAGGCGAGGCCCCGGCACGGCGGCTCGTCGCGCTGGGTCATGCGCTCGCCGATCCGGCGGTCGCGCCGCTGCCGCCGGAGGAGATCGCGCGCCTTGCGGAGGAACGCCCGGCGCTCGCCGACCGGCTGATCGCGCTCCACGCCGCGAAACGTGCCGCCGAGGACCGCGTCGCGCTCGCCGAGGAGGCGCTGACCGCCGGCGTCGGCGCGCGGCTGCCGTGGGAGGCGGTCCGCGACTGGTTTCACGAGGCGGGCAATTACATCGACCCGCTCGATCGCGCCGCGGAAAACTGGGCGCAGGCGCACGATCCGGCCGCGCTCGACGCCGCACTGACGGTGCACGGCATCGCGCTTTCCACCGACGCGCGCGAGGAAGCGCCGCTGGCGCGCTTCGACGGTGCGACGCTGCATCTCAACGCCGCGCTACCCGCCGAAAGCCGCCGTTTCCTGATCGCCAACCGCATCGCCGCGCTCGCGTTCGCCGCCCCGATCGCCGCGATCGTCGCCGGCTCCGCACTGGTCCAGCCCGAGGCGCGGCGGCTGCTCGCGATCGGGCTCGCCAATTACGCCGCGGGCGCGATGCTGATGCCCTATGCCGCGTTCCGCGACACCGCGCGCGTGGTACGCCACGACATCGACCGGCTCTCGCGGCGCTTCGGCACCAGCTTCGAACAGGCGTGTCACCGGCTCTCGACGCTGCAACGGCCGGGCGCGGAAGGCATCCCGTTCTACTTCTGCCGCATCGACATGGCGGGCAACATCACCAAGCGCCATTCGGCGACCCGGCTGCAATTCGCCCGCTTTGGCGGTGCCTGCCCGCTGTGGCACGTCCACGAGGCCGTCGCGATCCCGGACCGCATCCTGGTGCAGCATGCCGAGACGCCCGACGGCGTCCGCTACGTCTCGATGGCCAAGGGGCTGGTGAAGCCGTCGGGGCGGTTCGCGCGCGCGCCGCGCCGCTACGCGGTGGCGCTGGGGTGCGAGGCCGCGCACGCCGCCGACTTCGTCTATGCCGATGCGGTCGACCTGCGCAGCCCGACGCCGATCGGGATCAGCTGCCGGCTATGCCCGCGCGCCGATTGCGACCAGCGCGCCTTCCCGCCGACCGACCGCGCGATCGCGGTGGATGGCGACGTGCGCGGCGTGGTGCCGTACCGTGTGATGTAGCGCCGGACGACGCGAGCCTGACCCACGCCGACGTGGCGGGCCGGCGCTCCGCTACTTCCGCTCCCACGCCTTCGCGCCGCCGATCCACGTCTCCAGCACCCTGGTCTGCCGCAGGTCGCCCGGCGCCGCCGTCAATGGATCGCGGTCGAGCAGCAGGAAGTCGGCGCGCTGGCCGGGGGCGAGGATCCCGAACTTCTGGTCGGCGAAGCCGGCGAAGCTTGCGCCGCCGGTGAACGCCCACCACGCCTGTTCGCGCGACACCGCCTGTTCGGGGTGCCAGCCGCCCGCCGGCTGCCCGTCGGCATCGATCCGCGTGAACGCCGCCGCCCAGCCGGCCCACGGATCGGGCTTCTCCACCGGCGCGTCGGACCCGAACGCCAGTGTCGCGCCGTCGTCCAGCAACGTCTTCCACGCATAGGCGCCCGCCAGCCGCGCCGGCCCCAGCCGCGCCTCCGCCATCACGCGGTCGCTGGTCTGGTGCGTCGGCTGCATCGAGGCGATGATGCCGTATTTGCCGAACGCGCCCATATCCGGGGCATCGACCACCTGCGCATGCTCGATCCGCCAACGCCGGTCACCCTTGTAGGTCTGCGACAGCTCGGCGATCGCATCCAGCACCTGTTGGTCGGCACGGTCGCCGATCGCGTGGACCGCGACCTGATAGCCGTCCATCGCCGCGCGGCTCATGATGTTCTGCAACTGGTCGTCGGTCAGGAACCCCAGCCCGCGCTGCCCCGGCGCGTCGGCGTAATCGGCCTTCAGCCATGCGCCGCGCGAACCCAGCGCGCCATCGGCGTACAGCTTCACGCCCTCCAGCCGCAGCCGATCGTCGTACAGCCACGGCGTCGGCCCGGTGCCACCGATCGTCACCGCCGTATCGATCCCCATGCCGTAGGACATGATCCGCACGCGCAGCGCGTTGATGTCGCCCATGCGGCGATAGGTCATCCAGTCGTCGACGCTGGTGCCCATGTCGCCGACGGCGGTGATGCCGTAGCCGAGCAGGATCTGCTGCGCCTTCAGGAAGGCGGCGGTGCGGTCCTTCGGGCTGACCTTCGGCACGACGCGCGTGACCAGGTCGGTCGCGCGATCGACCAGCACGCCCAGCGGCTTCTCGATCCGCCCGCCGGCCGGCGCCGCGGTGGCGGCGGAGACGCCCGCCAGCTTCAACGCGGCGCTGTTGCCCCAGCCGGCGTGGCCGTCGGCACGCGCCAGCCACACCGGGCGATCGCCGACGATGGCGTCGAGATCGGCGGCGGTCGGGAAGCGGCCCAGCTTCCACACCTCCTGGTTCCAGCCGCGCCCGATGATCCACTGCCGCTCGGGGTTGTCGCGCGCATAGGCCGCGACCTTCGCCTTGGCCTCCTCCAGCGTGCGGGTGTCGGACAGGTCGAGCGTCAGCGCCGCCAGCCCCAGCTCCACGACATGCGTGTGCGCATCGATCATGCCGGGCACCAGCACGCGCCCCTTCATGTCGGCGCGCCAGTCGTAGCGCGGGCCGGGGTTCTTCTTGGTCCGCTTCGGCGGCTCTTCGTCGGGTGCGATCAGCCGCACGACCTTGCCCTGCGGATCGATCACCATCGCCTTGAAGCGCACCACCTGCCGGTCGCGATTCAGCGTCAGGCCGGTGACGTTGTCGATCAGCGCGTCGGCGGCGGCGCTCGCGGCGACGGAAAGGCCGGCGAGTGCGCCCAGCGCGGCAGTCAGATGGCGTCGGTTCATGTCCGCTGCCATATGGCGGGCGCGGGCTTTTGGCGAGGTGTGTCATGCGGTGGACGGCGGGTGCGATGATGCTGGCGATGGCGTTCCCGGCGACAGCCGCGCAGCACGCCCCCGCGGCGGTCGCGGTGACGCAGAAGACCGCCGCGCTCGATTTCTCCTATAGCTATCCCGCCGTCGCGGCGCGGATCGCGCCGCTGCGGCGCTGGCTCGACGCCGACCGGGCGCGACTGCGCACCCGCGCCCTGCGCGGCGCCGACGACGATCGACGCGAACGCGGCGCCGGCTTCCCCTTCCACCAACATGACGCGACCCGCACGTGGAAGGTGGTGACCGAAACGCCGCGGCTGCTCAGCCTGTCGGGCGAGACCTACCGCTTCACCGGCGGCGCGCACGGCAACACGGTGCTGGAGCCGCTGGTGTGGGACAAGGCCCGCGCTGCGCGGGTCGATCCACGGAAGATGTTCGCCTCGCCGGTCGCGCTCCAGCGTTTGTGGGGCGCGACCTGGTGCGGCAAGCTGAAGGCCGAACGCACCCGCCGGATGCAGGGCGCCCCGGCCGCCGACGACATCTTCCCGTGCCCGCCGATCGCCGAACTGACGCTGCTGCTCGGCTCCACCGATGGCCGCGCGATCGACCGCATTGGCTTGATCGCCGGGCAATATGTCGCGGGGTCCTATGCCGAGGGGATGTACGAGGTGACGCTGCCCGTCACCCCGGCATTGCTGGAGATCGTAAGGCCGGAATGGCGCCGCGCGTTCGCCGTCGGACGCTGAGCGTCGGTTGGGAACGGCCTTTGGTGCATAGGCACGGGCGGATGCTTATCCACTGAAGTCAAACGACATCCCTCTGGGCTACGCCGTCATTGCGCGCGCAATGACGAACGATCCGATGTGGCGCAGCCAACGAAGCGCTCGCCACCTTTCCCGATGAACCGGAGAACGGCACGGACACGGGCCACCGCCTGCATCGGCAACATCCGGGCAGCCGCCCGACGTGCGGGTGTTCCTTTCGCGGCGGCGATCCGCTACGCCGCCGCGATGGCAACACAGCTCGCATCCGACGCCGCCCTCCCCGTCTCGATCGAGGATGTGCGCGCCGCGCAGATGCGGATCGGCGACAAGATCGTGCGCACGCCGACGCTGATCAGCCAGACGTTGTCGACGATGACCGGCGCGACCGTCTACCTGAAGTTCGAGAACCAGCAATTCACCGCCGCCTACAAGGAACGCGGCGCGCTCAACACGCTGCTGCAACTCTCCGACGCGGCGCGCGCCAAGGGCGTGATCGCGGCCTCGGCGGGCAACCATGCGCAGGGGCTCGCCTATCACGCCAACCGCCTCGGCGTGCCCGCGACGATCGTGATGCCGCGCAACACGCCGGTGGTGAAGGTGGTGCAGACGCAGGGGCACGGCGCAACCGTGATCCTGGAGGGCGACACGTTCGACGCCGCCTATGCGCACGCCCGCGTGCTGGAGGCCGATTGCGGCTTCACCTTCATCCACCCGTTCGACGACCCGCGCGTGATCGCCGGGCAGGGCACGGTCGCGCTGGAGATGCTGGCCGACCATCCGGAGATCGACACGTTGATCGTGCCGATCGGCGGCGGCGGGCTGATCTCGGGCATGGCGACGGTCGCGCGCGCCGCCGGCCGCCCGATCGAGGTCGTCGGCGTCGAGGCGGAACTCTATCCGTCGATGTACAACCGCATCAACGGCACCGACATGCCGTGCGCAGGGGACACGCTGGCAGAGGGGATCGCGGTCAAGGAGCCTGGCGGCATCACCTCGCAGATGGTGGCGCGGATCGTCGACGACATCGTGCTCGTCTCCGAACGCGCGCTGGAGGAGGCGGTCAGCCTGCTGCTGCAGATCGAGAAGACCGTGGTGGAGGGCGCCGGTGCCGCCGGGCTCGCCGCATTGCTCGCGCATCCGGAGCGGTTCCGCGGCAAGACCGTCGGCATCGTGCTGTGCGGCGGCAACATCGACACGCGCCTGCTCGCCAACGTGCTGCTGCGCGATCTCGCGCGCTCCGGGCGGCTCGCACGGCTGCGGCTGCGGCTGCAGGATCAGCCGGGCGCGCTCTTCAACGTGATGCGCGTGTTCGATCGCGAGCGCGTGAACATCATCGAGATCTACCACCAGCGCGTCTTCACCACCTTGCCCGCCAAGGGACTGATCACCGATATCGAGTGCGAGTCGCGCGACCGCGCGCACCTCGACCGGCTGATGACCGGCCTGCGCGAGGCCGGTTACGAGGTGAGCACCGTCGAACTGGCGTGACCCCGGAACCGCTTTGTTGGTAAAGCGGCTTTTCAGCGCGCACGCTTCATCTCATATGAAGTCTTTCGCAGGCATGGGGCTCGACATGGTCAGCACACGGAAAGGTCGGTCGGCATGACGGCACCGTTCCGTTTCCCGCGCTTCTTCGTCACCAGCCCGCAGCCGTGCCCGTATCTGCCGGGGCGGCAGGAGCGGAAGGTGTTCACCGAGCTGTCCGGCCCCAATGCCGCCGAGCTGAACGACGCGCTCGGCCGGATCGGCTTCCGCCGGAGCCAGTCGGTCGCCTATCGCCCTAGCTGCGCGGGTTGCGCCGCGTGCGTCTCGGTGCGGGTGCGCACGCACGAGTTCGAGCCCAATGCGACGCAGCGCAAGCTGGTACGCCGCCACGCCGACCTCGACGTCGCGGCATGCCGCCCGTGGGCGACCGATGAGCAATATACGCTGATGCGTCGCTACCTCTCGGCGCGTCATCCCGGCGGCGGGATGGCCGCGATGGACGAGAGCGACTTCTCCGACATGGTCGAGCATTCGCCCGTCAATTCGGTGATCGTCGAATATCGCGAGCCGTCCGGCGCCGGTGGCCGCCCCGGCAAGCTGGTCGGCTGCTGCCTGACCGACCGGCAGGCCGACGGGCTGTCGATGGTCTACAGCTTCTTCGACACCGATCAGGATGCGCGCCCCGCGCTCGGCAATTTCATCATCCTCGATCATATCGCCCGCGCCCGCGAGGCCGCGCTGCCCTATGTCTATCTCGGCTATTGGGTGAAGGGGTCGACTCGCATGGCCTACAAGACCCGCTATCGCCCGCTCGAGATGCTCGGCCCGAACGGCTGGGTGGTGCTGCCCGAGGAAGAGATCGCGGCGGTGCCGACCCGCGTATAACCGCGCGGCGCCTCGGGGAGGCGCACCGGAGCGGGTTGCGAGCCCCCCGCCGCCACCGACGCTGCGATGCCCGCCGCAGGACGGGCTGGATGGATCGCCCGTCTTCGTGGTACGCTCCCGCCGTTATCCGGGGGGACAACGTCATGGCATCCGTCTTCGTCGAGCGATCGGGACCGGTCGGCCCACGCTTCTTCCTGAAACTGGCGATCGCGATGGCGGTCGTCATCTTCGTCGGTTTCTCACTGCAATGGGTGATGGGGCGATCCACCTTCGCGGTGCCGGTCGCCGTGCATGTCCATGCATTGCTGTTCTTCGGCTGGACCGTGCTGTTCGTCGTGCAGACCGCCTTCGCCGGCCGCGCTGACCGGAAGCTGCACCGGCGGCTGGGGTGGATCGGCGCCGGCTGGGCGAGCGCGGTGGTGATCGTCGGCGTCTACACAACGGCGATGATGGTGCGGCGCGGCGGCGCGCCGTTCTTCTTCACCCCCGCCTACTTCCTTTTCATGAACGCGCTGTTCGTGACGGGGTTCGGGGGCCTCGTCGCCGCCGCGATCCGCTTGCGGCGCCGGACCGAATGGCACCGGCGGCTGATGATCTGCGCGATGGCGATCCTCACCGGTCCGGCGTTCGGTCGAATCCTGCCGCTGCCGCTGATGATCCCGTGGGCGGCATGGGGCGTTTTCGCCGCCGTCCTGCTGTTCCCGGCGGCGGGAATGCTCGCCGACCTTCGTCGCCGCGGCCGCGTCCACGCTGCGTGGTGGTGGGGCACGGGCACGATCACGGCGATCCAGCTCGCGATCGGCATCGTCGCCGCAAGCCCGCCGGGGCTGGCGCTGTATCATCTGGTGATGCGCGGCGGCGGAGCGGAAGCGGTCGCGCCCGACGCCTATCCGCCGTTCCCGCCGCTGTAGCCGCTCACGCCTCGCCGCTGACCTGCACCTCGACGTCGAGGCTTTCGCGTCCCTCGCCCAGCCGCGACCCCGCGACCGGCGAACAGCCTGCGGCATCCAGCGCCACCGCCACGCGGACATGATGCTCCTCCGGTGATTCGCCCAGCGTGGGATCGAACCCGATCCAGCCTAGTCCCTCGACCCACGCCTCCGCCCAGCCATGCGGGGTCGGGCGTTCCCCGGCCTGCAAATCGCAATATCCGGTGACGTAGCGCGCCGGCACCGCCACCGCGCGCGCCGCCGCGACGAACATCTGCGCCAGATCGCGCGACGTCGCGGTGTCGCGCGCGAAGGCGGAGGTGACGGTCAGCCCCGCCTCGGGCCGTCCCCCGACCAGCTCGAAGCGCGCATGCAAGGCACGGTTGAGCGCGTGAAGCGCGCCGATCGGCGTGCGATCCGCGGTCGCCTCGCGCGCGAACGCCACCAGCGCCGGTTCGGCCTGCGTCGCGGGGGTGCTGCGCAGGTACAGCGCCGGGGCGAGCGGCTCGAACGTGCCGTGCAGCACGCCGCGCGACGTGCTGGTCACCACCTCGCCCGACACGACAATCTCCAGCGTATCGAGCGGCCCCTCGGCATAGAGCATCGTCGTCAGATTGCCGAAGCCGTCGCGATGCTGGCGCAGCCGCGCGTCGCAATCGACCGCGATGTTCCAGTCCGCCACCGTCTGGTCATGGGTGTTGCGCGGCGTCATCCGCAACAGCTGCACGACGCGCCCCTGCGGCGCGGTGAAGCGATAGGTCGTGCGATGGTCGATGGTCAGGCGCATGGTGCGGTTACTCTATCTCGGCACGTGCTCGGCGACGCGGCGTGGTGCGCCGGGCTCCGGATCGCTCCGCCGCGCTCGCCATGACGGTCGTCGTTTCACTGGAACTTGAACTGCCGCCCGATCGCGTCGTGCAGGTGGGCATTCTCGACGATCAGCGCGCGCAGGTGCTGGTGCAGCCCGGCGGCGATCACGTCGCCGGTCCGCGTCTTGGCGACCCGCGCCTGCCGTGTCCGTGCCATGCGGTCGGCCTCTCCCTGCGTCCCGCTGGCGCGCGCCAGTGCGGTCAACGCGGCCACCGTCTCCTCGATCGACGCGGCGAGGCTGCGCGGCAGCTCCGCGCGGCTCAGCAGCAGGTCGATGACGTTGGTCGGGTTCAGCCCGTCGGTGTAGAGCCAGCGGAAGGCGGTGACCGCCGACACGGTCTGGAGGATCGTCGTCCACTGATCGCGGTCGACCGTCCCGCCGACCCGCTCGCCGGCCGGCAACAGGATGTGGTATTTCACGTCGAGCAACCGCGCGGTATTGTCGGTGCGCTCCACCGCCTGCCCCAGCCGGATGAACGACGTCGTCTGGTTGCGCAGCATCCGGTGCACCGCGCCCTCGAACCCGCGCGTCTCCGCCTTGACCGCATCGACGATCGACAACGTGGCGGTCGGATCCAGCCGCCCCATCCGCTGGTCGAAGATCAGCCACGCACCGTTGATCGCCTGCCACGCCTCGCGGCTGAGCGCGGTACGCACCGCGCGCGCGTTGTCGCGCGCCAGCGCCAGGCAGCGCAGGATCGAACCGGGATGCGCGCTGCTCGCCAGCAGGAAGTGCACCACCTCCTCGCGGGTCAGCGTGGCGCCGTTCGCCTCGAACGCCTCGGTCGTCTCGCTGACGGCAAGCGCGGTGCGCCACGCATCCTCCCCCGCCGAACGCGTCGACAGCACGTCGAGACGCAGTGTCGCTTCCACCAGTCGCGCGACGAAATCGGCACGCTCGACATAGCGTCCCAGCCAGTAGAGCGAGGCGGCGGTCCGGCTCAGCATCAGAACGCGCCCCCGCCCAGCGTCTGCGTCATGGTGCCGCCCGGCCCATCCATCGTCTGGGTCATCGCACCGCGTTCGTCCATCAGCACGAAACTGTCCTTCGTGCCGCCACCCTGGGAGGAATTGACGACCAACGAGCCCTCGCGCAGCGCGACGCGCGTCAGCCCGCCGGGCACCACCTGTACCCCCTGCGCACCGGTCAGCACGAACGGCCGAAAATCGACATGTCGCGGCGCCACGCCCTGCTCGACCAAGGTCGGCACGGTCGACAGCGCCAGCGTCGGTTGCGCGATATAGCGCTCGGGGTGCGCGACGAGCGCCTCGCGGAACCGCTCGATCTCCGCCGACGACGCGGTCGGCCCGACCAGCATCCCGTAGCCGCCCGAACCGTCGACCAGCTTCACCACGAGGTCGCCGAGATGCTCCAGCACGTATTTCAGCGCATCGGGTTCGCGGCAGCGATACGTCTCCACGTTCGGTAGCCGTGCGGCGCCGCCGGAATAATATTGCACGATCTCCGGCATGTAGCTGTAGATCGCCTTGTCGTCGGCGATGCCGTTACCCGGCGCGTTGATGATCGCGACGTTGCCCGCGGCATAAGCGGCGATCAGCCCCGGCACCCCCAGCATCGAATCGGGACGGAAGACCAGCGGATCGAGGTAATCGTCGTCGACGCGGCGGTAGATCACGTCGACGCGCACCCGCCCCTCGATCGTCCGCATGTAGACCATGTCGTCATCCACGACGAGATCGGCGGCCTCGACCAGTTCGACGCCCATCGAATCGGCCAGGAAGCTGTGCTCGTAATAGGCCGAGTTATAATGGCCCGGCGTCAGCACCACGCACGTCGGGCGCCCGCCGCACCCGCGCGGCGCCACCGAGCGCATCGTCTCCAGCAACCGGTCGGGATAGCTGTCGACGGCCGCAACGCGGAAGTTGGAGAACAATTCGGGGCACAGCCGCACCATCGCCTCGCGGTTCTCCAGCATGTAGCTGACCCCCGAGGGCGTGCGCGCATTGTCCTCCAGCACGAAGAAGTCGTCCGGTCCGGTGCGCACCAGGTCGATCCCGCAGATGTGCGCCCACACGTCGTGCGGCGGGCGGATGCCGGCGACCTCCGGGCGGAATTGCGCGTTGCCGAGGATCAGGTCGGCCGGCAGCACGCCGTCGCGCAGGATCTTCTGGTCGCCATAGATATCGACGAGGAAGGCGTTGATCGCGTCGACGCGCTGGACCAGCCCCTCGGAAAGCCGCGCCCATTCGTCGGGCAGGAACACGCGCGGCACGATGTCGAACGGGATGATCCGCTCGCTCGCCTCGCTCTCGCCGTAAACCGCGAAGGTGATGCCAAGCTGGCGGAAGGTCGTCTCGGCCGATTGCTGGCGGCGGCGCAACTCGCCGTCCGGCGTGTCGGCAAGCCACCGGCACAGCTCACGCAATTCCGGTCGTGCGCCGTCAGCGCCGCCGGCCCCCATGATTTCGTCGAACGCGATCTTCCCCATCAATGCTCTGAACGCCTCCGTCGCGGTTTGGAGCCATGCTGGTGGAGATCGGCCGCACACGCAACCCGATTACATCAGCGCACCCGCATCATCGCGGCGGCAGATCGGTCAGCATCGTGCGGGTCAGCACCTGCGGCAGGACGCGCGGCGCCGTGGCGGCGGGCGCGTACCAGAGATAGAGCGGCACCCCGGCGCGATTGTGCTGTGCGATGAAGCGTCCGAGCACCGGATCGCCATCGGTCCAGTCACCGATCAGCACCGCCACCTTGCCGCGCCCGAAAGCGTCGGCAACCGCCGCGGTTTCGATCGCGGCCTTCTCGTTGACCTTGCACGTCAGGCACCAGTCGGCGGTGAAATAGGCGAACACCGGCCGCCCCTCCGCGCGCAACGCCGCCAGCCGTGCTTCCGAGAACGGCTCCGCCCCCGGCAAGCCCGTGGCCGCCGCGCGCGCGACTTGCGGCCGCACCGTCGCGATCACGGCGCCCGCAACCAGCAGCGCGAGCACGCCCGGCACCCACGCCAGCCGCCCCGCGCCCAGCTGCCGCCGCCCGGTCCACCATAGCCCCAGCGCGGCGAGCAGCGCCGCGGCGAGCCCCAGCGTCATGCCGTCGACCCCGGCCTGCCGCCCCAGCACCCATGCCAGCGCCAGCGCGGTCGCGAACATCGGCACCGAAAGCAGGTGGCGCAACCGGACCATCCACATCCCCGGCTTCGGCAATCGCCGCCGCAGCGCCGGCACGAACCCGATCAGCAGGAACGGCACCGCGATCCCCAGCCCCAGGCCGGCGAACACCAGCAGCGCCACGGCCGCCGGCAGCACCAGCGCCGCGCCCAGCGCCGCGCCCATGAACGGCCCGGTGCACGGCGTCGCGACGAACGCCGCCAGCGCGCCGGTCATGAACGCGCCCGCCGCGCCGCCGCGGCCCGCGAACGCCGGGGTCGGCAGCTCGAACAACCCGGCGAGGTTCAGCGCGATCGCGACCACCAGCAACAGCAGGACGCCCACGACGCGCGGGTCCTGCAACTGGAACGCCCAGCCGGCACTGGCGCCACCCGCCCGCAGCGCCAGCAACGTACCGCCCAGCGCCAGGCACACCGACACGACGCCGGCGGTATAGGCCAGCGCCTCGACACGTGCATGCCGCTCGCTCTCGCCCGAACGTGCCAAGCCCAGCGCCTTCAGGCTCAGGATCGGGAACACGCATGGCATGACGTTGAGCAACAGCCCGCCGAGCAACGCGCCCCCGAACGCCGCCAGCGCTACGCCCCAGTCGAATGCGGCCGTCCCCGTCGCCGCCGCGACCGTGCCGGGATCGGCGACCAGCGACAGCCCCGGGCCGCTGCCGAGCGTCAGCACGCCGGCCAGCGGCCCGCGCTCCGGCACCGCCGCCGCCTTGGTCTCCACCACCAGTCGCTCGCCGTCGCGGGTTACTTGCTGCGCGGCGGCGTAATCGATCGCGCCGCCGCGCGCCGGGTAGAACCACGCCTGTCCCAACGGCGCGTCGCGCGGGTATGGCACCGACAGCCGGAAGCGCCCGCCGTCGATCTGCCACGTCGCCTTGCTGCCCAACGGCCGCGGCAACGCCCGCCGCGCGTCATCGAAGCTCGCGCGCCGCGCCGGGTCGATCGTGCCGTCGCCGATCGTCAGCGTCGTCGCCAGCTCCTGCATCTCGGGTACGCAGATCGTCTCGGTGCACACCAGATAGTCGAGCTTCACGCGCACCGGCAGCGCGCTGCCCGACGCCACGCCCTGCGGCACGCGCAACGTCGTCAGCATCGTCCACGGCCGTTCGTACACGTGGTTCATCAGCCCGGCGATCGACAGCCGAGTCGGCGCGGGATAGTCGAGCGAGCCCGCGCTTGCCCCGGCCGGCAGCGTCCACGTCGCGCGGGTCGCCACGCCGGCGTCACCGGGGTTCGACCAATAGCCGTGCCACCCCGGCTGCGGCACCGCCCGGATTGCCAGCGCCACGTCGCTGCCCGGCGCCGGCCGCTCGCTTTCGGCGGTCAGCGTCATCGCGACATGCCGCGTCTGCGCCATCGCCGCGTCGGGCGGTAGCAGCAGCGCCATGGCTGTCATAAGGGTGAAAAGCGCCGCGCGCACAGCTTGCCTGACCATCTGCGCGCGACCATAGCCGGTCCGCTCCTCCGTTGCATCAAGGTTGCTCCATGAAAGCCCTGTTCGCCGCCGTTTTGCTTGCCTCCGTTGCCGCCGTGGCTCCTGCCGGCGCGCAGCAGGCGCCCGCCCCTTCCGCCCCCGTGCCGACCGCGAAGCCGAAGCTGATCGTCGCGATCTCGGTCGACCAATTCTCCGCCGACCTGTTCGCGCAATATCGCACGCGCTACACCGACGGGCTGGCGCGGCTGCAGCAGGGCGTGGTCTTTCCGTCCGGCTATCAGAGCCATGCCGCGACCGAGACCTGCCCCGGGCACTCGACCATCCTCACCGGCATGCGCCCCGCCCATACCGGAATCATCGCCAACAGCTGGCTCGACCAGCGGGTCGGCCGTCCCGACAAGACCGTCTATTGCGCCGAAGACGAGCGCGCGCCCGGCAGCGATCACGATAAGTACGCCCCATCGGACCTCCACCTGCGCGTGGCGACGCTCGGCGACATGATGAAGCGCACCGATCCGGCGACGCGCGTCGTGGCGGTCGCGGGCAAGGATCGCGCCGCGATCATGATGGGCGGTCACAACACCGACCAGATGTGGTTCTGGGCGACCGACCGCTTCATCACCCTGCCCTCGCGCAGCACCGCGCCGGTTCCTGCGGTGGTGACGCGGGCCAACGGCGCGGTCGGCAAGTTGCTCGCCGCCCCGCAGGCCGCGTTGCCGCTGCCCGGCTATTGCAAGCCGCTGGCGCAGCCGATCACCGTCGGCACGCAGACGATCGGCACCGGGCAGTTCCAGCGCGCGGGCGGCGACGTAAAGTCGTTCCGCGCCTCGCCCGCGCTCGACGGCGCGGTCTTCGCGCTTGCCGCCGGGATGATCCAGGACATGAAGCTCGGCCAGGGCAAGGCTACCGACCTGATCGCGATCGGCGCGTCGGCCACCGACTACGTCGGCCACGCGCTCGGCACGCAGGGTTCGGAAATGTGCATCCAGATGGCGCAGCTCGACCAGACGATCGGCGCGTTCCTCGCCAGGCTCGACGAATGGGGCGTGGATTACGAGGTGATGCTGACCGCCGACCACGGCGCGCACGACATGACCGAGCGGCAGCAGCAGCGCGCGATGCCGATGGAAGAACATGCCAGCCCGACCAACGCCGCCAAGCTGGTCGGCGCGGCGATCGGCCAGTCGCTGGGGATCGCCGGCCCGGTGCTGCTCGGCTCGGAAAGCGACATCTATGTCGCCGACAGCGTGCCCAAGGCGCGCCGTGCGCAGGTGCTGGCGGAGGCGAAGCGTCGCTACCTCGCGATGCCGCAGGTCGCGGCCGCCTTCTCGCGCGAGGAGATCGCCGCCACGCCATTCGCCAGGACCCCGCCCGAGGCATGGACGCTGCTGGAGCGTGCGCGCGCCTCCTACGATGCCGAGCGGTCGGGCGACCTCATGGTGATGCTGCGCCCGCGCGTGACCACGATCGTCAACCCGGCGCCCTTCTATGTCGAGACGCACGGCAGCCCGTGGGACTACGATCGCCGCGTGCCGATCCTGTTCTGGCGCAAGGGAATGGCGGGCTTCGAACAGCCGCTGTCGGTGGAGACGGTCGATATCGCGCCGACGCTCGCCGCGACGATCGGGCTACCCGTGTCGGGGCTGGACGGGCGCTGCCTCGATCTGGATGCCAGCGCTGCGGACACCTGTCCGAAGTAACGACCGCTCCTAGGCGTAAGCGTCGTTTGATGTGGAGCGGTGATGGTCATGGGGACCAGCCACCCTCGCCACCCCGGACGTGATCGGGTTCCGCTCGTTCGCAAGCGATGGCGAAAGAGCGGGACCCAAGGATGACCGGTGGTGGGCGGTTTACATGCCCTTCAGCATATCGATGTGGTGCTGGACCACGGGCGCGATCTGGCCGGCGGTGGTCTTCAGCGGCGCGGCAGTGCCGGCAGAGGCATAGCCCTGGTGCAGCGCCAGCGCCTTCTGGTGCGCCGTTTGCTGCTGCGTCAGATAGGCACGGTCACGCGCGGTGCCGGTGGCGGTGCGCAGCTGCGCCACCATGTCGTTCTGCTCGGGCGTCAGCACCGGCGGCTTTGGCGTCACGCCTGCCTTGCTGGCGGCGCTCTTGACCATCGCAGTGCTCTTGTTGTGATCGCGGATCATGCCCTGAGCGAACGAGCGCACCTTGGGGTCCTTGGTGGATTGCAGCACCATCTGGCTCGAGGTCTTTTCGTAGAGGTCGCTGGCCCCTGCCGCCGCGACATAGGCGTCCGGCGTCATCTGCTGCGCCACGGCGGGGGTGGCAAGCAGGATCGCGAGGGCGGCAGCCGGCAGAAAACGCTTCATTTTCTCTCTCCGTCGAAGGTCGTGGAAACGTGACGTTGCAAACGCCCTGCCGACACGAACGGCCCGGAAAGTAACCGCTTTTTCTATGTGATCCCGATCAAGCGAGCGGCCAGAAGAACAGGATCAACACGGTGCCGAACACCAGCACCAACGCCGACAGCGGCGCCCCCAGCCGCGCATAATCACCGAAGCGATAGCCGCCCGGCCCCAGCACCAGGGTGTTGCACTGGTGGCCGATCGGCGTGAGGAAATCGCATCCCGCGCCAACGGCCGTGGCCATCAGGAACGCCTCCGGTCGATAACCCAGATCGCCCGCGAACTGCGCCGCGATCGGCGCCATCACCAGCACCGTCGCGGCATTGTTCAGGAACGGCGTCACCGCCATCGCCGCCGCCAGGATCAGCATCACCGCGCCCCATGCCGGCAGCACCGCGGCGGTCTGCGCCAGCCACGTCGCGATCACATCCGACGCGCCGGTGGTGCGCAGCGAATCCGACACCGGGATCAGCGCGCCGAGCATCACCAGAATCGGCCATTCGATATGGTTGTACGCCTCGCGCACCGGCAGCAGCCCGGTGACCACCACCACGCCGGCGGCCGCGAAGAACGCGACGCCGACCGGCACCCAGCCCATCGCCGTCGCGAACATCGCCAATCCCAGCACCGCGACCGGCAACCACCCGCGCCGGCTCGTCCCCAGCCGCAATTCGCGCTCCGCCAGCGGCAGGCACCCCAGCTCGCGCAGCTTCTCCGGCAGCGACTCCAGCGTTCCCTGCAACACGACGACGTCGCCGGTGCGCAGCGCGATGCTGCCCAGCCGCCGCGACAGCCGCACGTCGCGACGGGAGATCGCGATCAGGTTCACCCCGTAACGCGCCTGAAGATCGAGCCGCCCGGCCGACTGGCCTTCCAGCGGCGAACCGATGTTCACGACCGCCTCGATCACGCCGATCTCGCTCTCGCCGCGGTCGGTACGCTTCTCGCGCTCCTCGCTTTCCAGCGTCAGCCGGTCGCCCGCGATCGCGCGTTCCAGCGCGTCGGGATCGCCGCCCAGGATCAGCGTGTCGTCGGCGCGCAATTCGGTATCCGGTTGCGGATGACTGCGCATCCCGGCCCGCACCATCCGCGTGATCGTCACTTCATGTTCGTGCCGATCGAGGAACGCCGCTACCGTCTCGCCGACCGCGGGCGACGCCTCCGGGATCACCACCTCGGTCACGTATCCCGTGATGTCGAGCGCCTCGGCCATGCTCGGTGCCGCCCGACGGTCGGCGGGGATCAGCCGGTAGGCGATGCTCAGGTACAGCAGTCCCATCACCAGCAGGCCCAGCCCGACCGGCGTATAGTCGAACATGCCGAACGGCTCGCCCATCATCTGCTCGCGCGAACGGCTGACGATGATGTTGGGCGACGTGCCCACCAGCGTCATCAACCCGCCCAGCAAGGACGCGAAGGACATCGGCATCAGGAAGACCGACGGCGAGGTCTCGTTCTTCTTGGCCATCTGGATCGCGGCCGGCATGAGCATCGCCAGCGCGCCGATGTTCTTCACCAGCGCGCTCGCCACGCCGACCGATCCGGTCAGCACCAGCAACTGTCCGCGCACACGCCGCACGCGCCGCGCGACCTGCCGCAGCACGCGTTCGACGACGCCGGACCGCTGCACCGCGGCCGACAACACCAGCGCCGACGCGACGATGATGACGATGTCGTCGGAGAAACCCTTGAACGCCTCGTTCGGCTTGACGATGCCCAGCGCCAGGCTGGCGAGCAACGCGATGATTGCCACCACGTCGTAGCGAAAGCGTCCCCAGATGAAGAGCGCCATCATCCCGATCAGGGTCGCGATCGAGAGAAGTTGTGGCGTCGTCATCGTTCCGCGCTCAACCGCGCGCCGGGCTGCGGGGTTCCGGCGCGATCGAATTGGGTCACCTGCGCGTCAATAATCGCGCGAGATGCGCACGTTTCCGCTCTGCCGCCCCAGCGTCGAGATCGACGACAGCAACGACAGCCAGCGCGTCACCTGGAACTCGACCCGCGTCGCGGAATAGCCGGCGCCATCGGTGATGATCTCGGCATACAGCCGCCGCGTCACATACTTGCCGGCCGCGATCGACGTGCCCTGCCCGGTCTGCGGGTCGGCGGGCAGGATGCGGAGCCGGTCGAGCCCCGCCGCGCGCCGCACCGCGTTGATCGGGTTCAGCCCGCCGTTGCCGCCCTGCAACGCCGCCACCGCCGCGGCCAGCTGCAACGCCTCCGGCGCGGACAGGTTGGTGATCGAGGTGCCGAACAGCAGCCGCGACAGCAATTCGTCCTGCGGCAACGCGGGCGTGCTCGAAAAGCTGATCTCCGGCTTCTGCGCCACCCCGGTCACCCGGATCGTCGCGTTCAGCCCGGTGGTGTTCGCCGCGGCCTCGATGTCCAGCGCGGGATTGGCGGGCACCTCGCCCGCGAAACGGATGATCCCGCGCGACAGGTCGAACTCGCGACCGGCGAACTCGTAGTCGCCGCGGACCAGGTCGGCGCGTCCGGTGATCGCCGGATTGGTCGGCGTGCCCGCGATCTTGACGTCGGTGGTCCATTCGCTGGCCAGCCCCAGCCCCGACACCATCAGGCCGTTGCGGGCATGCGCATGCAGGTCGAGCCGCCACGGTGCGGCCGCATCGTCGTCGAGCACCTCGCCACCGGGCACGTTGATCTCGCGCACGTTGATCTGCGGCAGGGCGCTGGCGACCGTCGCCTGCCCCAGCCGATACCGGCTGCTGTCGAGCCGCACATCGCCCGAGATCACGCCGCCGACCCCGTCGGAGGTGAAGGCGATCGGCCCGGTCACGGTCGCGCCGATGTCTGCGCGGTCGATCAGCACCGCATGATCGGCGGCGATGCGCAGGTCGAGCGCCACGCCATTCGCCGCACCGAAATCGAAGCTGCCCGTGCCGCTCACCTTCCCGCCGCGCCCGGCGTCGCCGCTGAAGCGCTCGATCCGCAGCCGCGATCCGTCGAAGCGCCCGGCCGTCTCGATATTGGTGACGACGGTGCCGGTCGTCGCGCTCTGGATGCGGGCCCCCGACGCGCGCACCAGCCCGCGGATCTGCGGGCTCGCGACCGTCCCCGTCACATCGGCGGAGATCGCGACCGGTCCGGACAGGTCGAACAGCTCGATCCGTGTCAGCCGCCACAGCGTGTCCGCCGGACCCGAATAGCGTAGCTGCGCGAACACGCCCGCCCGCGTCAGCCGCTGCACGAGGTCGCCCGACCCGAGCGGCTTGAGCAGCGCCTGCGCACGCCCCACCGTCCTGCCGCCGGACGCCATCACCATCCGCACGCCAAGCCGGTCGCTGCCCAGCACGCCCGCCACGCCGATGTCGATCGGCGCCGACGAACTCAGCAGCCCGGATCGCGTCAACCCGCGCACCGTCAGGTTGGTGCGTCCCGTCGGCGCCGCGCCGTCACGTGCCGACAGTTCCAGCGTGCCGGTTGCGGTCCCGCCCAGCCCCAGCCCGCTATAGCCGATGTCGAGCACACCCAGCGGCAACCGCGCCAGCGTCGCGCGCACCGCGGTCTCGCCCGCGCCGACCCGTCCCGACACTTCGGCGCTGCCGCCCGCGAACGTCAGCCGCGTCGGCGCCAGCGTCCACGCGTCACCGTCGCGGCGTAGCACGGCGGGAGTCTCCAGCCGGATCGGCTGCCGCCCGATCGTGCCGTTGGCGCGCACCGAATAGCCATCGGCGGTGATCTGCGTCACCGCCTCGACGCGGAAGCCCACCCCGCGCGAGCCCGCGATCGACGCACGCACCTCGCCCGTATCGCCCGCCAGCGTCGCCTGCCCGGCGAAGCGCGACACCGACAGCGCGCCGCGCCGCAGCCCGGCGCCACTGGTCGTAGCGGTCACGCGCGCGCCCTCGGGCTCCAGCAGCACGTTGAAGTCGACGCGCCCCTGCCGAACGCTCGCACCGCCGCCGATCCGCGCGTTGCGCGCGTCGATCCTGCCGCTGATCCGCTGCACGTCGCCGACCGGCGCGAAGTCGAGCGCGCCGCCCAGCCCGCCGCCCGCCACGGTCATCCGCCCACGGAAACCGCCATCGACGATGTCGAGCGTGCCGTTCGCGCGTGTGCCGCTCACGTCCAGCCGCGCGACCGCCACCTGCGCCTGCCCGCCGCGCGGCAGCAGGATCGCGCCCGCGCCCTCGAACGGGCCCAGCCGCGATCCGCCCGCAGCGGTGAAGGTGAAACCCTGTGGCGTCGGATCGAGATGCGCGCGGACGTTGCGCAGGCCCATCGCGGCATTGGGGCGCGCGAACAGCAGGTCGATCACCGGCTTCTCGATCTTCCCGTCCAGCTTCAGCTGTACCGGGCCATAGCTCGACTGCGTGCCCGATCCCTCGAACACGAACGTCCCGTCGCGTCGGCGATAGCCGGTGCCCGCCAGCCGGATCGACGGCGCGGTCAGCACCAGCTTCGTAAAATGCAGCACCCCGTCGGGCGTCCGCTCCAGCAGCGTCTCGACGCGCGGCAGCCCGCCCGCCAGGCTCCGGAAAAACGCATTGTCGAGGCGCAGCATCCGCGCGGTCCCGCGCCCGACCACGCGCGTGCCATGCCCGTCCGGCCCCGGCACCACGCGCAACTGCGACTGGACGTCGACCACTCCCAGCCCGGGGATGACATACCGCCCCAGCGCCCCCGACAGCACCACGTCGTAGCGCCCGGTATGCAGGTCCAGCGTCAACCCGACATCGCCCGACAATTTGTCGGAGCGCAGCCGGAGGCCGTCTCCGGTGACGGTGTCCGCCGTGATGCGCAGCACGCCCGCGAGCGACAGGTTGCGCAGGATGCCGCCGGCGACGTCGCCGACCCCGGTCACGCGCGCGGCACCGAACGCCACCGGCACCGCGACCGGGCGCGGTCCCCAATGCCCGCGCCCGGCGGCGCGCGCCTGCTCGAACCCGGTGTTGTCGAAGGCGAACCGCGCCGCGCTCAGCCGATAGTCGAAGGCGAAGGTGCGGAAATTGCCGTCGAGGATCGCGCGCAGCCGCATGTCGCGCGCGGTCATGTTGCGGAACAGCGCCTCGGGCCGCAGCAGGCGCGCAGTGACGCGGACGTTGCGGAACGCGCTGCCGGCCAGGTCAACCATCCCCTCGGCCTGTACCGCCAGCGCGCGCGACCGCAGCGCCAGCGTCCCGTCGAGCCGACGGTCGGCGAACGTCCCCGCGCCGTTCACCGCCACGCGCGGCGCGGTTAACGCGGGCAGCTTGCCCTTGGTGATGCTCGCCGGCGCAACTTCGCCGGTCAGCGTGTAGCGGCCCGCGGCATTGCCCAGCGTCAGGTCGGCGATGCGCACCCCGGCCGCATCTGCCACCGCGCGCCCGCGCCACTGCCGCCAGTCGCCCGCACCCTGCACGTCCAGCGCGACCGCGCGCTTGAGCCCGGTCAGCTGCGCGAGGACGCCGCCCGCCACGCCGCGCACCCGCGCATCGATGTCGAACTTGCCCGCGGCAGGTCGCGAGTCGAGCCGTAGCGCCACGCGGTCGCTGCCGGCGACGACCGCGTCGAGCGCGACCACGGCATGGCCGTCGCGGATGTCGGCGCGCGCCAGCACGCGCCCGTCGCGGACACGCCCGGTCACCGCCGGCGCGACGATCAGGCGCGCGATCGCCAGCCGCCCGATCGCGATGTCGAACTTCGGCAGCAGCGGTCCGGCGCGTCCGGTGTCGCGCGGCTCGGGCAATTTGGCGAGCGTCGCGACCGGGATATCGAGCGCGGTGATGTCCAGCCGGTTGTGCCACCACGCCAGCGGCGACCAGTCGAGCCGCGCGCGCGGTACCGACAGCACCAGCCCCTTCGGATCGTAGAGCCGGAAGTCGACCAGCTCGGCGGCACCGTACAGCGATCCGTCGATCCGCCCGAGGCGAAAGCGCAGGCCGTTGTCCGGCGTCAGCGCGTTGACGCGGTCGGCGACGATCCGGTGCCCGATGTCGGTGTCGAGCACCACCCCCACCACCGCGACCAGCGCCAGCAGCGCGGCGACGATCGCGCCGACGATCCGCGCCGGGCGTTTCAGGGCGCCCATCAGAACGCCTGCCCCAGCGACACGTAGACCGCGATCCGCGAATCGCCCGGCTGCGGGTTGATCGGCGTGCCGACATCGACGCGGAGCGGCCCGAAATTGCTGTAATAGCGCACCCCGATCCCGGCGCCGTAGCGAAGCCCGGTCAGGCTCGGCAGCTCGCCGGTCGAGATGTTGCCGGCGTCGAGGAACGGCACCACCCCGAAGTTGCCGAATGCCCGCACCCGCGCCTCGATCCCGAATTCGGCGAGGCTGCGGCCGCCGATCGGATCGTTGTTGACGTCGCGCGGCCCGATCGACTGAAAGCCATAGCCGCGCACCGATGCGCCGCCGCCGGCGTAGAAGCGCCGCGACGGCGCGATCCGGTCGCGCGGCGCGCCCAGGATCGTGCCCAGCCGCACGCGGCCCGCCAGCACGACGCTGTCGGTGACCGGCTGGTACTTGCTCGCGTCCAGCTGCACGCGCGTGTAGCCGAACACGGTGTCCTGCAACGAAACCTCGGGGCTCACCCGTCCCGCCAGCCGGAACCCGCGCGTCGGGTTCAGCAGGTCGTCCGACCCGTCGTAGCCGAGGCTGGTCGGCAATGCGCCGATCAGGAAGGTCCGGCGTCGTGGCTCGCCGGTGGAGGCGATCACGTCGCGCTCGTCGGTGGCGACCAGTTCGGCGCCCAGCGACCATGTCCACGTCTTCTGGAAGAAGATGTTGGTCTGCCGCTCCAGCGCCGCCGACAGCGAGATCGTCTGCGCGTCGAACGCGTCGCGGCGCAGGTGCGCGGCGGAAAGCTGCGCGGTCAGCACGCGGTCGCGCGCGTGGAAATTGTTGCGCCGGAAGGTGACCTGCCCCAGCTGCTCGCGCGTGCCCGCCACGCCGCGCAGCGTCACCGCGCCTTCGGGGGGCAGCAGGTTGCGGTGCGTCCAGCTCACTTCGGACCGCGCGCCTTCGCCGGTGCCATAGCCCAGCTCGACCGCGACGGTTCGCGGCGGCGCCGGCTCCAGCCGTACCGCGATGTCGACCGCGTCCGGCGTCGCGCCGGGCACGGCACGCACCTGCGCGGTGGAGACCAGCCCGGTCTGCACCAGCGCGCGGCGCAGGTCGTCGACCTCCGACGTCTCGTAGGCGTCGCCAGGCGCGAAGCGCGCGATGTCCTGCACGTGCGCAGCGTCGAACACCTTGTTGTCGGCGTTGACGGTGATCCGGCCGAAGCGGCGCGCCGTGCCCGGCGCCACCTGCATCGCCAGCGTCGCCGTCTGCGTCGCACGGTCGACCACCACCTCCGGTTCACCCACCTCGGCGAACGGAAAGCCCTCCTCGCCGACGCGCGTGCGCAGGTTCGCCTCCGCCGCCGCGATCGCATCCGCATTCACCGGATCGGCGGGCTTCACCCCGAACGCCTCGCGCAGCGCCGTCGTCTTCGCGCCCGCCGCCTCGACCCCCGCCAGCGTCACCCCGGCGAAGCGATACAGCGGCCCCGGCGTCGCGCCCAGCACCACCACCGGCCGGCGCCCGTCGCGCTCGACCCGCGTCGCGACGGCGGCGTCGTAATAGCCATCGCCCTTCAGCAGCGTGACGAGCAGTTCGGCATCCTGCCGCGCGCGCTGGTCCAGCTGCGCGGCATTCGCCTCCTTGCCCTCCGCGCCGGCCAGCACCGACAATTCCCTGAACCGCTGCCGCAGCAGCGCGCCGCCGATCTCGTCGACCCCGTCGATCCGCCAGCCATAACGGAAGTTCGCCGCCACCTGGGCCTTCGCCGCCGCTGCGCCGGCGGGCGTCGCGGACAGATCGGGCCAGTCGACGCCGATATCGGGCAGCGGTGCCAGCGCATCGTTGGGGTCGACGTCGATCATCGGTGCGGGGGGCACGACGACGGGCGGCGCCGGCGCCTGCTGCGCGAACGCCGGGACCGTCGCGATCCCGCTCATTGTCATCGCGCCGCACACGACGCGGACCAGCACGCCATGCCGCCCCACGTCCGGCCACATGCGCGCCGGTCTAGCGGTTCCCCCGCGCAAGAAGAAGGGCGAAAGCGGCCCTCGCACCTGCCCCCTCGTCGCATGCGCGAGACGTCCGGTCGCGCGGGCTCTCACGAAACCCCAGCCACTTACGCGCGCTGGCGCGGCGCGTCGCGGCGTGGCATGCGACGCGGCATGGCACCTTCCCCGCGCTCCCCGTCCGCCGGCGGCTTCCCCATCGCCCTTGGCGCGCTGGGCGGCACCGCGCTCGGCCTGTACACCGGCCAGCCCTCGATCGGTTTCCTCGCCGGCCTCGCCGCCGGCGTCGCGCTGGCGCTGCTGATCTGGTGGCGCGACCGCTGAGGCGCGTCGCCTCCGGATCACGCCGACCTTCCGGCGCACGCCAGCAGGCCTGCGCTACCGACCGCGCTGGAGTCCTGCTACTCGCTGCTGGTGATCGCGGCGATCCGGATCACGTCCGGGGTCGTGCCGCCGCAACGCCGAGCGGCGACGGTTCCCCGCGGAACCTGCTTCACAGCGCCGGCGCGACCCACCCCGACGGCAGCGGCGTCGGCGGCGCGCCGATCCTGCGCGCCACCCTGTCCAGCTTCGCATCATAGCGGACGCGCTCCGTCACGCTCAGATGCGCCTGCTCGTTCACGCGACGCGGCAGCGCCCGCTCGACATGCCGCAGGCTCTGATCCGCGTCGCGCGCGCGCGGTGCCGTGATCGCGTCGCGCTCGCGCTGCGCCGCGGTCGTGGCGCGCAGCGTGGCGACGCGGCGCGCGAACCGCTCCTGCTGCCGCCGGTCGATCCGCCAATGTCCCTTGACGGGCGCCGCCTCGAGCCCGCTGCCACGCAGCGAGCGGTACAGCGCCGAGCCCGCGGTCATCCGCCCGCGCAACCGTCGCGCCTGCTTGTCGGCGAGCGAAGTGGTGTCGACTTCCATGAAGCACCCGCTGGCCTTCGCCAGCGCCAGCACCCGCTCGTCCAGCCGCTGCGCCGGCAGGTTCACGCGCACCTTGTCATGCGCGCATTCCGCGGCCGCCGGCGCTGCGATCCACAGCACGGCCCCGCTGCCCAGCAACGCCAGCGAGCGAACGATCGGCGAGAACATGCGGCGGCCCCTTATAGTGTGATGTCCGGGGTAGCGCGCCCGCGTCACGCCGGCAACGCCCCGATCGCTCCCGCGCCCGCACGCCGCGCGCCCTCCATCGCAACGCCGAACACCAGATGCGAGGCGAGGCCGTATGCGTTGCCCGGCACCTCCGCCTGCGGCCACGGCCCCCAACCGGCGGCGGGCACCAGCACGTCGTCGAGCAGCAGCATCGTCGTCAGGCCGGCCGGCACGCCCCAGCCCTTCGCCAGTTCCGGCCATTGCCGCACCGCCAGCGCATAGCCACCACCGATCGCCGCCCCGACCGCATAATGCATCGCCGAGCCGGCCGCGGCGCGATGCTTCTGCGTGACGGGCCGTCCCTCCACCGCGTTGCTGAGCGTGTCGGCGGCCTTCACCGTCGCAGGATCGTCGTTGCCTTCGTCCATCCCGAATGCGGGCGCAGCAACGTCCTGGAATCGATCCATGACGAACGACGCGGCCAGCCCGGCGCCGGCGCCGATCAGGACGGTGGTGAGAAGCGAGCGCATGACAATCTCCCGATGGAACGCAGCCCTAACGCCGCCGCCCCGCCATCGGTCCCGTCAGCGCCGGCGGAACGATCCGCGCGCCAGCCACGCCCCCACCGCCAGCAGCACCAGTGGCGCCAGCCACAGCGGCAACGTCGCTCCACGGATCGGCGGAGCATAGCTCACGTAATCGCCATAGCGGGCGATCAACCAGGCGCGCACCGTCTCCGGCCCCTCGCCGCGCGCGATCCGCGTGCGCACCAGCGCGCGCATCTCGCCGGCCATGTCGGCATCCGAATCCGCGATCGACTGGCCCTGGCACACCACGCAGCGTAGCGTCTCCATCAGCGCGCGCGCCTGCCGCTCCTGATCGGGATCGCGCAGCTGCGTATAGGCCAGCCGCGGCAGCGCCGTCTGTGCGGCGACCGGAACTGCCGCCAGCAATGCGACCGCCGCCAGCGCCTTCACCGCGCCGCCGCCAATGCCTGGAGCAGTTCCGGCACATCGTCCGGCCGGATATCGCCGACATGCTGCGCACGGATCACACCCTTGCCGTCGACCACGAACGTCTCCGGCACGCCCGAGGAGCCGAGCGCCAGCTGCACGCGACTGTGCGCGTCCGCGCCGATCCGCGCATACGGGTCGCCGTTGCGTGCCAGGAATCCGGCGATCGCGCCCGGCGTATCCTTGATCGCGATCGCGTCGATGGGCACGCCCGCCGCCTTCAGCGTCATCAGCTGGGGCGCCTCCGCCACGCACGGCACGCACCAGCTTGCGAAGACGTTCAGCAGCCGCGGCTTTCCCTGCCGGAAGTCGGCGCTCGCCAGCCCCGGCTTGCCGGGCGCGATGGCCGGCAGCGTGAAATCGGGCAGCGCGCGCCCGACCAGCGCCGAGCGCACCGTACGATCGGCGGGTCGCCACAGTCCCCAGGCGATCACCGCCACCACCAGCCCGAACGCGCACAGCGGCGCCCACACCAGCCAGCGCTTCACGCGTACAGCTCCGCGCGCTGCTTCGTGCGCCATAGCCGCCACTGGTGCCCGACCAGCGACAACAGGCCTCCGAAGGCGATCATCGCGCCCCCCAGCCAGATCAGCGTCACGAACGGCTTCCACCACAAGCGCAACTGCCAGCGCCCGTCGTCGCCGAGCGCGCCGAGCACGGTGTAGAGCTGCCCGTTCCAGCGCGTCGCGATCGCGCTTTCATTGGTGGTCGTCGCCGGTGTCGTGAAGTAGCGCACCTGCGGGCGCAGCACGAAGCGCGCGCCGCTCTCGTCCTCGATGGCCAGCCGGCCCTCCAGCGCGGTCCAATTGTCGCTCACCAGCGGGCGCACGCCCGTGAGGCGCACCGTATAGCCGGCGACCCGCGCCGGATCGCCGATGCCGACCGCCAGCAACGTTTCCTGCGTGTAGGCGGTGCTGATCGCCATTCCCGCCAGCGCGACCGCGATGCCCAGATGCGCGACGACCATGCCGTAGAGCTGGAGCGGCGCACGCGCGAGATTGCGCTTCGCCAGCGGCGCGACGCTCGCCACGGCCAGCCCGGCCGCCAGCGCCACGCCCGCCAGCGGCCGCACCCCGATCGGCCCGCCGAGCAGGAATGTCGCCACGCCCGCGAACAGCGCCGCCGCGATCGCCGGGAACAGCCGCTGGATCACCGCCTCCGGCTCGTCGCGCCGCCACCGCAGCAGCGGCCCGATCGCCATCACCGCGACCAGCAGCAGCGCGATCGGCCCGGCGGTCGAATCGAAGAACGGCGGCCCGACCGACAATTGCACGTCGAACGCGCCGGCGACGATCGGGTAGAAGGTGCCGATCAGCACGATGCCGAGGATGACCGTCAGCAGCAGGTTGTTGGCGACCAGCGAGCCTTCGCGGCTGAACGGTTCGAACAACTTGCCCTGCCGCACCGTGCCGACCCGCGCGCCGAACAGCGCCAGCGCACCACCGATGTACAGCAGCAGCAGCACGAGGATGAAGCTGCCGCGCCGCGGATCCACCGCAAAGGAGTGGACGCTGGTCAGGATGCCCGAGCGGACCAGGAAGGTGCCGATCATGCTCATCGAGAAGGCGACCACCGCCAGCATCACGGTCCATGCGCGCAGCCCGTCGCGGGTCGCCAGCACCGTGACCGAATGCAGCAGCGCGGTCGCCGCCAGCCACGGCATCAGGCTGGCATTCTCCACCGGGTCCCAGAACCACCAGCCGCCCCAGCCCAGCTCGTAATAGGCCCAATAGCTGCCGGCGGTGATCCCGAGGGTCAGGAACACCCACGCGCCCAGTACCCACGGCCGCATCGCGCGCGCGAACGCCGGGCCGACCCCGCGCGTCACCAGCGCGCCGACCGCGAACGAGAACGCCACCGACAGTCCGACATAGCCGGCGTAAAGCGTCGGCGGGTGGAACGCGAGACCGGGGTCCTGCAACAGCGGGTTCAGCCCCGCGCCGTCGGGCGGCGAAGGCTGCAACCGCGCGAACGGGTTCGAGGCGAAGAGCAGGAAGGCGTAGAAGCCCAGCGCGATCGCCGCCTGCGCCGCCAGCGTCGCGACCAGCGTCGGCTCGTCCAGCCGTCGCTCGAACCGCGCCACCGCCGCGCCCGCGACACCCAGGATCGTCACCCACAGCAGCATCGAGCCCTCGTGGTTGCCCCAAGCGCCCGCGAATTTGTAGAGCCATGGCTTGGCGGAATGGCTGTTCGCCGCGACCAGCGCCACCGACAGGTCGGTATCGAGGAACGCCGCGATCAACGCCGCCATCGCCACCGCGGCCAGCGCGCCCTGTACGATCGCGACCGCCCGGATCGCCACCACCGCCTCCGCGCGCCCGCGCCGCAACGCCAGCACGCCCAGCAACACCTGCAACGCAGCCAGTGCCGCGGCGAGCCACAATGCGGCGAGTCCGGTTTCGGCGGTCATGCGGAAAAACGCCCTTGGTTCACGCGCAAGCCTCTACGCCGGAACGGTTGCCCACGTCGAGCCATCGTGCGGCGGCAGGCACGCCCAAGACGAACCGTCGAAGAGAGCGAACACCTCCCAGGTCGTTGCGAGCGCTGCGACGCAATCCAGCGCGTCCGGATGCGGCCCTCGATTGCTTCGCTGCGCTCGCAATGACGAAGGCCGCGCACCGCGGACGATACCGTCCCATGTCGACGTGCTCGCGCTTTCCGTCGCTCCGGCTTGATCCGGGGTCCGGCTTCTGTCGCGACCGGGCGATAGCCGGAGCCCGGATCACCCCCAGCCCGACGAGAGCACCGAACCCGTCGCGCGACGACGAACCATCCGGCTTTCCGGGCCGCGCGCGTCGCTCCGCCCGCCGTCCGGACGGCGTCAGGCGCGCCGATGCTTTCCGCCGTAATGCTGCCCGATATAGCTACCGACCCGTGCCATCTCGCTGGCTGCGGCGCGCGTCGCCTCGGCGCAGCACGGGAAGGGATCGCGCTCCGCCGCCGCCGCGCGCATCGCCACGCGGTCGCACAGCGTCTCGATGTCGGCGCGCGACAGCACGTTCTTCTCGCGCAACAGACACAACAGCGTCTGGAGGATCACCAGACCCTCCTCTCCTGCGCGCGCACCCTGGGTGTCCATCGCCTCTCTCCTTGCTATTTTGCAAGGAAGGGTACGCCGATCGGCGCGGCGCGCAAGAGGGTTCGTCAGTCCGTGCTACGCGGCGGATCGCCTGCCAGACCGCCACCCAGCGAGCGGTACAGCTCGATCAAATTGTTCGCCTGCGTCAGCCGCGTCGTCACCAGCTGCTGCTGTGCCGAATATGCGGTACGCTGCGCATCGAGCGAGGTCAGGAACGAGTCGACCCCGGCGCGATAGCGCGCATCGGACAGCCGCGCCGCCACCGATGCGGCGTTGGCGCGCGCGCCCTGCGCGGCGACCTGCTCGCCGATCGTCCCGCGTTGCGCCAGCGCGTCCGCGACCTCGCGGAACGCGGTCTGGATCGACCGCTCGTAGGTCGCGACTGCCACCTGCTGCGACGCCTTGGCATAGTCCAGGTTGCCGGCGTTGCGCCCGCCGTCGAACAGCGGCAGCGCCAGCGACGGCGCGGCATTGTAGTTGAACGTGCCCGCACCGAAGAGCCCGGACAGCGCGCTGGAGATCGTCCCGATCGTCGCGGTTAGCGAGATCCTCGGGAAGAACGCCGCGCGCGCCGCGCCGATGTTGGCGCTCTGCGCGATCAACTGGTGCTCGGCCTGCAGCACGTCGGGACGGCGCAGCAGCACCTCGGACGAGACGTTGCCCGGCAACGCGTCGCGCGTCACCGCAGTCCCGTCCAGCCCGGCCGGCAGTTGCTCGGCGGGCACGGTGGTGCCGACGAGCAGGTTCAGCGCATTCTGGTCGCGCGCCACCTGCGCGGTCAGCGCCGCGATGTCGTTGCGCGCCGCCTGGTAGTTCGTCTCGGCCTGCCGCGACTCCAGCTCGGAGGCGACACCGATCCGGAACTGCGCCGTCGTCAGCCGCACCGTTTCCTCGAAGGTCTTCAGCGTCTCGCGGCTGAGGCGCAGCTGCTCCTGGTCCGACGCCAGCGTCAGCCAGGCACTCGCCACCTCCGCGATCAGGCTGATCCGCGCGCTGCGCTGCGCCTCCTCGGTCGCGAAATATTGCTCCAGCGCGGCACGGTTCTGGTTGCGGATCCGGCCGAACAGGTCGAGCTCGAACGCCGAGAAGCCGACGTTCGCGGAATAGAACTGGATGTTCGACGAACTCTCGCCGACTGCCCCGCCGGCCGCAGCACCGCCGCCGCCACCGGTGCCACCCGTTCCGGCGCCGCCCGTTCCCGTCCCGGTACCCGTGCCTATGCCGGTGCCCGTCCCGGCCCCCGCACCGCCGGTCGCCCCGCCCCCGGCGGCGCCGATCGCGCCGAACAGGTTGTTGGTATAGGTCGCCGATCCGTTCAGCCCGGTCGACGGCACGATCGCAGAACGCTGCACGCGATATTGCGCCCGCGCCTGCAACACGTTGCCCGCCGCGATCCGCAGGTCGCGGTTGTTGGTCAACGCACTCTCGATCACCTGCCGCAGCCGCGTGTCGAGGAAGAAGTCGCGCCAGCCGATCTGCGTCACGTCGGGCGCGTCGGTGGCGGCGCGCGGATACACGCCACCCTCCGGCAAGGCGACCGGGATCGCCCCGGTCGGGCGTTCGTACTTGGGTGCCATGTTGCACCCGGCAAGCGCGCTGGTCAGCGCCAGCGCGGCGATCATCGTGGAACGGGTCACATCAGGCTCCCTGAGGGGCGTGCCGGTTGTCCGGGTCGCCCGCCGGCCGGTCGTCATGGGGGTGGTCGTGCGCGGTCGTCTCGTCGCGGCCCGCTTCGTGCTTGCCGCCCTCGTCCTTGCCGTGCCCGAACAGGCGCAGCACGACGACGAAGAACATCGGCACGAAGAAGATCGCGAGCACCGTGGCGGACAACATGCCCCCCACCACCGCGCGACCGATCGCGTTCTGGCCGCCGGCGCCCGCGCCGGTCGATACCGCGAGCGGCATCACGCCGAAGATGAACGCGAGGCTGGTCATCAGGATCGGGCGCAGCCGCAGCTTGGCCGCCTCCACCGCCGCGTCGAAGGCGCTCAACCCCTCGGCGATCCGCTCCTCGGCGAATTCCACGATCAGGATCGCGTTCTTCGCCGACACGCCGATCGTGGTGATCAGGCCGACCTGCAGGTAGATGTCCTTGTTCAGCCCGGTCAGCCACGCCGCCAGCACCGCACCGATGATCCCGAGCGGCACCACCAGCAGCACCGAGATCGGCACCGACCAGCTTTCGTAGAGCGCGGCGAGACAGAGGAACACGATCAGCAGCGACAGCCCGTAGAGCGCCGGCGCCTGCCCGCCCGACAGCCGTTCCTCATAGGAAAGGCCCGTCCATTCCAGCGTCGTGCCCGGTGGCAGCTTGGCGTGGATCTCCTGCAACGCCTCCATCGCGGCGCCCGTGCTCTGCCCCGGCCCCGGAGAGCCCTGCAGCTGCATCGCCGGCTGCCCGTTGTAACGGGTCAGCGAAACCGGCGCATTGGCCCATTCCTGCGTCGAGAAGGCGGTGAAGGGCGCCATTTGCCCGTTGCTGCTGCGCACGTACAGATCGCCGATGCTCTCCGGGCTCATGCGATATTGCGCATCGTTCTGGACGTAGACGCGCTTCACGCGGCCACGGTCGATGAAGTCGTTGATATAGCCACCGCCCCACGCGGTCGCGATCGTCGAGTTCACCGCCGACAGGTCGAGCCCCAGCGCACGCGCCTTGTCCTCGTCGACCTTCACCTTCAGCTGCGGCGCGTCCTCGAGGCTGAGCGGGCGGACCTGTGCCAGCCGCTTGTCCTGCGCGGCCATGCCCAGCATCATGTTGCGGATCTCGGTCAGCTTCTCGTGCCCGACGCCGCCGGTATCGACCAGCTGCACGTCGAATCCGGTGGCATTGCCCAGCTCCTGCACCGCCGGCGGGATCAGCGCGAAGATCAGGCCGTCCTTATATTGCGAGAACGACCCCATCGCGCGGCCGACGATCGCCTGCGCGCGATTGTCGCCGCCGGAACGATCCTCCCACGGCTTCAGGTTGACGAAGACGAGGCCGGTGTTCTGGCCCTGCCCGGCGAAGCTGAAGCCGTTGATCGTGAACACGCCGGCGACGTTGGCGCTCTCCTGCTTCAGGAAGTGGTCGCGGGTGATCGCCAGCCCCTTCTCGGTGCGTGCGGTGCTCGCGCCCGCCGGCCCCTGCACCAGCGCGATGACGAAGCCCTGGTCCTCGTCCGGCAGGAAGCCCGAGGGCAGCCGGATGAAGACGAGCGCCATGCCCGCCACGATCAGCAGATAGACGAGCAGCGAACGCTTCCAATGGCGCGCGGTGCTCTTCACCCCGCCTTCGTAGCGGTGCTGCGCACGGTCGAACTTGTCGTTGAACCAGCGGAAGAAGCGCGCCAGCGGCCCCGTGCCTTCCTTGCGGTCCGGGTCGTGCGGCTTCAGGATCGTCGCGCACAGCGCCGGCGTCAGGATCAACGCGACCAGCACCGAGAGCACCATCGCCGAGACGATCGTGATCGAGAACTGGCGGTAGATCACGCCGGTCGATCCGCCGAAGAACGCCATCGGCAGGAACACCGCCGACAGCACCAGCCCGATGCCGACCAGCGCGCTGCTGATCTCGTCCATCGACTTGCGCGCGGCTTCCTTCGGGCTGAGATGCTCGGTGACGATCAGGCGCTCGACGTTCTCGACCACGACGATCGCGTCGTCGACGAGCAGGCCGATCGCCAGCACCATGCCGAACAGCGTCAGCGTGTTGATGGTGTAGCCGGCCAGCGCCATCACCGCGAACGTGCCCAGCAGCACCACCGGCACCGCGATCGTCGGGATCAACGTGGCGCGCCAGTTCTGGAGGAACAGGAACATCACGAGGAAGACGAGCACCACCGCCTCGATCAGCGTGTGGATCACCTGCTCCACCGACAGCCGCACGAACGGCGTGATGTCGTACGGATAGATGACCTTCACGTCCGGCGGCAGCGTCTTGCCGATCTCCGCGACGCGCGCCTTCAGCGTGTCGACGACGTCGAGCGCGTTGGCGCCCGCGGCCAGACGGACGCCGAAGCCCGATGCCGGCTTGCCGTTATACTGCACGTCGAAGCCGTAGTTCTCCGCGCCGATCTCGATCCGCGCGACGTCGCGCAGGCGAACCACGGCGCCGTCGGCGCTGGTCTTCAGACGGATGTTGCCGAACTGCTCGGGCGTCTGCAGCCGCGACTGTACCGAGACGGTCGCGTTGAGCATCTGCTCCTTGGGCGCGGGTTGCGCGCCGATCTGCCCGGCGGAGACCTGCGCGTTCTGCGCCTGCACCGCGGCGGTCACGTCGGCGACGGTCAGCGCGTAATTGTTGAGCTTGAGCGGATCGAGCCAGATGCGCATCGCATATTGCGATCCGAACACCTGCAACTCGCCGACGCCGCTGACGCGGCTGATCGGGTCCTGGAACTTCGACACGACCATGTCGGCCAGGTCGTTGTTGCTGTGCGATCCGTCGGTGGACACCAGGCCCACCACCGCGAGGAAGCTGGCCGACGACTTCGTGACCTGGATGCCCTGGCGCTGCACTTCCTGCGGCAGCAGCGGGGTTGCCGCCTGCAGCTTGTTCTGGACCTGCACCTGCGCGATGTCGGGATCGGTGCCCTGCTCGAAGGTCAGCGTGATCGTGACCACGCCGGCCGAGGAGGACGACGACGAGAAATAGCGCAGATTATCGATGCCGCGTAGCTGCTGCTCGATGATCTGCGTGGTGGTGCGCTCCAGCGTTTCCGCATCGGCGCCCGGATAATTGGCGGCGATCGCGACGGCGGGCGGCGCGATCTCGGGGAACTGGGCGATCGGCAGGCTGCGGATCGCGATGACCCCGGCCAGCATCAGCACCATGGCGATGACCCATGCGAAGATGGGCCGGTCGATGAAAAAGCGCGACATGGGGAGTTACTTTCCTGCCGCCTGCTGGCCCTGCGGCTGGCCCTGACCCTGACCCTGCGCCGGCGCGGCGTTCGGGTTGTACGGCACGGCCTTCACCGGCATGCCGGGGCGCAGCATCATCGCGCCTTCCATCACCACCTTGTCGCCCGGCTTCAGCCCGGCCGTCACCAGCCAGTTGTCGCCGATCGTGCGCGGCGCGGTCAGGTTGCGCGGCTGGAGCTTGCCGTCCTGCCCCACCACCATCACCGTCGGGTTGCCGCGTTCGTCGCGGGTCACCGCGCGCAGCGGCACCAGGATCGCACCGGCCTGCGTGCCCTGCACCAGCTCGGCGCGAACATACATGCCGGGCAGCAGCAGGCCCTTGGGATTGGGGAACAACGCGCGGATCGTCTGCGTGCCGGTGTTCGGGTCGACGCTGACGTCGGCGAACTGCAACTTGCCCTCGATCGGATAGACCGAGCCATCCTCCAGCCGCAGCTGGACGCGGGCGGCCTGCCCGCCGCGCGAGAGGTCGCCCGCCGCAAGCTGCTGGCGCAGCTTCAGCAGGTCCGCGCTCGACTGCGACACGTCGACGTAGATCGGGTCGAGCCGCTGGATCGTGGTCAGCGCGTTGGTCTGCGCCGCGCTCACCAGCGCGCCGGTGGTGGTCACCGACCGCCCGATCCGCCCCGAGATCGGCGCGCGGATCGTGGTACGCGCCAGATCGATCTGCGCCGTCCGCACCGCCGCCTGCTGCGCAGCGACATCGGCGCGCGCCTGCTCGGCGGTGGTCACCGCATTCTCGAAGTCCTGCCGCGCGATGGCGTTGATCTTGACCAGTTCGCCATAACGCCGCTGAAGCGCCGCGCTCGACGCGATCGATGCCCGCGCCCGCGCCAGCGAGGCGCGCGCGCTGGCGACCTGTGCCTGGTAGGGCTGCGGATCGATGCGATAGAGCGGCTGCCCTTCGCGCACCGTGTCGCCTTCGGTGAACAGGCGCGCGGTGACCAGCCCGCTCACCTGCGGGCGCACCTCCGACGTTTCATAGGCGGTGGTCCGCCCCGGCAACACCGTGGTCAGCGTCACCGTCTGCGGCTGCACCGTCAACACGCTCACCTGCGGCGGCCCGGCTTGCGCCTGCTGCTGCTGCTCTTGCGACTCGCTCTTGCCACCACATGCGGCGAGCGGCGCCAGCACCAGCGCGGCGACCGCGAACCCCGTTTTCGGCCCCATTTTCGGCATGGACATCTCTTATGAAGTGTGTGAGTGATCGCTCACTCACGAATGCTGCTACTGCGAAGAGCGGGCAGCGTCAAGACAGGAAGATGATGGCCGACCGCGAGTTGATCGAACGACATCAGGCAAGGGACGCAGACACGCAGGCCGACCTCCCGCGGGATCGGAGCGGGAAGGCCAACGCGCGACGCGCGAAGATTGTTCAGGCCGCGCGGGAACTTTTTGCCGAACACGGGTTCCACGCCACCAGCATGGCGCGGCTGTCGGAACGCTCCGGGGTGCTTGTGGGGCAGATCTACCGCGATTTCGCCAACAAGGAGGCGATCGTCGCCGCGCTGGTCGAACACGATCTCGACGAATATCTGGGTGGCGACGAGCTGTGCGCGGCGCGCTGCACCGCGGACCGCATGATGGTACGCGAATGGATCGCGCGCTTCATCGCCTGCGAAGACCTGAACGACACGCGCCTGATCGCGGAGATCATGGCGGAGGCGAACCGCAACCCGCGGATCGCCGAGATCTTCGACGCGATGGACGACCGGCTGCGCGGGCAGCTGGTCCGCGCGTTGCGCATCATCGTCCCGCAGGCGACCGACGTGGCGCGCGTCGCGCAGCTTGCCGAATCGATCCTCATCATCGCCGGCGGGATGTGCCAGCGCCGGCTGATGAAGGCGCGCTACACCGATCCGGACGCGCTCGCATTGCTGATGACCTTCATCGATACGGAGATCGCCGCGATCGGCCGAGAGACAAGCGCGACCCTTCAGCCGCAAACCACGGTCGAGCCGGAGCCGGGCTCCTGATTGTAATCGAGCGGCGTTTGCGTCCTTAGTCGCATTGCGAACGATCGTGCGGCCACGTATCGGACTTTGAACGCAAAAAGGGGGAACGACGCGCGGTGCCGACGTCGATGAAGCTGGCCGATCTCGCGGCGATGGCGGGAGTATCCACCGCGACGGTGTCGCGCGCCCTGTCGGGCCATCCCTCCGTCAGCAAGGTGACGCAGGAACGCATCCGGGCGCTCGCCCGCGAACACGGCGTCCGTCCCAACCAGCTGGCGCGCAATCTGCGGCTGCGCAGCACCGGCGCGATCGCGTTGGCCATGCCGCTCGGCCACGCGCGGACGCAGCATCTGACCGATCCGTTCTTCCTCAGCCTGCTCGGCTTCCTCGCCGACCTGCTGGTCGATCGTGGCTATGACATCCTGCTCTCGCGCGTGCTGCCCGACAGCGACGACTGGCTCGACCGGCTGGTCGACAGCGGGCGGGTGGATGGCGTGCTGCTGGTCGGCCAGTCCGATCAATGGGACACGATCGAGCGCGTCGCCGCCCGCTACGCCCCGCTCGTGGTGTGGGGCGTGAACCGTCCCGGCCAGTGCCACCTCACGATCGGCTCCGACAACCGGCTCGGCGGCCGCATCGCAGGCGAGCACCTGCTCGCCCGCGGCCGACGTCGCCTGCTGTTCGTCGGCGATCCCGCCCCACCCGAATTCGCCGACCGGCTCGCCGGGCTGCGCGATGCCGCCGCCGCCGCGGATTGCGAGGTCGAGGTGCTGTCGTGCGATATGGCGCCCGGCCTGGTCCACGATGCCGTACGCACGCGGCTCGCGCGGGGAACGCCCCCCGACGCGCTCTTCGCCGTGTCCGACGTCGTCGCGATGAGCGCGCTCGGCGCCCTGAGCGAGGCCGGGCTCGACGTTCCCGGCGACGTTGCGGTCATCGGCTACGACGACGTGTCGCTCGCCGCGCACACCTCGCCCCCGCTCACCACGATCCGCCAGGATCTGGTCGCCGGCACCGCGTTGATGGCGGACGCGCTGCTACGTCGCATCGCGGGCGAGCCCGTCGACAGCGCGATCGTCGCACCGCAACTCATCGTCCGCGCCTCCGCCTGAAGACATCTACGCAAACGATTGCGAGATTCACGTTGCAGCCGTTTGCCGCCGCGTTATTGCTAGCGCACCCGCCCGCGAAAGGCGGCGTAGGGAGAGGTTCATGACGTCGCCGGCTATCGGGGTCATCATCGGTCGGTTCGCGACGGTGCCGGTCGCGTGCGGCTCGCTGGCATATGGGGCGCCGGCGTACGGGGATCGCGCACGATGACGATCGCGCACCGCCTTGACGCGATCGCCCCGCGACTGCGGCGCCAGCTCGCGCGGCTCTATCCGTCGCACGATCAGGCGGCGCTGTGGGCGCAGGTCGAGCCGCTGCTCCACGCCCGCGCCGCGGAGCGCCCGCCCGCGATGCAGGCGCTCGACGCGGCGCGCGTCGCCGACCCCGACTGGTTCGTCCGCCCCGACATGCTCGGCTATTCCACCTATGTCGATCGCTTCGGCGGCACCGTTGCCGGCCTCGCCGCGCACGTCGACCATCTCCAGGCGCTCGGCACGCGCTATCTTCATGTGCTCGCGCTGCTCAAGGCGCGGGTCGGCGACAGCGACGGCGGCTTCGCGGTCGCCGACTATCTCGCCGTGGAACCGCGGCTCGGCACGATGGCCGATGTCGAGCAGCTCACCGAACGCCTGCGCGCGGCGCGGATCAGCCTGTGCGTCGACCTCGCGCTCAATCACACCGCCGACGACCACCGCTGGGCGCAGGCCGCGCGCGCCGGCGACCCCTTCTACCGCGACTTCTACATCATCGTGGACGCGGCCGAGGCTGCCGCGCGCGACGCCGAACTGCCGCAGGTCTTCCCCACCACCGCGCCCGGCAATTTCACGGCCGTGCCGGAACTGGGCGGCCACGTCCGCACCACATTCTATCCCTTCCAATGGGACCTGAACTGGCGCAACCCGAACGTCTTCCTCGCGATGCTCGACATCGCACTGCGGCTCGCCAACCACGGGTTCGAGGCGTTCCGGCTCGACAGCACCGCCTTCCTCTGGAAGCAGGCCGGCACCGATTGCCGCAACCTGCCCGAGGCGCACTACATCGTCCGGGCGCTGCGCGCCGCGCTGGACATCGTCGCCCCGGCGACGCTGCTCAAGGCGGAGGCGATCGTCCCGACCGCGCTGGTGCCGCCCTATTTCGGCGTCGACGAGGGCGAGGGCTTCGAGCCCGAATGCCACCTCGTCTACAACAACTCGCTGATGGTCGCGGGCTGGGTCGGGCTTGCGGAGCGCTCCGCACAGCTCCCGCAGGCGATCGTCGCGGCGAGCGGCGGGCTGCCGCCGGGTGCCAACTGGCTCAGCTATGCGCGTTGCCACGACGACATCGGCTGGGGCGCGGTGCTCGGCGACCTGCGCGCGTTCGACCCCGCTCCGGAGCGGCGGCTCGCCGCCGCCGCGCGCTTCCTGCACGGCGCGGGCGACAGCTGGGCGCGCGGCGTGCCCTTCCAGTCGGACGGCGCGATACTCCACGGCAGCAACGGCACGCTCGCCGCGCTCGCCGGGCTGGAGGCGGCGAGCGACGATGCCGAACGCGAGGCCGCTTTCCGCCGCATCGCGCTCCTGAACGCCCTGTCGATCGCCAGTGGCGGGCTCTCGACGACATACATGGGCGACGAAGCCGGCCTCATCAACGATTATGGCTATGCCGATGACCCCGAGCGCGCGCACGACGGCCGCTGGCTCCACCGTCCGGCGATGGACTGGACGGCGCTGGATACGCCCGCGGCGCGGCGCATCACCGCCGATCTCGCCGCGCTGTACGCGGCGCGCATCGCCAGCCGCGGCGCCGGCGCACCGACGACGCTTCCCACCGGCGACCCGGCGCTGCTCGGCATCGCCTGTGGCCGCGATGCGGTCTACCTCAACTTCGGCGACCGCCCGCTCGCGCTCCCCGAGACCGGCCGCGATCGCCTGACCGGCGCACGGTGCACGCAGATCCCGGCATGGGGCGTGATATGGCTGGAGGGATAAGCGCGTCATCGCCGGGCGTACGCAAGACGAGCGCACTGCGCAGCGGCACCACGCACCCGCATGACGCGAGATCGTCCGCGCCGTCCTCGCGAGCGAAGCGCCACCATCCCGACCCGGCCCCGCCACGCACCGAACCGCCGCGCAGCACGCGCCATGGCGAACCTGCCTCACGCCGCGAGCCGATCGCATGTGACGCACCACCTCCCCGGCCCTCATTGCGGACTGAGCGAGGCAATCCAGAGTCACCAGCGGCACGCACCGGGTTACGCCGCGACCCCGGCGCATCGCGGAAAGGCCACCTCCCCGATCGCCATCGCGAACGAAGCGCATCTATCCGTCTCCCATCGCACGACGCACCGGATCGCGTCGCAAAACCCCGCACCGATCGCCGCGCAGTCGACCGCATCGACAGCAGCAGCGCGCCGCACCCCCGGCCTATCGCAGAAACGCAGCCTCCCCGAGCGCCGTCGCGAGCGAAGCGAAGCAATTCATCGCCAGCCGCGTCGCACGCGACCGCACCGGCACCAGCGGCGCGCCGCGCCACCCGTGCATCGCAGCAGTGCAATCGCCCCGGCCGTCATTGCGGGCGAAGCGAGGCAATCCAGAGCCACGCCCGATGCGCCGGGCCGTCTTTCTGCCCCGCACGCCGGCAACGGATACACCGCATCCACCCCGTGTCCGAGAAAGCGTGAGATGACCAAGCCCCGCCTGTCGCTCGCCCGCATCGTCGAGATGAATCTCGGCTTTCTCGGCCTGCAATTCTCGTTCGGCCTGCAACAGGCCAATATGGCGCCGATCTACGGCTATCTCGGCGCGGACGAGGCGACCTTGCCGCTGCTGTGGCTCGCCGGCCCGGTCACCGGGCTGCTGGTACAGCCGCTGATCGGCGCGATGAGCGACCGCACCAACACCCGCCTCGGTCGGCGCACACCGTATTTCCTGATCGGCGCGGTCCTCTGCAGCCTGTGCCTGCTCGCGATGCCGTACAGCCGCGCCTTGTGGATCGCCGCCAGCCTGTTGTGGATCCTCGACGCCGCCAACAACGTCACCATGGAGCCGTATCGCGCCTATGTCGGTGACCGGCTGGCGGAGGATCAGCGCGCCACCGGCTTCCTCACCCAGTCCGCCTTCACCGGCCTGGCGCAGACGCTTTCCTATCTCGCGCCGTCGCTGCTGGTGTGGATCGGCTTCGACAAGGACGCCGTCGATGCGAACGGCATTCCGGACATCACGCGGATCGCGTTCCTGATCGGCGCTATACTGTCGCTGTCGACGATCGTCTGGTCGGTGTGGCGCGTCCCCGAACTGCCGCTTCCGCCCGCGGAACAGGCGCGCCTCGATGCCGAGCCGCTGACACTGCGCGTGGCGCTCGCCGACCTGAAGATCGCGCTTGTCGAGATGCCGAAGCCGATGCGCCAGCTCGCGCTCGCGATGCTCTGCCAATGGTATGCGATGTTCGCTTACTGGCAGTTCATCACCTTCGCGCTCGCCCGCTCGCTGCATGGCACCGTCGACACGGCGAGCACCGCGTTCCGCGACACCGTCCTCACCGTCGGGCAGCTCGGCGCCTTCTACAACGCCGTCGCCTTCGCCGCCGCGCTCGCGCTGATGCCGCTGGCGAAGCGCCATGGCGCAAAGCGCGTCCACGCCTGCTGTCTCGCCGCCTCGGGCGTGGCGATGCTGGCGATCCCGGCGCTGCCGTCGGAGGGGTGGCTGTTCGTCGCGATGATCGGCATCGGCATCGGCTGGGCCGGGATGATGGGCAATCCCTACATCATGCTGACCGGCATGATCCCGCCGGCGCGCAACGGCGTCTACATGGGCATCTTCAACATGTTCATCGTCATTCCGATGATGATCGAGAGCCTGTCGGTGCCGTTGTTCTACCGCAGCCTGCTCGGCGGCGACGCACGCGGGGTGATCCTGCTCGGCGGCGCGCTGATGCTGCTCGGCGCGCTCGCCACGGTGCTGGTCGGGCGCGGCCCGCGCCGCGTGGCGGCACAGGTGTGAAAAGGTGCCCCGCGCAGCGAACGTCGAGCGTCATCCCCGGTAAAGTCGCAATCGCGCGGAGGCGCCGCCCGTCATTGCGCGCGTAGCGAAGCAACCAGGGCGTCCTAATCCAGCGCGGAATCGCTCGGCTACGCTCGCCATGACGAGCGCACGACCTCGACCTCGTCCTCGCGTGGCGTTTCGCAGGCCGTGACGCGAGCGACCTGCGTACGCGAGCGGCAAGATCGGCCGATTTCGTCACCACGGCTTGAGGCCGGTCTCGCGCCGCTGCCGCCACCAGATCGCGGGAGGGTCGAGCCGCCGCTATCGGCGAACGCGGGCCTCATCCGAACACCGACATTCACGTCCGGCGGTCGCGACAGCGCAATCCAGGCCACCCGGCCGCGTCGCGCCGGACTCGACCCGTAGTGCCCCACGTGTCGCAAACCTGACCGCCGCTCACCCGCCGGCTGTCGCTTGTCCCCGCCATAGCCCCGAGCCAACCGTGCTCGACCGGCAACACCATCGCCAAGCGCTATTCCGCATCCGGCTGCCGCTCCGGCGCGGCGTCCGCGAACGCCGGCAACGCCAGACACGCCGCCTCCACCGCCAGCAACCGCGGCCACCGCAGCGCCACTCCGAACCTCCGAGCATTCACCAGTTGCGGCACCAGGCACAGATCGGCGAGCGTCACCCGCTCCCCGAAGCAATACGGCCCGTCCCGCCCGGACAGCAGCGCGTCGCACGCCGCCAGCCCGTCGGCGATCGTGTCGTGCGCCCAGGCGGTCACCGCCGTTTCCTCCAGCCCCGCCGCGCGCAGCCGCTGCAGCACGCGCAGGTTCTGCACGGGATGGATGTCGCACGCGATCGCCTGCGCGAACGCTCGCACCGTCGCGCGCGCCACCGCCGCGTCCGGCAGCAACGGCGGCTCTGGCACCACCTCGTCGATGAATTCGCAGATCGCGAGGCTTTGCGTCAGTACCGCGCCCTCCCACTCCAGCGCGGGGACCAGCCCCTGCGGGTTGAGACGCAGATAGTCGGCATCGCGCTGTTCGCCGTGCCGCAGGTGGTGGAACACGTCGTGCCACGCGACGCGCTTCAGGTTGAGCGCGATCCGCACGCGATACGCCGCGGTCGAGCGAAAATAGCCGTGCAGCACCGGCCGGCCCGTCGTCTCGGTCATGCATCCTCCCATCAACACCGGGCGAAGCCTAACCGTCGCGCGTCAATTGCGCAGCAGCGGTATGATCCCCTTGCGCCGCCCGCCGCCGTCGGCAACCGCCCGCAGCGCCGCGGCCTCCATCGACAAGCGCTGCGCCTCGTCCAGCGACGGCGCGTCATGCGCCCTCGCGTCCAGTGCCGCCGCCCGATCCCGCGCCACCGCGCGGTGGTCGGTCCACCAGTCGCGGAAGCGGTGCCAGACGCCGCGGCGACCGGGCGCGGTGGCGGAACGATCGTCCATTCCGCACCAACGCCCCGGCGCGCTATCGGTGTCGTTCCAGTGCCCCCGAAATCGCGGCATAAACGCGCACCAGGTCGCTTTTTTCGATGCAATACGGTGGCATCACGTACACCGTGTCGCCCAAAGGACGCAGAAGCACGTCGTTCTCGCGAAAATACGCCATCAATCGCGGCGCGATGTCGGCCAGATATCCTTCGCCGGACCCGACCTCGAATGCCGCGATCGTGCCCAGCACGCGGGCGTTGCGCACCCCGTCCAGCGCCGCGACCTGTTGCCGCTGCCAGTCGCCAAGCTGTTGAGTACGCTCAGCGACCGGCTCCTCCCGCCAGATCGCCAGGTTCGCCGCCGCCGCCGCGCAGGCGATCGGATTGGCGGTGTAGCTCGACGAATGGAAGAACATCCGCGACCGGTCGGTCGACCAATGCGCCTCGAAGATCGGCTCACTCGCCATCGTTACCGCCAGCGGCACCGCACCTCCGGTCAGCCCCTTGGAAAGGCACAGGATATCCGGCACCACCCCGGCCTGCTCGCATGCCAGCAACGTGCCGGTCCGGCCCCATCCGGTCATCACCTCATCGGCGATGAACAGCACGCCGTACCGTTCGCAGATCGCGCGCATCTCTGCGAGAATGTCGCCGGAATAGAACAACATGCCCCCCGCCCCCAGGACCAGCGGCTCGACGATGAACGCCGCGGCGTCGCCACGCGCGCAGGCCCGTTCCAGCGCGTCCAGTGCGGCCTGCTCGGCGCCAACCCCAGGGAAAGGAACGGTTTCCACATCGAACAGCAGCGGCGCATAGGCACGGTTGAACACCCCGCGCTGCCCCACCGACATCGCCCCGATCGTGTCGCCGTGGTAGCCGTGCTCCAGCACCAGGATCCGGTGCCGCGCCTCGCCCCGCGCCAGCCAGAACCCCAGCGCCATCTTCAGCGCGACCTCGACGCTGGTCGAACCGGAATCGGAAAAGAATACTCGCGTCAACGACTTGGGCATGATCGCGCGCAGCCCCGCCGCGACATCTTCGGCGGGTTCGTGGGTCCAGCCGGCGAAGATGATCTGATCCAGCCGCTCCGCCTGCGCCCGGATCGCCGCTGCGATCCGCGGGTGCGCGTGGCCGTGCGTCGTCACCCACCACGACGAGATCGCATCGATCACTCGCCGTCCGTCCGCCGTGTGCAGCACCGCCCCTTCCGCGCGCGCCACGCACGGGATCGGCTCCTGCAATCCATGCTGCGTGAACGGATGCCAGATCGAACTCATTGAAAATCCTCGATCGTGAAGGCCTTGGCGAAGGCGGCGTGCAGTGTCGACGCGGATAGTGAAGGCAGGATCGGCAGCCGTCCCAGCCGCTTCACGCCGCCGACCGCCGCGATCGTCGCCTCGCTGTCCTCCACTGCCTCGCCGACGAACGCGACGCCCAGCAGCGGCACGCCGCGCGCGCGCAACGCCTCGATCGACAACAGGCTGTGATTGATCGTGCCCAGCGCCGTGCGCGCGACCAGCACCACCGGCGCACCCCACGCCGCCGCCTGGTCGGCGAACGACCATGTGCGCGTCAGCGGCACCAGCACCCCGCCCGCACCTTCCACCACCAACGCCCCCGAACCAGCCGGCAACGGCAGCCGTGCCGGGTCGATCGTGACACCGTCGATCTCCGCCGCACGGTGCGGCGAGCACGGCGTCGCCAGTCGATACGCCTCCCGGACCACCTGCGTTGCGTCGACGCCCAGACGCACGACGCTGTCCGCATCGCTGCCATCCGCCAGCCCCGCCTGCACCGGTTTCCAATATCTTGCGCCCAGCGCTACGGTCAGCGCGGCGGCGAACACCGTCTTGCCGATGTCGGTATCGGTCCCGGTGACGACGATCGCGCGTGTCATGGCAGCACCTCGCGCAACACCGTCGCCAACGCCGCGATCTCCGCCTCCCCGACGTGCAGCGTCAGCGCGATCCGCAGCCGTGCGGTTCCCGGCGGGACGGTCGGCGGGCGGATGCCGCGCACGTCGAAGCCCGCTGCCTGTACTGCCGCTGCGACCTGCATCGCCGCGCGATCCTGGCCGATCACCAGCGGCACGACCTGCGACTCGACCCGAGCACCCAGCGGCGCGAGATGCCGTCGCGCGGCGTCGATCAATGCGTGCAATCGCGCCCTGCGCGCCGGTTCGTCGGCGACGATGCGCAAGCTCTCCCGCGCCACCGCCGCCGCGAGCGGCGCGGGCGCGGTGGAAAAGATGAACGGCCGCGCCCGCGCCACGAGGAAGTCGCGCACGATAGCCGGCCCGCACAGCACCGCCCCCTCGCACCCCAGCGCCTTGCCGAACGTGTTGAGCGTCAAGACGTTAGGGCGCCCGTGCAGCGCCGCCGCCATGCCGCGACCGTTCGCGCCCCACACGCCCGTCGCGTGCGCCTCGTCGATGATCAGCATCGCCTCCCGCCGTTCGGCGACCGCCGCCAGCGCCGCGACGTCGGTCAGGTCGCCATCCATGCTGTAGAGGCTCTCGACAGCGATCCACGGCGTGCCCGTACCGCCACGCGCGCGCCACGCCGCGATCGCGTCGTCCACCGCCTGCGCATTGCCATGCGTCGCCGCCACGCATTCCGCTCGCCCCAGCCGCATCCCGTCGTGCATGCTGGCGTGGACCAGTGCATCATGGACGATCAGGTCGCCCGCCTGCGGCAACGACGACAACAACGCGGTGTTCGCGGCATAACCGCTGCCGAAGAACAACGCCGTCTCGCACCCGAAGAACCGCGCCGCTTCCTCTTCCAGCGCTTCGTGCTCGGCATCGTTGCCGCGGAGCAGCCGCGACCCGCCCGATCCCAGCGCGACGCCGCGCGCCAGCGCCGCCTGCGCCGCCGCGATCAGCCGCGGCGAGGTAGATAACGCGAGATAATCGTTCGAAGACAGGTCGACCCCGGTGCGTGGCGCCAAGGTGCGCAAGCGTCCGGCATCGGCGAGCTGCGCGAGATGCGCGCGTTGGGCGGCTAGCTGCATCGGCGCGCCTATGCCGTGACGTCGCACGCTTGACCAGCATCGCTGCCCCCGATCGCGCCCGCTATGCGTTGGGGCGTCGTGTCAGGACGGCGTCACGGACGGAAAGGAGCATCATGAACCGCAACACGAAAATCGCGCTGGGCGGCGCGGCTGTGGCGGCCGGAGCGGTCGCGTGGCTCGCGGCGCGCGAACGAAACAGCGATGCGCCCGCTTCCTATCCACCGCTCGACGTCCTGAAGCCGTTCGCCGAGTCGCTGTGGATCGTCGACAGCGGGCCGATGATCGCATCGGGACTGTCGCTGCCGATCCGTATGACCGTGATCCGCCTGCCCGATCGCGGGCTGATGCTGCACTCGCCGACGCGCTTCACGCCCGCACTCGCCGCCGCCCTGGCCGAGGTTGGCACGGTACGCCACCTGATCGCGCCCAACATCGCCCACTGGACGCGGCTGGCGGCATGGCAGCGGGCCTATCCGAGCGCGACCGTCTGGGCGGCGCCCGGGCTGCGCGAGCGCGGGCAGGTACGGCGTAGCGAAATCCGCATCGACCGCGAACTGGCCGCGACGGCGCCGGCCGAATGGGCCGACACCGTCGAGCAGGGACTGATCCAGGGTGCGGCCGGGTTCAGCGAAATCTGGTTCCACCATCGGCCGTCGCGCACGCTGGTGCTCACCGATCTGGTGCAATGCATGGAACCCGAGCGCCTGCCGCCCGTCACCGCATGGGTGGCGCGGCTGAGTGGCGGGTCCGCGGGCACGACGCCGCGCTATCTGCGCCCGGTCCTGCGCTTCGGCGAGCAAGCGACGCGCGCGACGCTGGCCGGACTGGTCGCACTCGCGCCGGAGCGCGTGCTGTTCGCGCACGGGCGACCGTTCACGCACGACGCCACGGAGCGGCTGCGGCGCGCTCTGGCATGGGCGGGGTGATCCGCCTTGCCTTGCTCCCGCCGGGTTCGCAGGCCTAAGCTGCGCGACCGGCAGAGGGGACAAGGGTGGAAAAGAGCGAGCGCCGGGGTCCGGCGCACATGTCGATCGCGCGCAGTCTGGGGATCGCGATCGTCACCGGCCAGCATCCCGAGGGCACGACCCTTCCCGGCGAGATCGAGCTTGCCGAACAGGCCGGTGTCTCGCGCAGCGTGATCCGCGAATCGTTGCGGATGCTGAATGCCAAGGGACTGGTAGAGAGCCGCCCGAAGGCCGGCACCCGCGTGCGCGAACGTGCGAACTGGAACCTGCTCGATCCCGATATGCTCGCGTGGATGTTCGAGGGTGCGCCATCGCTCGATTTCGTGCGCAGCCTGTTCCAGCTACGCATGATCGTCGAACCCGCCGCCGCGGAACTGGCGGCGGTGCAGCGTAGCGCGGAGCAACTGTCGCGCATGGGGCATGCCTTGGAAGTGATGGCGATCCAGGGACTTCGCACGCAGGAAGGGCAGAGTGCCGACCAGCGTTTCCACGCGACGATCCTGCAGGCGACGCGCAACGAGCTGCTGGTCAGCCTGTCGAGCAGCATCGCCGCGGCGGTCCGCTGGACGACTTTCTTCAAATATCGCACCGGCACCCAGTACAAGGACCCGATCCCTCTGCACCGCGAGCTGTTCGAGGCCATCGCGAACGGCGACGGCGCAGCGGCACGTACGGTGACGGAACGGCTGATCGGCGACGCGCGCCGCGACACCGAGGTGGCGTTGATCGGCTAGTGTGGGTCGGCGCCGCGTGGCGTATCCTGCGCGATGATCTCGAACACGAGCTTTTCTAGGCGATCGCGAACGATGCGGCGGCGCACACATTGATCGACGGCTGATTGGCGAAGCGCGTGCTGACCGGGGTCGCGCTGATCGCCTCATGCGGGTCGGATCCATCGCTGACGGCCCTCATCAACCGTCACCACAGAAGCCGGCACCTCCCGTCATCGAAGCACTCCGCTTGCGATGGCAGGTCGCAGCCTCTGCTTGGGCAGTGGGAGTGACGATAGGGCCAACTGCGCGAGCAGCGAGACGATGCAGGGCCGCGCCGCTAGACTCAGGCGGCGCCGCCAGACGCCGAGGCCGGTATACGGCTTGCGAGGAGGCCTTCCGGCGAGCGCTTCGGGTCCCGCGTACGTCAAACACAGGCGAGCGCCGAGTTACGACGTACGCTCAGGCGCGCGTGCGTGGGTCAGGGCACGAGGATATGCTATCGCGGCGCCCCGATGGCGAGGCGTGGACCATCAGCGATAGCGATCATCGCGAGCACCTTTCAAACTGACCCCGCCGTTCGCCGCGGTAGTTGCCGGCGATCGAGCGGTGCGCCACGGTCATCGTCGATAATGGCTGAAGGCCGATCCGACCTCGGTCTTCACCCGCCAGCCACTTCAAGCCGGTCGACGGCCCCTCGAAACGGCAACGCAAGTCCGTCACCTCGGGTATGAGCCAGAGCCCCGCCACGACAGTGGCCGAACTCCGGCTCGAACCCCGCCAGCGACGATCGTATGCCGAGGCCGCGGCGAACAACCATCAATGGTTGTCGCGCGGCAGCCCCATCGTCTGGGCGATCCGCTGGTACTTCTCGGCACCCTCCAGGATCGCGCCGGTGTTCATCTGGCCGACCACCGCGCGCTGGATCTCCTGCCACGGCGTCTGCGAAGCCGGATAGGCAAAGCCGCCCGCCGCCTCCAGCGCCTGCCGCCGCCCGGCCAGTTCCTCGTCCGCGATCAGCACGTTGGCCGTGCCCTTGCCAAGGTCCACGCGCACCCGGTCGCCGGTGCGCAAGAGGGCCAGCCCGCCCATCGCCGCCGCCTCGGGCGAGGCGTTCAGGATCGACGGCGACCCGCTCGTCCCCGATTGCCGCCCGTCGCCGATGCACGGCAGCGCGTGGACGCCCTCGGTGATCAGGTACGCCGGCGGGCGCATGTTGACGACCTCGGCCGCGCCGGGATAGCCGATCGGCCCGGCGCCGCGCATGAACAGCAGCGTCTCGGGCGTGATCCCCGTCGCCGGATCGTCGATCCGCGCGTGGTAATCCTCCGGCCCGTCGAACACCACCGCCGGGCCCTCGAACGCCTCGGGATCGTTCGGGTTCGACAGGTAACGGTTGCGGAACTCCGGCGAGATCACGCTGGTCTTCATGATCGCGGCGTCGAACAGATTGCCCGACAGCACGATGAACCCGGCCTCCTCGACCAGCGGCTGGTCGTACGGGCGGATCACCTTCTCGTCCTCGATCGCCACGCCGCGGCAGTTCTCGCCCATCGTGCGGCCGTTGACGGTGGGGGCGTCCTCCGCGATCAATCCCTGCTCGATCAACTGGTTGACCACCGCCGGCACACCACCGGCCCGGTAGTAATCCTCGCCCAGATACTCGCCGGCCGGCTGCAGATTGACCAGCAACGGCACCTTGTGCCCTTCGGTCTCCCAATCCTTCAACGGCAGCTCGACCCCGACGTGGCGCGCCAGCGCGGCCAGGTGGATCGGCGCATTGGTCGATCCGCCGATCGCCGAATTGACCTTGATCGCATTGTGGAACGCGTCCCTGGTCAGGATGTCGGAGGGCTTCAGATCCTCCGCCACCATCTCGACGATCCGCTTGCCCGTCAGGTACGCCACCTCCTGCCGGTCACGGTAAGGTGCCGGAATCGCCGCCGAACCCGGCAGCGACATGCCCAGCGCCTCGGCCAGCGAGTTCATCGTCGTCGCGGTGCCCATCGTGTTGCAATAGCCCGTCGACGGCGCCGAGGACGCCACCAGCCGGATGAACTCGGCATCGTCGATCTCGCCGGCCGCCAGCAGCTGCCGCGCCTTCCACACAATCGTGCCCGAGCCGGTCCGCTCGCCCTTGTGCCAGCCGTTCAGCATCGGCCCCACCGACAGCGCGATCGCGGGAATGTTCACGGTCGCGGCCGCCATCAGGCACGCCGGCGTCGTCTTGTCGCACCCGATCGTCAGCACCACCCCGTCCAGCGGATAGCCGTACAGCACCTCGACCAGCCCCAGATACGCCAGGTTGCGGTCCAGCCCGGCGGTCGGGCGCTTGCCGGTCTCCTGGATCGGATGCACCGGAAATTCCAGCACGATCCCGCCCATCTCGCGCACGCCCTCGCGCACCCGCTCCGCCAGCACCAGATGGTGGCGGTTGCACGGGCTCAGGTCGCTGCCCGTCTGCGCGATCCCGATGATCGGCTTGCCCGAACGAAGCTCGTCCAGCGAAAGACCGAAGTTCAAGTAGCGCTCCAGATACAGCGCCGTCATGTCGATGTTCGCCGGATTGTCGAACCACGCACGGCTGCGCAGCTTCGTCGGATCGATAGGGGCCGTCATGTCAGCAAACTCCGGGGATCAACGCGCCACCGAGACGCGGTACACCATGCGGTGATGGTAAGGCTTGCCCGGATCGACCCGCGCCGAGCCGAACGACGGCTGGTTCGGGGTATTCGGGAATTTCTGCGGCTCCAGCGCGAAGCCGTCGCCCATGCGATAGACGTGGTGCTGCTTGCCGACCAGCGCTCCGTCGAGGAAGTTGCCGGAATAGAATTGCACGCCCGGCTCGGTGGTCAGCACTTCCAGCACACGGCCCGACGCGGCGTCCTCGACGCGCGCGGCAAGCTCGGGCTCGGTCGTCGCGCCCTTGTCGAGCACGAAATTATGGTCGTAGCCGCGCCCGATCACGATCTGCGGGTCGCGTCCGTCGCGTACGCTCTGCCCGATCGCGCGCGGCTTCGTGAAGTCGAACACCGTACCCGCGACCGGCGCCAGTTCCCCGGTTGGGATCAGCGCGGCGTTGACCGGCGTGTAGCGCGCGGCCGGCACCGTCATCTTCTGCGCATAGATGCCGCCCGGCGACCCCTCGCCCGCAAGGTCGAACAGCGCGTGGTTGGTCAGGTTGACGACCGTCGGCGCATCCGTCTTCGCATCGAAGTCGATGGTCAGCGCACCATTGTCGTCGAGGCTGTAGGTGGCGGAGACCTCAAGCTTTCCCGGATAGCCCTGATCGCCTGCCGCGCTGGTCATCACCATCGTCACGCTGGCCTGCGCGCCCGACTTCACCGACGTGATCCGCCAGATGTATTTGTCGAAACCCTTGGTCCCGCCATGCAGCGAGTTGGTCTTGTCGTTGAGCGGGACCTGATACGACTTGCCGTCGATCGTAAACTTGCCGCCCGCGATGCGGTTGGCGTAGCGGCCGACCGTCTGGCCCCAGAAATTCGGCGCGGTTACGTAGCTGGCGGCATCGTCATAGCCGAGCGTGATGTCGGCGACCTTGCCGTCGCGGTCCGGCGCGTTGAACGATTGCAATGTCGCGCCCAGCGTCATGATGCGCGCGCTGACCCCGTTGCGGCCGGTCAGCGTCACCGCCTCCACCGCGGTACCGTCCGGCAGCGTTCCGAACGCGGCGCGCTGCGCCGTCGCGGCGTAAGCCGAGGAGCCGGCCAGCCCCGCCACCGATATCGTCACGGCACTTATCACCCACCGAGTCACCGAAATGCTCACCGACACCCTCCCGCACTTGCCAGTCTGCGGTGATTGCCGCATTGACCACGTGTTCGCGGCGAATATAGTCAGACATATCTTCGCGGCGCAAGCCCGCCGCGCGCGAACATGATCAGGACGAGGAGAGGACGATGGCCGGACCCCCAATTTCCCCGGGTGCGACGCACGCGGGCAGCGCAGGCGGCGGGGCGATGCCCGGCTACGGCCGGGCGCTGACGCTGCTGGCGAGCCTGTTCTTCATGTGGGGGTTCATCACCGTCATCAACAACACGCTGCTGCCGCACCTGCGCAGCGTGTTCGACCTGAACTACACGCAGACCACGCTGATCGAGAGCGTGTGGTTCATCGCCTATTTCTTCGCCTCGATTCCGTCGGCCAAGCTGATCGAGCGGATCGGCTATCAAAGGTCGCTGGTCATCGGGCTGCTGATCATGGCGGCCGGTGCGCTGGGCATGGTGCTCGCCGCCAGCCTGCCGAGCTACGGCGTGACGCTCATCATGCTGTTCGTGATCGCGAGCGGCATCACCCTGCTCCAGGTCGCGGCCAACCCGTATGTCGCGGTGATCGGCCCGCCGGAGACCGCCTCGTCGCGGCTCAACCTGGTGCAGGCGCTCAATTCGGCGGGCACGATGCTTGCCCCGCTGTTCGGCGCCTATCTGATCCTCGGCCGCTCGAAGGGCGGCACGGCAGCGACCGGCACCGTGCTGACAGAGGCGGAGCGGTTGGCCGACGCACAGTCGGTGATCCTGCCGTACGTCCTGGTCGCGATCGTGCTGGTCGTGCTCGCGGTCATCATCGCGCGCTTCCCGTTGCCGGCGATGGGGTCGTCGACCAGCCGGGTCGCCAAGGAGGATCGCAAGAACCACTCGCTGTGGAAGCATCGCAACCTCGTCTTCGGCATCCCGGCGATCTTCATCTACCTGATCGCCGAGATCGGCGTCGCGAACCTGTTCGTGAACTTCGTCAGCCAGCCCGAGATCGCCAACGTCACCGCCGAGCAGGCCGGACGCTACCTGACGTTCCTGTGGGGTGGCATGATGATCGGGCGTTTCGCCGGCTCCGCGATCATGCAGCGCATTCCGGCCGAAACGGTGCTGGCCGCCTTCTCGATCGGCGCGTTCATCGTTATGCTTATCACCGTCTTCACGACCGGTCCGGTCGCGATGTGGGCGCTGATCTCGGTCGGGCTGTTCCACTCGATCATGTTCCCGACCATCTTCACGCTGGGGATCAAGGGCCTGGGGCCGTTGACCGAGGAAGGCTCGGGGTTGCTGATCATGGCGATCGCCGGCGGTGCGTTGGTGGTGGTGCAGGGCAAGCTGGCCGACAGCTATGGGTTGCAGCCGTCGTTCCTGCTCACCGCGGCGTGCGAACTCTACATCCTGTTCTATGCGCTGTGGGGCGCCAAGACGACCAATGCGCTGCCGGACGTGCCGGTGAACGAAACCGCGCACTGATCCACGGTCCGCGACGGAACGAAGGACGGCCGGCGGCTCACAGGAGCCGCCGGCCGTTGTCGTATCAGGCCAAGCGTACCGGCGGGAGCGGCTGGCCGGGCACCTCGACCTCGAAGGCGAACAGGCCACCGGCGTCCGGCTGGTCGGCCAGTGCGGCGTCGTCGAGATCCTTGCGCGCCGTGGTCGCGAAGGCGGTGCGCAGGTCGGGGCCGCCGAGCGCGATCTTGGTCACGTTGGCGGCGGGAAGCTTCACCTCCTGCCGGATGCTGCCGTCGGGCGCGTAGCAGCGTGCGCGCCAACCGCCCCACAGCCCTACCCAGACGTTACCGCCTGAATCGACCGTCACGCCGTCCGGGTGACCATCGGCCGGGTCGATCGTGGCGAATTCACGCGCCGCGCCAACCGTACCGTCGCTGTTCAGCACCACGGCATGGATCACCCCGCCGACGGTATCGACATGGTAAAGCGTTGTACCATCGGGCGAAATTCCCGGACCGTTGGTGATCGCCACCGGTTCGATGGCGGTCGTCGTCACCTGCGCACCGTCCCAGCGATGAACCCGCCCGGTGGCTGCGCTCTCGCCATCGTCCATCGACCCGAAATAGACCGTGCCGTCCGCGGCGACGGTCGCGTCGTTCAGGCGGTTGCCGGGCAGGTCCGGCTCGACGTCGGCGAGATGCGCGAACGCGCCGCTTTCCGGATCGAAGCGCGCCAACCCGGTCTGGAGCCCGGCGAGCAACGTCCCGGCGGCGGCGGGCAGAACCCAGCCGATCTGCGCTGGCGCGTCCCACGAGGCGACGTCGCCGCCACGCGGATCGTAGCGGTGCACGCGCTGCTGCTTGATGTCGACGAACCATAGCACGCCCCGCGCGGGATCCCATGCCGGCCCCTCGCCCAGCGTCGCCGCCCCGCGCCACACCGTCCGCACCTCGGTCATCATTCTCTCCTTGCTATTGGGTTGGACACGTACAGGATCGCGCGCGGGACGCACAGCCTTGACCTCTTCGCGCAAGGCTTTATGTCCTACAAATAAAGCGGGAGGATCATGTGGCGGGCGACTATATCGCCATCGACTGGGGAACGACCAACCGACGGGCATGGCGCATGTCCGCCGGCGGGATCCCCGATGAAGTGGCCAAGGACGCGCGCGGCATCTTGTCGCTTACCCCCGAAGATTATCCAAGCGAAATCAGCGCGCTGCGTGAAAGACTCGGCGACCTGCCGGTGATCGCCGCGGGGATGGTCGGGTCGAACCGCGGCTGGCGCGAGGTGCCATACGTGGACGCGCCGGCCGACATCGCGGATCTCGCGCGCGGCACGCTCGAACTGGCCGATTTTGGGGTCAGGCTGATCCCGGGAGTCGCCTTGCGGAGCGCGGGCCGCGCCGACGTGATGCGCGGCGAAGAGGTTCAGGTGCTCGGCGCGATTGCCGCCGGGCTGGCCCCGGACGACGCGCTGTTCTGCCAGCCGGGCACCCACAACAAATGGATCGCCACGGCCGACGGGCGAGTGAGCGACATCGCCACCGCGTTGACCGGCGAGCTGTTCGCCTTGCTGCGCGGGCATGGCATCCTGGCCGGCATGCTGGACGGCGATGTTGCTGACGGCGCGCCCTTCCGCGACGGACTGTCACGCGGAGCAGGCGCACGCGACCTGACAGTGGCGCTGTTCGAGGTGCGCGCACGCGTGCTGCTGGGGCGGCTTGCGCCGGCCGACGCCGCGGCGTTCGCGAGCGGGGTGCTGATCGGCGCCGACGTCGGTTCGCGCGACGATCTGGCGGGCCGCGAGGTGCAGTTGCTGGCGGGCGGAGCGCTCGCCGATCTCTATGCCGCGGCGATCACGCACGCCGGCGGGCGTCCGGTGACGCTCGACAGCGAGCGCGCGTTCGCCGCGGGTATCCACCGCTTGTGGGAGTTGACCCAATGACGACTGACACGCATGCAAGGTTCGACGTCGCGTTCGCGGCCGCACCGCTGGTCGCGATCCTGCGCGGGCTGACCCCGGCGGAGGCGCCGGCGGTCGGCGACGCGTTGGTCGAGGCCGGGTTCACGCTGATCGAGGTGCCGCTCAACTCGCCCGATCCGTTCGACAGCATCCGCCTGCTTGCCACGCGGCTCGGCGATCGCGCGATGGTGGGCGCAGGCACGGTGCTGACGGTCGAGGACGTGCTGCGCGTCGAGGACGCCGGCGGAACGCTGATCGTCTCCCCGAACACCGACGCCGCGGTGATCGGCGCAAGCGCGGCACGCGGGCTGATCTCGCTGCCCGGTTACTTCACCGCCAGCGAGGGGTTCGCCGCCCTCGCGGCCGGCGCCACCGCGCTGAAGCTGTTCCCCGCCGATGGCACCACGCCGGCCTATCTGAAGGCGCAGCGCGCGGTGCTGCCCAAGGCGACGCGCCTGCTGGCGGTCGGCGGGATCGTGCCCGATAACCTGGAGCCGTGGCGCGCAGCGGGCGCGGACGGCTTCGGGCTCGGCTCCAATCTTTATCGTCCCGGCAAGACCGCCGACGCGGTCGGTGCCGAGGCACGCCGCTACATCTCTGCGCTCAAGGACCTCGCATGACCTACAATCGCCTGCTTCAACATCGCGGTGCCGACGGGCGGCGTCGCGTCATCCTGGCCGAGGGCGACCGCGCGGTCTTCCTGACCGGGGTCGAGACCACGCGCGCGCTGGCGCACGAAGCGATCGCCGCCGGTACGACGCTGGCCGAGGCTGCAGCAAAGCGGCGCAGCGACGAGACCGTCGACATCTCCGCCGAGCTGGACGCCGGGCGCCTGCTGCCCGCGATCGATCATGAAGACGGCGCGCGGCTGATGCTGGCCGGCACCGGCCTGACGCACCTCGGCTCGGCTTCGGGGCGCGACGCGATGCACAAGGCGGCATCGTCGTCGGAGCACCAGACCGACTCGATGCGGATGTTCCTGGAAGGCGTGGAGGGCGGCAAGCCCGCCGCCGGCGCGGTCGGACAGCAGCCGGAATGGTTCTACAAGGGCGACGGCCAGTCGCTGGTCGCTCCCGAAGCGCCGTTCGCGTCGCCTGCCTTCGCGCAGGACGGCGGCGAGGAGCCGGAGCTGGCGGGCGTCTACCTGATCGGCGAGGACGGCACGCCGTACCGGCTGGGCGTCGCGCTCGCCAACGAGTTCAGCGACCATGTGACGGAGAAGCACAATTACCTGTGGCTGGCGCATTCCAAGCTGCGGCAGGCGTCGCTGGGCGCCGAATTGCTGCTCGGCACGCCGCCGTCGGATATCCGCGGCACCAGCCGGATCGTCCGCGATGGCAAGACGCTGTGGGAAAAGCCGTTCCTCACCGGCGAGGACAATATGTCGCATCACCTCGCCAATCTTGAGCATCATCATTTCAAATACGCCGGCTTCCGCCGTCCGGGCGACGTGCACGTGCACTTCTTCGGCACCGCGACGCTGTCGGTGGCAGACGGCGTGAAGACGCAGGCCGGGGACGTGTTCGAGATCGACGCGGCGCCGTTCGCGTTGCCGCTTCGCAACCGACTGACCGACGCGGCGGCCGCCCCGGTCGCGGTGCGCGCACTGTGACGGCCCCCATCCGCCTCGCGCTGGTCGGCATGGGCAAGATCGCGCACGACCAGCATCTGCCCGCGATCGAGGCCGGCAAGAGCTTCGATCTGGTCGCCACCGTCAGCCGCAGCGGCGAGCCGGTGAACGGGCTGCCGTTCTTCCGCGACGTGCGGGCGCTGGCCGACAGCGGCGTCGCGGTCGATGCCGTGGCATTGTGCACCCCGCCGCAGGTCCGGCGCGAGATCGCGCAATTCTGCATCGAGCAGGGCTGGCACGTCTTCCTTGAAAAGCCACCGGGCGCGACACTGGCAGAGGTCACCGCGCTGCGCGATGCCGCAGCGGCGAAGGGGGTCAGCCTGTTCGCGAGCTGGCACTCGCGCTACGCCGACGGGGTCGAGCCGGCGCGCGCGTGGCTGAGCGAGCGCGAAGTGACGGCGGCGACGATCACGTGGCGCGAGGACGTGCGCGTCTGGCATCCGGGTCAGGACTGGATCTGGGAGCCGGGCGGCTTCGGTGTGTTCGATCCCGGCATCAACGCGCTGTCGATCGCGACGCGCATCCTGCCGCGGCCGTTCTTCGTCGAGACCGCCGAACTGGACGTGCCGTCGAACCGCGCCGCGCCGATCGCCGCGCGCGTCGCATTCCGCGACACCGCCGGCACCGCGATCGCGATGGATCTCGACTTCCGCCAGGAAGGCCCACAGCATTGGGATATCGAGGTCGTTACCGACGGCGGCACGCTGCTGCTGTCGAAGGGCGGGTCGGTGCTGACGATCGACGGCAAGGAAGCGGTGGCGCACGACGCCGACCTGCACGGCGAATATCCGGGCCTCTACCATCGCTTCGCCGCGATCGTGCGCGCCGGCGTGTCCGACGTCGACGTCTCGCCGCTGCGGCTGGTCGCCGACGCGTTCCTGCGCGGGCGGCACGTCACCGTCGAGCCGTTCGTCGAATGACGCGGGAGCAGGTTGGCGCAAGCTGACCCGTCGTTGCGAGCTGGCGAAGCAATCCAGGGCGTTCTGGTCCGGCCCTGGATTGCTTCCCCGGCCCGCGCCGGGGTCGCGATGACGAGCATCCGCCTCGGATTCTACGCCGCTTCCTCGTGCGGGGCGCCCGCCGCGGCCGCCAGCAGGCGTTTCTCCAGCGTACGAACGCGCGCCACGGCGGTGATCTTGTCGCCGGTCAGGTCGGTCAGGTAGAAGACGTCGACCGCGCGCTCGCCATACGTGGCGACGTGCGCGGAGTGGATCGTCACCTTCGACAGGAACAGCGCATAGGCGAGCTGGTTGAGCAGCGCCGGGCGGTCGCGCGCCGCCACCTCGACGACCGTGAAGCGATTCGACGCCTTGTTGTCGACCAGCACGTTGGGCTCGATCCGGAAGGCGTCGGCGCGCGCGCGCGGCAGCGGCTTGGCCTTCAGGCGATCGGTCAGCTTGCCGCGCCCGGCCAGCGCATCCTCGATCGCGGTCTTCAACCGCATGAGTTGCCCCGCCTCGTCGAACGGGCGGCCAAGCGGATCCTGCACCAGGAAATTGTCCAGCGCCATGCCGTCGCGCGTGGTGTGGATGCGCGCGTCGATGATGTTCCCGCCAGCGACGTGGATCGCCCCGGCGATGCGGCTGAACAAACCGGGATGGTCGGCGGCGTAGACGGTTACCAACGTCGCGCCACGCTCCGGATAGACCTGCGCATCGATCGCGAGCGGCACCTCGCCGGCCTGCGAGACGAAGGCGGCATTGTGCGCCAGCACGTCGTTTGGCTCGGCGATCCAATACGGTTCGGGCAGGCGTCGGACGTACCCCGCCAGCATGTCCGCGTTCCAGTGCAGCGCGACGCGCAACGCCTCCTGCTTGGCGAGCACACGCTCCCCGCGGCCCTTCTGCTTGTGGCCGAGCCGGAGCACCTCCTCGCCACGGTCATAGAGGTCGCCGAGCAATTGCCCCTTCCAGCCGTTCCATGTTCCCGGCCCGACCGCACGGATATCGACGACGGTCAACACCAGCAGCAGGCGGAGCCGCTCCGGGCTCTGCACCACCTCCGCGAAATCGAGGATCGTCTTGAAGTCGGTCAGGTCGCGGCGGAAGGCCGTCGCGCTCATCAACAGGTGGTGGCGCACCAGCCACGCGACCGTCTCGGTCTCCGCCGGGGTCAGCCCGAACCGCGGGCAGAGCCGCTCCGCCACTTCGGCGCCCAGGATCGAATGGTCGCCGCCGCGACCCTTGGCGACGTCGTGGAGCAGCACCGCGACGTAGAGGACGCGGCGCGACACGATCTGCCCCATCACCTCGCTGGGCAACGGATGCTCGTCGGCGAGCGCGCCGGTCTCCATCCGCGCCAGCAGCCCGATCGCGCGGATCGTGTGCTCGTCGACGGTATAGTGATGATACATGTCGAACTGCATCTGCGCGACGATCCGCGCCCAGTCCGGCACGAAGCGTCCGAGCACTCCGGTCTCGTTCATCCACCGCAGCGGCAGTTCCGGATCGTGCGGCCCCGCGAGCAGATCGAGGAAGCGTGCGTTGGCCTGCGCGTCGCGGCGCATCGCGGTGACCAGCCGCGCATCGCGCGTCGCGCAGCGCAGCGCGAGCGGGTGGATCTCCATCCCCTGCTCGGCGGCGAGCGCGAAGATCTCGACCAGGCGCCGCGGGTCGGCCTGGAAGAAATCGTCGGAAGGCAGCGCGATTCGCCCGCCGTCGATGGCGAAGCCGCCCAGCCGCTTGGGCGTGCGCGCCACCGTCAGCCCGAGGCGGCGACGGCGCGAGAAACGCTCGTCCATGTGCGCAAGGAACAGTCCGGTCAGCGAACCGACGGTGCGCGCCTGGAGGAAGTAGAATTGCATGAAACGCTCGACCGCCGATTTGCCGGGGCGGTCGGCGTAGTTCATCCGCTGCGCGATCTCGCGTTGATAGTCGAAGGTCAGCCGATCCTCGCCCCGGCCCGCGATCAGGTGCAGGTGGCAACGCACCGCCCACAGGAAATTGTCGGCGCGGTGGAAGAGCCGGTATTCCTCACGCGTAAACAGCCCGACCGCCACCAGCTCGTTCGCGCGCTGCACCTGATAGGTATGTTTGCCGATCCAGAACAGCGCGTGGAGATCGCGCAATCCGCCCTTCCCTTCCTTGACGTTGGGTTCGACGACGTAGCGGGTGTCGCCCATGCGGATGTGGCGCGCATTGCGTTCGGCCAGCTTGTCGGCGGCGAACTGTCGCTCGGTCCCACGGCGGACGTCGTCGGCGAAGCGGCGCGACGCTTCCTCGTAAAGCGTCTCGTCGCCCCAAACGTAGCGCGCCTCCAGCAATGCGGTGCGCACCGTCACGTCGCCCTTCGCCTGCCGCACCATCTCGTCGACGGAGCGGCTGGAATGGCCGATCTTCAGCCCGAGATCCCACAGGGTGTAGAGCATCGACTCGATCACCTGCTCGGCCCACGGGGTCTGCTTGCCGGGCATGATGAAGCCGATATCGACGTCCGAGAACGGCGCCATCTCCCCGCGTCCGTATCCACCGACCGCGATCAGCAACAGCCGCTCTCCCGCGGTGGGATTGGACAGCGGGTACAGCCGTTCGAGCGTGAAGTCGGCCAGGACGCACAGCAACTGGTCGATCAGATAGGCCTGCGCGTTCGCCGCCTCGATCCCGCGCGTCGGGTTGGCGGTGATCCGGCGTGCGATCTCCGCGCGTCCGGCGTCGAGCGCACTCTTGAGCAGCAAGCTGACCTGATGACGCAGCGCCGCGGCGTCCTTGCCGGTGGCGGCGGCGACCTGCTCGGCAAGCAATCGGCGATCGACGATGGCGCGGCGATTGGGAAGGTGATCGAAACGGGCGTTCATGACGGGAGGGGATAGGCGATTGCGGTTAACGCGTCGCCCCCTTGCGCGCGGAGTGCGACGGCATCAGCAACGGGGCGTCGCCCAGGGCACAGGGCACCCTCCAACGAAGCGGCCGCAGAAGACGCATCGCGCCGTCCGGAGCGGTTTCGATCAGCAGGCTCACGCGATCGCGTCCGGGAACGAGACGGTCGTGCAGCGTCGTGCCGACCTCCAGCGTCACGATGCCCCAGTAGGCCGGGCTGACGATCGCGACATCGTAGCGCGTGCGGCGGCGCAGCGCCGTGACGCTCTTTCCCGGGACGCGCGCTGTCGCAGAAGTGACGATGCCGTTATGGCGGAAACCGGACGCCGCGGCAGCGCGGCGGCCGAGGTTGGCGGCACCGAAGCCGAGCCACAGCGGCAGCATGATACGGAGCTACCAGCGTGCAGCTCGCGATCCCCGGATTTCCTCGACGGGCAAGCGACTGATGTGGACAGCCGCCCAGAGCGCCAGCACGAAACCGAGGATCGCCATACCGGCTGCGGGGTCAAACTTCGGGTCGGCAAGCAGCGGCATCGCATCCGTGACGATTCCCGGCAGGATCAACAATCCGACCGTGGACAACCCGACTGCAAATGCGGCCACCGTCGCGACACGGCCGGGCGGACCGTTTCGTCCACCACCGTTATCAGGGGTTAGCCGCGTAAGTTCGACGTCGCGCGACATCCCCCTCACCCCTCCCGCGCGAGCGCCTTAAGCCGGTAGAGCGTGTACAGCGCCTCACGCGGCGTGAGCGCGTCGACGTCGAGCGCTTCCACTTCGGCCCGGATCGCGTCGCATTGCTCCTCCTCCGCCTGCAGGGCGGCGGCGAACAGCGGCAGGTCGTCCAGCCCTGCCGCAAGGCCGCCGGTCTTCGCGCGCCCCGCCTCCAGCTTCGCCAGCACCGCCTTCGCGCGCGAGACGGTCGCAGGGGGCATCCCGGCAAGCCGCGCCACCGCCAGGCCATAGCTGCGATCGGCCGGCCCGTCGGCGAGTTCGTGGAGCAGCACCAGCTCACCCTTCCACTCGCGCGCCCGCACATGGTGGAGCGAAAGCGCGTCGCAGCGTTCGGCGAGCCGGGTCAGCTCGTGATAATGCGTGGCGAACAGGCAGCGGCAGCGATTGTCCTCGTGGATCGCCTCCACCACCGCCCAGGCGATCGCGAGCCCGTCGTAGGTGGAGGTGCCGCGCCCGACCTCGTCGAGGATCACGAAGCTGTCCGGCGTCGCCTGCGCGAGGATCGCGGCGGTCTCGACCATCTCGACCATGAACGTCGAGCGCCCGCGCGCGAGATTGTCCGACGCGCCGACACGGCTGAACAGCCGGTCGACCAGCCCGAGCCGTGCGGAAGCCGCGGGCACCCACGCGCCGGCCTGCGCGAGCACCGCGATCAGCGCATTCTGGCGCAGGAACGTCGACTTGCCGCCCATGTTGGGGCCGGTGACCAGCCACAACCGCGAGCGTTCGCCCAGCACGCAGTCGTTGGCGACGAAGCGGTCGCCGCTCCGCGACAGCGCCGCCTCGACGACCGGATGGCGACCGCCGGCAACCTCGAAACAGGCGTGATCCGCAAACGCGGGGCGCGACCAGCCGCCTTCGATCGCGCGCTCGGCGAGCCCGGCGGCGACGTCGAGCCGTGCGACGGCGTCGGCGGTGGCGGCAATCGCCTCGCGCCCGGCCAGCGCCTGCGCGGTGAGATCCTCGAGATGCGCCGCCTCGGCAGCGAGGGCGTGCGCGCCGGACTGCGTCACGCTGGCGGCGACCTCGTGCAGCTCCGGCGCATTGAAGCGCACGACTCCGGCGAGCGTCTGGCGATGCGTGAAGCCCGAGTCCGCCGCCATCAGCGGATCGGCTGCGCGGGCCGGCACCTCGATGTGATAGCCAAGCACGCCGTTATGGCGGATCTTGAGCGCGGCGATCCCGGTCCTGGTGCGGAAGGTCGCCTCCAGCGCGGCGATGGCGCGGCGGCCGCCGCTGCCGGTATCGCGCAGCGCGTCCAGCGCGGCATCGTAGCCCGCCGCGATATAGCCGCCGTCGCTCGCCTCGATCGGTGGCGCGGGAACCAGCGCGCGCTTGAGCAGGTCGATCAATCCCCCGTGGCCGCGCAGGCGGGGCGCAAGGGTCGCGAGCATCGCCGGCGCGCCCTCCAGCTTGCCGAGCCGGTCGCCGATCGCCCATGCGCCGTCCAGTCCGTCGCGGAGTTGGCCGAGGTCGCGCGGGGAGCCGCGCCCGGCCGCCAGCCGCCCGAGCGCGCGCCCGATGTCGGGAAGCGCACGCAGCGCGGCGCGCATCCGTTCGCGCAATGCCGCATCGTCGTGGAACAAGGCGACCAGATCGAGCCGCGCGTCGATCGCGGCACGGTCCATCAACGGCGCGCCGAGATCGGCGGCGAGCAGCCGCGCGCCCGCGCCGGTGACAGTGCGGTCGACCGCGTCGAGCAGGCTGCCCTTGCGCTGCCCGGCGGCCGTGCAGGTGATCTCCAGGCTCTCGCGGGTCGCCGCGTCGATCGCCATCGTGTCGCGCGCGGCGGCGAGCACCGGCGGGCGCAGGAACGGCAGCTGCCCCTTGGCGGTGTGGTCGAGATAGGCGACCAGCCCGCCCGCCGCGGAAAGCCCGGCGCGTCCGAACTGCCCGAAGCCGTCGAGCGTGGCGACCGCGAACAGCCGCTTGAGCCGCTCCTCGGCGCGCGCGCTGTCGAACTCGGCGCGCGGGCGCCAGACGGTGGCGGGGACTTCGCTGCCCTCCGCCGCGACGACTTCCGCCGCGCCGAGCCGGGCGAGTTCCGCGCCAAGGTTGCCGCGGTCGCAGGCGATCACCTCGAAGCGGCCGGTCGACACGTCGGCGGCGGCGACCGCGACCTCGCCGCCGGCGGTCTCGCCGACCGCCACGCACCAGTTCGCCGACCGTGCGTCCAGCAACGTCTCTTCGGTCAGCGTGCCGGCGGTGACGACGCGGACGATCGCGCGGTTGACGAGCGCCTTGGACCCGCGCGCCTTGCGCGCCGCCTCGGGCGATTCGGTCTGCTCGGCGATGGCGACGCGGTGCCCGGCCTTGATAAGGCGTTGCAGGTAAGCGGTGGCGGCGTGGACGGGCACGCCGCACATCGGGATCTTCTCGCCGGCATGTTCGCCGCGCGCGGTCAGCGCGATGTCGAGCACCTGCGCGGCGACGCGCGCGTCATCGAAGAACAGCTCGAAGAAATCGCCCATGCGATAGAACAGCAGGCAATCCTCAGCCTCCGCCTTCAACGCGAGATATTGCGCCATCATCGGCGTGGGGGCGGGCATAATGGTCATGGAACGGTTCAGTCCGGGCGGCGGGCGGCATGGCGGACGCCGACGATCCATACGATCTCGCCGTCCTCGCGGTATCGCAACATGTAAGGTGGAACGGTCAGCAGCTCACGGCGGGTGGCGTCCACCGGGTGACCACGCGCCGGGAACGTCTGCAAGCTGCTCGCTACATCGAACAGCCGGGTGCGCAGCCGCCCGGCCGCGACGTGATCGAACAATTCGATATGGGCGACGATCAGGTCGAGTTGTTCGAGCGCCTGGTCCGTCCAGACGACCTCAGCCATTCCGTTGCGCAAGCCAATCCTTGAACGGCAGGCGGCCGGGCTTGCCCCACGTCATCGACCATTCCCCGACGATAGCATGCGAATGGACCCGCCCCGCAGGGATATCGGCCTCCGCCTGCGCATCGGCTGCCGCGATCGCTTCCGGATCGGATCGCTCGAAAATGCCGGGCTCGTGCTTCATCGCGCGAACATAGCGGCGCGGGCGCACGAAGGCCACCGGGCAGTTTGGGCGCAAGCCACGGGATGCGCGGCGCGGCGCGGCGGGTTAAGGCGCGTCCATGCTGTATCGCACCTCCCTCCCATCCCCGCTCGGTGCGCTGACGCTGGTCGCCGACGACGCCGCGCTGGTGGCCGTGCTGTGGCCGGACGATCCACCCGGCAGGGTACGACTGGCGACGATGGAGGAGCAAGGCGATCATCCGGTGCTCGCCGCCGCAACGACCCAGATCAGCGACTATTTCGCGGGCACGCGCACCACGTTCGACCTGCCGCTGGCGCCGCGCGGCACCGATTTCCAGCAGGCGGTATGGCGCGCGCTGAACGCGATCCCGTATGGCGAAACGCGCAGCTATGCCGATATCGCGCTGGCGATCGGCCGCCCCACCGCGATGCGCGCGGTGGGCGCGGCGAACGGGCGCAATCCGATCTCGATCGTCACGCCGTGCCATCGCGTCATCGGGCGATCGGGGGCGCTGACCGGGTTCGCCGGCGGGCTGGCCGCCAAGCAACATCTGTTGGCACTGGAGCAACGCTAGCCGCGCGCCCGAATCCGCTCCGTCAGGTCCGCGCCCTGATCAAGTTTGGACCCTAGCCATATTCCCATCGGCGCAGGCTTTCCGTAAGGACTGTCGCCATGACCGACGATCGCACCCAGCCCGACGAACGCAATGTCCAGTTCGAGCGGGAGGCCCTGCTGTTCCACTCGGAAGGACGCCCGGGCAAGATCGAGATCGTCCCGTCCAAGCCCATGGCCTCGCAACGCGATCTGGCGCTGGCCTATTCGCCGGGCGTCGCCGTTCCGGTCCAGGCGATCGCCGACGATCCCACGACCGCCTACGATTATACCGCCAAGGGCAATCTGGTCGCGGTGATCTCCAACGGCACCGCGATCCTCGGCATGGGCAACCTCGGCGCGCTGGCAAGCAAACCGGTGATGGAAGGCAAGGCGGTGCTTTTCAAGCGCTTCGCCGACGTCGATTCGATCGATATCGAGCTGAAGACCGAGGATGTCGACCGGATCATCGATGCGATCGAGCTGATGGAGCCGACGTTCGGCGGCATCAACCTCGAGGACATCAAGGCGCCGGAATGCTTCATTATCGAGCAGACGCTGCGCGAGCGGATGAACATTCCGGTCTTCCATGACGACCAGCACGGCACCGCGATCATCTGCGCCGCGGGCGTCATCAACGCCTGCCTGCTGACCGGGCGTCGATTGTCGGAGATCAAGGTCGTCGTGAACGGCGCGGGCGCGGCGGCGATCGCGTGCACGGAGCTGATCAAGGCGATGGGCGTGCGGCACGACAACGTGCTGATCTGCGACCGCACCGGCGTGATCTACCAGGGTCGCGACGACGTGAACCAGTGGCAGTCAGCGCATGCCGCGAACACCGACCGTCGCACGCTGACCGAGGCGCTGCACGGCGCCGACGTATTCCTGGGGCTGTCGGCGGCGGGCGCGCTGAAGCCGGAGATGGTGGTCGACATGGCCCCGGCGCCGATCATCTTCGCGATGGCCAATCCAGAGCCGGAGATCCGGCCGGAACTGGCCAAGGCGGCGCGCCCCGACGCGATCGTTGCGACCGGCCGTTCGGATTATCCGAACCAGGTCAATAACGTCATCTGCTTCCCGTTCATCTTCCGTGGTGCGCTGGACGTGCGCGCGACCGGCATCAACGACCAGATGAAGATCGCCGCCGCCAATGCGATCGCCGAACTGGCGCGGCAACGCGTGCCCGAGGAAGTGGCGATCGCGTACGGCGTGCAGCACAGCTTCGGCCCGGAATATATCATCCCGTCGCCGTTCGATCCGCGGCTGATGGAGATCGTCCCCGCGGCCGTCGCCAAGGCCGCGATGGATTCGGGCGTCGCGACCAAGCCGATCCTCGACATGCGCGCCTATGCCGATGCGCTGCGCGCGCGGATGAACCCCACCACCTCGGTGCTGAGCCTCGCCTACGAAGGCGCGAAGGCCAATCCGAAGCGCGTTCTGTTCGCCGAGGGCGAGGAAGAGGTCGTGCTGCGCGCGGCGATCGCGTTCAAGGAAGGCGGCTACGGCACGCCGGTACTGGTCGGGCGCGAGGACGTGTACGACAAGCTGCGCGCACTGGGCATCGCCAACCCGGAGGAATACGAGCTGCACAACAGCCGCGTCTCGCCGCTGGTGCCCAAGATGGTCGACTTCCTCTACGCACGGTTGCAACGCCGCGGGTTCCTGCGCCGCGAAGTCGAGCGCATGATCAACCAGGATCGCAACATCTTCGGCTCGGTGCTGCTGCAGCTGGGCGAGGCGGATGCGATGATCACCGGCGTGACGCGCCCGTTCGCGCAATCGATGCGCGAGATCAAGCGCGTGATCGATCCGGCGCCCGGCCGCACCGCGTTCGGCATCCACGTGCTGGTCGGCCAGTCGCACACCGTGTTCATCGCCGACACGACCGTGAACGAGCGTCCCAACGTCGAGGAACTGGCCAACATCGCCGAGCAGACCGCGGCGGTTGCGCGACGGCTGGGCCAGGAACCGCGGGTCGCGTTCCTCAGCTATTCGACGTTCGGCAATCCGGCGGGCCAGTGGCTCGACAACATCCGCGGCGCCGTGGAGGTGCTCGACCGCCGCCAGGTCGGATTCGAATATGAGGGCGAGATGGCGCCGGACGTCGCGCTGAACCCGCGCCAGTTGCGCAACTTCCCGTTCGCACGCCTTTCCGGGCCGGCCAACGTGCTGGTGATGCCGGGGCTGCAATCGGCGAACATCTCCGCCAAGCTGCTGCGCGAACTGGGCGGCGACGACATGATCGGGCCGATGCTGGTGGGCATGGAGAAGCCGGTGCAGATCGCGCCGATGACCTCCACGGCGGGCGACCTCGTCACGCTGGCCGTGCTGGCGGCAGGCGGCATCGCGCGGTGACGTAATGCGGGGGCATGTGGCCGGGCGCCACGCGGTGCGAGTGCCGCTGGCCTGCGCTCCTCGCCCCGTGGTCGCGGTCGCGTTCACATGCGAGGTGAACCTGGGACCGCCCGGCTTCGCCGCCGCCGCGCTGTTGCCGGTGTCGGGGCTGGCCGGGGACTTTCCGGTACGGCGTCTGCATGATCCGCATCGCCGTGATCGCGGCCGCGGCGCTGGAGGTGTCGACGGTCTGGGTGGATGCGGTCGCCCTACAGTGAAAGCGTTGCTTTACGGATCGCCGCTATAACGGGCGCATGACGGGACAGACCGGCAGCGGCGTAACGGCCATCATCGGGATCGCCGCACTGGTCGGGGTGGTCGGCGGAGTGGGATCGGTCGCGATGACCTCGCAGGGTCGCTCATCGATCGCGCACGCCGCCCGTGTTGCGGCCGTCGCGGGCGGACTCAAGCGCCGCAGGTCGCCGGCATCCGGCGATTATTGGCCGGGCTGCAACGAAGCCCGCGCCGCCGGCACTGCGCCGATCTATCGCGATGAGCCGGGGTATCGTACGGAGATGGACGGCGACGGCGACGGGATCGCGTGCGAGCCGATCCGCAGCTAAGCGAACGCTGCCAGCCTTTGCCCGACGCCGGCGCACCAGACTTTACCCTCTCCCCCGCCTTCCTCGCGCGGCAGGAAGATCGTCACGATCACGCCCCCGCCCGCGCCCGCCGCATCATCCCCTGCGCGCTCGCGACGTGATGCGCGTGGCAGATCGCGACCGCCAGCGCGTCGGCCGCATCCGGCCCCGCCAGCTTCGTGCCGGGTAGCAGCACCCCCATCATCGCCTGGATCTGGCGCTTCTCCGCGCCGCCGGTGCCCACCACCGCCTTCTTGACCGTGGACGGATGATATTCGCCGATCGCCAGCCCCGCGCCGCTCGCCGCCAGCAGGACGACCCCGCGGGCCTGCCCCAGCTTCAGCGTCGATTGCGCGTTGGTGTTGCCGAGCACCTCCTCGACCGCCGCCTCGTCCGGGCGCTCGGCGCGGATCACGTCTATCAGCGCGGCGTACAGGTTGGCGAGGCGGCGCGGGAGCGGCATCGACGGGTCGGTGCGGATTTGCCCGTTGCCGACGTGGCTCAGCCGGTTGCCCTCGGCGCGGATCACGCCCCAGCCGGTGGTGCCGAGGCCGGGATCGAGGCCGAGGATGATCATCTCAGTTCACCCCAGCTTCGCCATCACCTCGTCGGACACTTCGTAATTGCCCCAGACGGTCTGGACGTCGTCGTCGTCGTCGAGCGCGTCGATCAGCTTGAACAGCGTCGCGGCATCGCCCTCCGTGACCTCGACCATCGTTTGCGGGCGCCACGCCAGCTTCGCGCCCTCGGCCTCGCCGAGCACCGGCTCGAGCGCCTTGGCGACCTCGTGCAGCGCGCCCTGCTCGGTCCAGATCTCATGGCCGTCCTCGCCGGACGTCACGTCCTCGGCACCGGCCTCCAATGCGGCCTCGAACACCTTTTCGGCATCGCCGGCGGTGGCGGGATAGTTGATGAGGCCCATCCGATCGAAGCCGTGGCTGACCGAGCCCGACGCGCCGAGGTTGCCGCCGTTCTTCGACACCGCGGTGCGCACGTTGGTGGCGGTGCGGTTACGGTTGTCGGTCAGCGCCTCGATGATCAGCGACACGCCGCCGGGGCCGAATCCCTCGTAGCGGATTTCCTCGTAATTTTCGGTGTCGCCCTTGCTCGCCTTGTCGATCGCGCGCTGGATGTTGTCCTTGGGCATCGACTGCGCCTTGGCGGCGTTCACCGCGGCGCGCAGCCGCGGGTTCATGTCCGGATCGGGCATGCCCATCTTCGCGGCGACGGTGATTTCGCGGCTGAGCTTGGAGAACATGCCGGAGCGCTTCTTATCCTGCGCGCCCTTGCGGTGCATGATGTTCTTGAACTTGGAATGGCCTGCCATGGTCGCCTCTGACGGATAATCCGGTGCCTTTAGGACGCCGGACCCATGTTCGCCAAGCGGTCTATCTTCGCCTCCAGCGCCGTCAGCCGCTCGACGACCAGCCGGTCGAGCTTTTCGTGCAGGCGCAGGATCTCCAGCTCGGCGCGCAGATTGGTCTCATAGTCGAGGCTGGCGGCGAGTCGATCCTTCGACGCCTGCCGGTTCTGGCTCATCATGATCACCGGCGCCTGCACCGCGGCCAGCGTCGACAGCATCAGGTTGAGGAAGATGTACGGATAGGGATCGAACTGCTTTCCGAAATACCGCAGCACGTCGGTGTTGAGCAGCATCCAGCCGACCAGCACGATCGTGAACGCGATGATGAAGCCCCACGACCCGCCGATCGCCGCGACCTTGTCGGCCAGGCGATCGCCGAAGCTGGAGCGCAGGTCGGCCTCGTCCGCGGCGTCGCGGCTGACCAGCGTGCCGGCATCGATGCTGTCGAGAACGCGCCGCTCCTCCGCATCGAGCGAATGGTGCGGCTTGCCGAACAGCCGCAGCGCGAGATCGGCGATCGGTGGGCGGTGCGCCATGCTATCTTCCCGACAAGTGAGGTGCGCGCTCTAGCGGGGCGCCGGGCCGGCGCAAAGCGCTTGCTCAAGGGGGGTATGATCGGCCAAACGGGGCGCGATCATGACCGTCAGCGTAGACATGGGCAGCGACGACCGCGGCGCGCCCGTGACCATGGACCTCGAAGAACTGCTCGCCACCCGATTGCTCGTCCAGGGCAATTCCGGGTCCGGCAAGTCGCACCTGCTGCGCCGGCTGCTCGAACGGTCGGCCGGTCAGGTGCAGCAGGTGGTGATCGATCCAGAAGGCGATTTCGTCACCCTGTCCGAACGGTACGGCCATGTCGTGATCGAGGGTGCCGATTATGCGGAGCGCGAGGTGGCGCGAATCGCCGCCCGCCTGCGCGAACATCGCGCCAGCGTGGTGCTGAGCCTCGAAGGGCTGGAGGCGGAAGGGCAGATGCGCTGCGCCGCCGGTTTCCTGAACGCGCTGTTCGATGCCCCGCGTGAGCATTGGTATCCGGCGCTGGTGGTGGTGGACGAGGCGCAGCTCTTCGCGCCCACCACCGGGGGCGAGGTGGCGGAGGACGTGCGGCGCGCTTCGCTGTCGGCGATGACCAATTTGATGTGCCGCGGGCGCAAGCGTGGTCTCGCCGGCGTGATCGCGACCCAGCGGCTGGCCAAGCTTGCCAAGAACGTCGCGGCGGAAGCGAGCAATTTCCTGATGGGGCGCACCTTCCTCGACATCGACATGGCGCGCGCCGCCGACCTGCTGGGCATGGAGCGGCGGCAGGCGGAGGCGATCCGCGACCTGGCGCGCGGTACGTTCATGGCGCTGGGTCCGGCGGTGTCGCGGCGTCCGATCACGGTCCGGATCGGGACCGTCGAGACGCAGGCGCGCAGCGGCAGCCCCAAGCTGGTGCCGTTGCCGCAGGGCGATTCGGTCGACCTGCGCTCGTTGCTGGACGTCTCGCCCGAGCCGGCGCCGACGCTGCCGATGACGTTCGATCCGCGGCCGCGGCGCGTGCCGGCCGACGAACTGCTCGCCGACCTCGTTACCCCGGCGCCGGGCGTGCCCGCGCCGTCGCTGCCCGACCGGTCCGAGGAGGAGGTCGAGGGGGTGTATGCCGACGTCCTGCGCGCGATCGTCACCGAGGGCGAGAGCACCGGGCGACCGGCGGCGGTACTTTTCCAGGATTTTCAGGTGCGCTGCCGGATGGCCGGAATCCCGAAGCCGGCGCTCGATCTCGCGGCGTTCAGCCGGCGGCTGTCGTGCGCGCGCGCCGGGATCTTCGATCCCCATGCCGAGGAATGGGCGAGCGTGCTGGCGCTGGCAGGCGGGCTGCCCGACGACATGCTGGGCGCGTTCCTGCTGGTCGCCAAGGCGGCACGCGACGGCGCGCCCTGCCCGTCCGACATGGCGATCGCCGACACTTATGGCACCAGCTCGATCGGGCGGGTGAAGCGGCTGATCGGGTATATCGAGGGGCGCGACCTCTTCGTGACGCGCACCGACATGGCGGGCAAGCGATCGATCACGATCCCGCACCTCGGCTGGACGACCGCGGCCTCCGAAGCGGCGTAGCACGGCAACGGGCCGTCTGCCGCTGCCTTGAACGGCGTGCGCCACCAGGCGAAGAGCGCCACCGGGCTACCCGCCTCCATCCCGCCGCATCACGGCGTCTTCAGCGCCGCCTCGATCTGCTGCCCGGAGGCGGAGAGCATCTGGTAGACGCTGTGCGCGGCAATGCCGGCCATCGTCAGCCCGACGCACACCAGCACCACGAACTGGAACATCGACGCGAACGTGCGCGATCGTTCGACCCGCCGCGCCATTTGCGCCTCATGCGCCAGCCGGCGTTCGGCGCGGCGGTCGCTGGCGACGCTGTCGTCGTCGTTGCTGCGCTTGGGACGGCTGGCGAGACGCGGCTCGTCGATCAACGCCTTCACCGACAGCCGGTCCTGCGCGCGCATCCCGAAGAACCGGCCCTTGGTCCATTGCACGCGCCCGACGATCACGATCGTGCCGCGGCGGATTTCGACATAGCTGCCGACCGCCGGCGGGGAATCGCACCCCGCCATCAACCCGCGCGACGACACGTTGTGGATGACCAGGTCATGCCATTGCGACTCCAGCCGCATCCGCGACGGGATGAGGACGGTGATCCGCTCCTCCCGCGGTCGGAATCCGGTCTGCAAAGCCGCCAGCACCTGTTCGTTACCCCCGTCGCCCGCCCGTCGTCGCAAACGTATGCGGCGCGCACGACGAAGATATCGTTAACAAATGCGGCGTCTTGGCATCAAAGCATGCCAAGTGCCTGCATATAGACTTCGAGGATCGACTGTTCTTCTTGATATTCCTCGCGCTTTTTCTTCCGGATCTGTAAAATCTTGCGGATCGCCTTCGCGTCGTAGCCCCGGCTCTTCGCCTCGGCCATCACGTCCTTGATGTCGTCGGCGATGCCCTTCTTCTCTTCTTCCAGCCGCTCGGCCCGCTCGATCAGCAGTCGCAGCTCGTCGGCCGCCACCGCGCCGCCGCCCATGCCTTCGCCACGCTCTTCCGCCATCGTACTTCCCCCAAATTCTACACGCCGCCCGCGACGCCCGGCGCGAATCGCGCTGGGGCGGGGACGGCGTTGTGGATACCCGCAATGTGGGTGCGGCGGCGCGTCTACGCCGGTGCGTCGCCGCGCTCAAGCATTTCGCCGCGGCGTGCGGCGCGCCTGCGATCAGGCGTTCTTCTTCACGCTCTCGGCCATGCGTTCCAGCTGCTCCGGGGTCGCATCGCCCTGATGCTGCGCCTTCCACTGCGCATAGGGCATGCCATAGATCGCCTGTCGCGCATCGTCCTTGTCGAACCCGCCGGCCTCGGCCACCCAGTCCGACAGGCAGTTTCGGCAGAAACCCGCCAGCCCCATCAGGTCGACGTTCTGCGCATCGCTGCGGTGGCGCAGGTGCACGACGAGGCGCCGGAACGCCGCCGCCGCTGCGGCATCGTCTATGCTGTCCAACCGATCCATATCTTCTCCTGCATTTGATCCTGCGAAAATAGGGGTTAAGGCCGGGTCGGCAAAGCAGGAAGGCGCATGACCCTTAACCCGAATCAAATCGCTCCGCGCTCGCGCAAGGTTCGCGTGCTCGCGACGCTCGGCCCGGCCAGCAACACGCTGGAAATGATCACCACCCTCTTCCAGGCGGGCGCGGACGCGTTCCGCGTCAACATGAGCCACGGCGACCAGCAATCGAAGATCGCGGTCATCCAGGCGATCCGCTCGATGGAGGAGAAATTCCGCCGCCCGACGACGATCCTCGCCGATCTTCAGGGTCCGAAGCTGCGCGTCGGCAAGTTCGAGGGCGGCCGCGTCACGCTGGAACATGGTAGCACCTTCGTGCTCGATCATGACGCCACGCCCGGCGACGCCACGCGCGTGCGCTTGCCGCACCGCGAGATCTTCGCGGCGATCGAACCGGGCGCGCGCCTGCTGCTCGACGACGGCAAGCTGGTGCTGCGCGTCACCGAACACGACAGCGACCGGATCGTCACCCGCGTCGAGGTCGGCGGGGCGCTGTCCGACAACAAGGGGCTGAACGTTCCCGACGTGGTGATCCCGATGGCGGCGATGACCGAAAAGGACCGCTCCGATCTGGCCTTCGCGATCGACCAGGGGGTCGACTGGATCGCGCTGTCGTTCGTGCAGCGCCCCGAGGATCTGTGGGAGGCACGCAAGCTGATCGGCGGCAAGGCGGCGCTGCTCGCCAAGATCGAGAAGCCGGCGGCGATCGAGCGGCTGGAGGAGATCGTCGAGGCGTGCGACGGCGTGATGGTCGCGCGCGGCGATCTCGGCGTCGAACTGCCGCCGCAGTCGGTGCCGCCGCTGCAGAAACGGATCGTCGAGACGGCGCGGCGGATGGGCCGCCCGGTGGTGGTCGCCACGCAGATGCTCGAATCGATGATCCAGTCGCCGTCGCCGACGCGCGCCGAGGTCTCGGACGTCGCCACCGCGATCTACGACGGCGCCGACGCGATCATGCTGTCGGCGGAAAGCGCGGCGGGCGCGTGGCCGGTCGAATCGGTCGCGATGATGAACGCGATCGGCGACGCGGTGGAGCGCGATCCGATGCACGGCGATCGCATCCACTTCACGGTGATGCGCCCCGACCCGACCACTGCCGATGCGCTGGCGGAAGCCGCCAAGAACATCGCCGACACCGTCTCGGCCGCGGCGATCATCTGCTTCACCATGTCGGGGTCGACCGCACGCCGCATCGCGCGCGAACGGCCGTCGGTGCCGATCCTGGTGCTGACGCCGAGCACCGACACGGCGCGGCGGCTGGGGCTGCTGTGGGGCACGCACAACGTCATCACTCGTGACGTCGAATCGTTCGAGGAGATGGTCGCCAAGGCCAAGCGCATCGCGCTGCGCCAGGGCATCGCCAAGGCGGGCGACCGGGTGATCGTGATGGCGGGCGTGCCGTTCCGTACGCCGGGTTCGACGAACGTGCTGCACGTCGTCCAGATCGTCGGCGACGAACTCAAGGATTACCGTTCACCCGACGCAAACTGATGGCTTCGCGGGCAGGGCGATCGGCTGCCCTGCCCGCGGCCACATCTCGTCGCAAACCGCGGCGAACAGGAAAAAATTGCCGGTGTCCGGCCATTTTCATACAATAAGCTTATTGAGCTATGTTGCACCTATGTTGCGCGACGATCGCAACAGGGGGAATGCAGGAAATGGCTGGGCTGACGTGCGGTGAGCGATTGCATCTCGATCTGGCCGCGGCACGCCGGGCCCGCGCGATGATCAACGACCCGTTGTCGATGTTGACGCTCAGCGCCTATATTTCCGAGCTCGAAGAAGAACTGCACCGCGGAGAGGATGGATTCCTGCTGACGCGCGGCGCTCCCGCTTTTGGCGTGGCGGGATAGCCACCCTCCACAGCATCGGCAACGCGACGGCCGTCGCTGCGTATCGTAACAAATTGACGGGCACCCGCTCGGGAGCCGAGTCGCAGATCGCGCCGCGCGCCGCGTTCGCGCAACCCGGTCGCATCATGCCGCCAACGTCCGCCTCTGGAGAAAAGTCGCCGCGTTAGCCGACGCGAAACGTGAATTGTAGCGAAGTTCCGGACACCCCGCCATCATACGGACAGGCCCGACCCGCCGACGCTACGACAGGGCCGACGCAGCCAGGGTCTTTCCCCAACGCGTCGTCCCTGTCGGCCCGGCCGTTACGACGACGTAGCGCGCGCGTCGGCGGTCAGCGGCGGTGTCTGCTGGTGCTGGACGACGCGCCACACCTCATGCTCCACGCGCCGGTAGGTGGACGTGCAATGCGCGACATAGCGTTCGTCGCCCTTCGCCGCCTCGACGCGATAGGCGATGACGATCAGCCCCTCCTGCGGGCGGACGATCCGGCCGTCGGCGAACGACACCGATTCCCAGCGCGGCGTCTGCGATACCGCTTCCACCGCCGCCGCGCTTTCCAGAACGAACGGTGGCTGCGGCACGACCATCAGGGCCGATTCGTCGATCGATTCGCGATAATGCTGCGCATCGCCGGTCCACAGGCTTTCCTCGAACGCCCAAACGCGATCGTCTTCCATGGCTTACTCCCGTTCAGGTGACGGGACGAGAAAGCCGCGGTGCGCCCGAACGTTCCGCGTGAATCAGCGTAACAGCCCGGCCGCGACCAATGCCGGCCGCAGTGTCGCGGCATCGCGGAAATGGTGCGCGTGGATGCCGAGCGCGGCGGCACCGGCGATATTGTCGGCATTGTCGTCGATGAAGAACGCCGCTTCGGGGGTCAGGCCGAATCGGTCGAGCGCCAGCCGGTAGATCGCCGCATCCGGCTTCACCAGCCGCTCGTCCCCCGACACGACGATGTCGCGGAAGCGATCGAACACCGCCGCCTCGCGCGTGCGGAACGGCGGGAAGAACTCGCCCGAGAAGTTGGTGATCGCAAACAGCGGCACGCCCGCGGCGTCGAGTTCCTCGACGATCGCGATCATGCCGGGGATCGGCCCCGGAATCTGCTCGCCAAAGCGCGGCCCCCACAGCGCGATCATCGCGGCATGTTCCGGGAAAAGCTCGCTAAGCTCCGCGCTGGTCTCCGCGAACGGACGACCGGCATCGTGCTGGAAATGCCATGCGCGGGTGGCGACGTCGTTCAGGAACACGTCAAGCGCCTGTTCGTCGTCGAACAGGCGCTCGTACAGAACCCGCGGATTCCAGTCGTACAGGACGTGTCCGACGTCGAAGATAACCGACGTCGGCGACATGCCGGAAATCAGCCCTGGCGGGCCTTGAACCGGCGATTCGTCTTGTTGATCACATAGGTGCGGCCGCGGCGACGGATGACGCGGTTGTCGCGATGACGGTCCTTGAGCGACTTCAGGCTGTTGCGGATCTTCATGGCTGCGCTTCTTCGAAAACGGGAAAGCGCGCCGCCTAGAGAGCGTGCGCCGGAAAGTCAACCGAGCGGGAGCTTGCGGCCCGGGCGCGCGTTGCTATGTCGTAACGATCTACATGGGGGTTTGTCATGCGTCGCGCCGTCCTTCTGCTGCTCTCGCTGGCGCCACTGGCGGCGTGCGCGACCGGGCCCCAGCGTTTTCCGGTGCAGGCCACGCGCTTCCACTACGATACCGTGGCACAGCGCGGGACGGTGGTGGTCGAGCCGCTGCCCGGCCCCTCCTCCGCCAGCCTTGAGTACAAGACCTATGCCGCCGCGGTCGAGGCGGAGCTGCTGCGCAACGGCTTCACCAGCCCCGCGCCCGGCGCCAAGCCCGAATATATCGCGACGGTCGGATTCACCCGCGCCGAACGTGGGTTGCCGGCGCGCCGTTCGCCCGTCCAGATCGGGATCGGCGGCGGCGGCTACTCCGGCGGCTGGCGCGGCGGCACCGGGCTGGGCGGCGGCGTGAGCTTCCCGGTCGGCGGCGACGGCGGCGGGCGGCTGGGGCTGGTCACGGAACTCGCGGTGCGCATTCGTCATGGCGCCGACGCGATCTGGGAGGGGCAGGCGCAATCGCTGACCGACACCAGCGCGCCAGATGCCGATGCCGGCTCGGTCGCGTCGCGGCTGGCAGGCGCGTTGTTCAAGGACTTCCCGGGCGATTCGGGCCGGACGGTCGAGGTAAAGTAATGACCCTGCACATCAATGCCGCGTTCGACGGCGGCAACATCCGCGTCGTCGCGATCGAGGGCGAAGGCGATGACTGGCGTTGCGACCTGGAGATCGTGCGCGACCACCAGTCGGAGTTCTTCCAGTGGTTCTCCTTTCGCGCCGCCGGGTTGCGCGGCAAGCGCGTGACGTTCCGCATCGTGAACGCAGGCGAATCGGCCTATTCGTTCGGTTGGCCGGGATATCGCGCGCGCGCCTCCACCGATCTCGACGCGTGGCGGATGATCGACACCGATTATGCCGCCGGCGTGCTCAGCTTCGACTGGACCGGGCAGGGCGACGTGGCGTGGTTCGCCTATTTCGCGCCTTATACGATGGAGATGCACGCCCGGCTGGTGGCGCGGATCGCCGCGCGCGCCGGCGTCACGCATCGCGAGCTCGGCACGACGCTGGACGGGCAGGCGATCGATTATTTCCGGATCGGCGACGGCGCGAAGCAGGTGTGGCTCTACGCGCGCCAGCATCCCGGCGAATCGATGACCGAATTCTGGATGGAGGGCGCGCTCGACTGGCTGACCAGCCCGGCAGCCGCGCCGCTGCTGGGCGCCGCGACGGTGCACGTCGTTCCGAACATGAACCCGGATGGCACGCGGCGCGGGCATTTGCGCACCAACGCTGCGGGGGTGAATCTGAACCGTGAGTGGCACGCCCCCACCGCCGAGCGCAGCCCGGAAGTGTTGTGCGTGCTGCGTGAAATGGACGCGACCGGCGTCACCTTCGCGATGGACGTGCACGGCGACGAGGCGATCGCCGCAAACTTCATCGCCGGGTTCGAAGGCATTCCGTCGTGGGACGACGCGCGCGGTGCGCGCTTCATCGAATTCGGCGAGCGGCTCGCGGCGCACACTCCCGACTTCCAGACCGAGCTGGGCTATCAGAAAGCCGCGCCGGGAAGAGCCAATCTGTCGATGTCGACCAACCAGCTCGCCGAGCGATTCGGCGCGGTGGCGGCGACGCTGGAGATGCCGTTCAAGGATCACGACGCGAACCCCGATCCGCAATTCGGGTGGAGCCCGGAGCGGTCCCGGGCGCTGGGCGTGGCGTGTCTCGAGGTGCTGACGGAGATGCTGCCGACGCTGTAGCGGTGCCGGCGACCGGCACCGCTTCCGCTCCCCGGCGTCCGGCCGGGGGTGCCGCCGCCTACTCCCGCCAGGCGTCCACGGCCTTGTTCCTTTTCGCCAGAGCATCGAGCCGCCTCAGGAGCTCCGCCTCCGCCCGCGCCCGTCGCTGCGGGTCGGGAAGCGCGGCGCTCGCGTCCACGCGCGGCGCGCGCCGCGCATCCTCGCGCAACAGCAGCAGGCGCAGCATCGCATCGGAATAGCGGCGGCGATGCCCCACCACCTCGCCCTTGTAGACGATCGGTTCCAGCCATCCCTCGACGGCGCGGCTGTAGGCGGCGCGTTCCAGCGCCGGCATCTGATAGGCAAGCGCCGCGTCCCACGCCGCGCCGAAATCGGGGATGCGCTTCTTCACGCGATACGCCGATGTCGAGGTCAGCCGGACATGCGCGCAAGCCGTGCGCACGCATCCGGTTTCGCGCAACGCGTGCAGGAACGCCACCTGCCGCGCCGGCGTCCATCCGTCATGCCGATAACGAAACGCCGCCACCTCTCCGCCGCACTTGTCCATGTTCGATCCCCCATGCCGCCCCGCCGCTGATACCGCGGAGCCGTACGTGTAGGACAGCCCGAAGCGGCGCGACCGCCCGGTTCCACGATCCCGAGGCGGCGATCGCCGCGGCCCCGCCGCGCACCCGGGCGGTTTCTCCCCTCGTTGCGAGACAGCGGGGGCAGATAGCTCTACCGGAATCGACCCCGCCTCGACCGTCACCGGCGGCGAGCGTCGTCGGCGATCCGCGCTAGGCGGGATCGACATTCAGCGCCTCGCGAATGCCGGGCTGTTCGCCAACGAAGATTATCCATCCGTCATGGCGCACCGCGCTCGATCGCGCAGGTTTGCGCCCCTTACCCGCTCGCGGGGACGCTGGGGAATGTCGATTGGTCCTAGCGCCACTTGGCGAGCGCGGCCTCGTAGCGGTCGCGTTCGGCGTCGCGATCGTCTTCCAGCGCGGCGCGATCCTTTTGCCAGCGGCGCTCGGCGGTCTGGCGTTCGCGCTCCAGCGCGGCGATGCGATCCGCAAGATCCTTGCGTGCGGCCGCGTGGCGCTCGGTCGCGTCCTTCAGCGCCGCTTCCGCGGCGTCGAGCGCGCGGCGGCTGGGCCGCGGCGGTTTCTTCGTCTCCGGCGCGGGCTTCTTCGCGGTCGGCTTGCGGCGCGATGACGGCGTGGCGGCGAGATGCTCCTCAGCACTCCCGCGTGAGCGCTTCACCACCGCGCCGGGCGTCGCCAGCGGCGCTTCGATCAGCGCCGGGTCGGTGACTTCCTCCGCCATGCCGCGCGCGAACAGGTCGGCGTCGGCGCCCCAGGCCGCCAGCGCCGCCTTGCGACTCGGCGCGGCGACATAGGCGTCGTGGAAGCCGGCAGGCGTGCGGAACACCTTCAGCTTGCGTGCCATCGCCCCCTGCCCTCCCGCGCCCCGTGCGCCTTGGTCACAATCGCTTACCGAACCGGCCGTTCCACCCCTTTCGCACCTGCGGCACCGCTGCTATCGCCCACGGCGACCGAGAGTTTCGCTCCCGTCGCCGCCCTGCGTGCCGCTCGCGCGCGCCATCGCCGACGACGGCCCTTGAAGAAAGGACTATGCCCATGACGGCCATCGGCCAGGACACGTTGAACGCCCGCTCCACGCTGGAGGCCGGCGGCAAGTCCTACGACTATTTCTCGCTGAAGACCGCCGAGGCGAAGTTCGGCGATATCAGCCGCCTGCCCTTCTCGATGAAGGTGCTGCTGGAAAACATGCTGCGCTTCGAGGACGGCGTGACCGTGACCGAGGCGGACGTGAAGGCGATCATCGACTGGCAGCAGGAGCGTCGTTCGGATCGCGAGATCCAGTATCGCCCCGCGCGCGTGCTGATGCAGGATTTCACCGGCGTGCCGTGCGTGGTCGATCTGGCCGCGATGCGCGACGCGATCACGAAGCTGGGCGGCGACCCCGCGAAGATCAATCCGCAGGTGCCCGTCCACCTGGTGATCGATCACTCGGTGATGGTCGACGAATTCGGCACGCCCAAGGCGTTCGAGGAGAACGTCGATCTGGAATATGCCCGCAATTCGGAACGCTACGAGTTCCTGAAGTGGGGATCGAAGGCGCTCGACAATTTCAAGGTCGTGCCGCCGGGCACCGGCATCTGCCACCAGGTGAACCTTGAGTATATCGGCCACGCCGTCTGGGCGTCCGAGGAAAGCGGCGATCATGCCCAGAACCAGAACGGGCGCGGCGCGACGATCGCCTATCCGGACACGCTGGTCGGCACCGACAGCCACACGACGATGATCAACGGCCTTGGCGTGCTCGGCTGGGGCGTCGGCGGGATCGAGGCGGAGGCCGCGATGCTGGGACAGCCGGTGTCGATGCTGATCCCGGAGGTCGTCGGTTTCAAGCTGACCGGCGCGCTGCGTGAGGGCATCACCGCGACCGATCTGGTGCTGACGGTCACGCAGATGCTGCGCGCCAAGGGCGTGGTCGGGCGCTTCGTGGAATTCTACGGCCCGGGTCTCGACCAGATGACGCTGGCCGATCGTGCGACGATCGCCAACATGGCGCCGGAATATGGCGCGACTTGCGGCTTCTTCCCGGTCGACGACAAGACGCTCGACTATATGCGCCTGACCGGGCGTCCGGACGAGGTCGTCGCGCTGACCGAGGCCTATGCCAAGGCGCAGGGCATGTGGCGCTATGCCGACGCGGCCGACCCGTTGTTCACCGACACGCTGGAGCTGGACATGGGCACGGTCGTGCCCTCGCTCGCCGGCCCGAAGCGCCCGCAGGACAAGGTCAGCCTCGACACGGTGGACGAGGTGTTCAACGGCGACCTCTTCAAGCTGTACCACCGCGAGAAGCCGCAGCGCGTCGCGGTCGACGATCGCGGGCATGACATCGGCGACGGCGACGTCGTGATCGCGGCGATCACCAGCTGCACCAACACGTCGAACCCGTCGGTGCTGGTCGCCGCCGGGCTCGTCGCGCGCAAGGCGAACGCGCTGGGGCTGAAGCCGAAGCCGTGGGTGAAGACCAGCCTCGCACCGGGGTCGCAGGTCGTCACCGACTACCTCGACAAGGCCGGGCTGTCGGCGGATCTCGACGCGATCGGGTTCAACCTGGTCGGCTATGGCTGCACCACCTGCATCGGCAATTCCGGGCCGCTGGCCGCGCCGATCAGCAAGGCGATCAACGAGAACGACCTCGTCGCCGCGTCGGTGCTGTCGGGCAACCGCAATTTCGAGGGCCGCGTGTCGCCCGACGTGCGCGCGAACTTCCTCGCCTCGCCGCCGCTGGTCGTCGCCTATGCGCTGAAGGGCACGGTCACCACCGACATGAACGAAACGCCGATCGGTCAGGCGACCGACGGCAGCGACGTCTACTTGCGCGACATCTGGCCGACCAATCAGGAAGTGTCGGACCTGATGACCGCCAACATCGACGACGGCATGTTCCGCGCGCGCTACGGCAACGTCTACGCGGGCGACGACAAGTGGCAGGCGATCGACGTCACCGGATCGGACACCTACGCGTGGCGCGCCGGATCGACCTATGTCGCCAACCCGCCGTATTTCGACGGGCTGGAGATGACCCCCGCCCCGGTGACCGACATCATCGAGGCGAAGCCGCTGGCGATCCTGGGCGATTCGATCACCACCGACCACATCTCGCCGGCCGGCAGCATCAAGGCCGACAGTCCGGCGGGCAAGTGGTTGCAGGAGCATCAGGTCAGCCGCGGCGACTTCAACAGCTATGGCGCACGCCGTGGCCACCACGACGTGATGATGCGCGGTACGTTCGCCAACATCCGCATCCGCAACGAGATGGTGCCCGGCGTCGAGGGCGGCATGAGCCGTTACGAGGGCGAGGTGATGCCGATCTATGACGCAGCGATGCGCCACAAGGCCGATGGCACCCCGCTCGTCATCATCGCCGGCAAGGAATATGGCACCGGTTCGTCACGCGACTGGGCGGCGAAGGGCACCAACCTGCTGGGCGTGCGCGCCGTCATCACCGAGAGCTTCGAGCGGATCCACCGTTCGAACCTGGTCGGGATGGGCGTGTTGCCGTTGCAGTTCGCGGACGGCGTGACGCGCGAGACGCTGAAGCTGACCGGCGACGAGACGTTCACGATCCAGCACGTCGCGCAGTTGCGCCCGCGCCAGGAAGTGACCGTCACGCTGAAGCGCGCCGATGGGTCGACCGAGCAGTTCCAGACGCGCTGCCGGATCGATACCGTCAACGAGCTGGAGTATTTCCTGAACGGCGGCATCCTTCAGTACGTGTTGCGCAATCTGGCCGCGTAAGCGCGCCGGACACTTCGGGAATGTGGAGGGAGGGCCGCCGGTCCTCCCTCTTTTTATATGGGGTGGGCACGTGAGCGACGAATATATCTACGACGAAGCAACCGGCGAGTGGGTGCAGGACGGCGCAACGGGCGCGGCGTCGACAGGGGCGGCAGCGGCGGCGGTGGGGATCGAGGTGCGCGACGCGGTCGGCAATCTGCTGGCCGACGGCGATGCGGTCACGCTGGTGAAGGACCTGAAGGTCAAGGGAACCAGCCAGACGCTGAAGCGCGGGACCGCGATCAAGTCGATCCGGCTGACGGGCGACGCACAGGAGATCGACTGTCGCTTCGACGGCATCAAGGGCTTGGTGCTGCGGGCGGAGTTCGTGAAAAAGCGCTAAACGTTCCTTCGTCATGCGAGCGCAGCCGGGGCGTTACGCCACGATCGCGCGCTTCCGGCCCCAGGCGAAGTACAGCACCAGCCCGAGCAGGTTCCACAACAGGAAGTACAGCTGCGTCTTGGCTGGCAGGCTGAAGAACAGGTAGACGCAGCCCAGCACGCCGAGCGTCCCGACGACGGGCGCCAACGGGGTGCGAAACGTCCGCTCCGCATCGGGCGCACGCCTGCGCATTACCATCATGCACACGCAGACGGCGACGAACGCCGCCAGCGTACCCGCGTTGGCGAGCGCGGCGATCGCGTCGATTGGCATCACGCCCGCGATCACCGCGACAAGTGCTGCCGTCATCAACGTGATCCGCACCGGCGCGCCACGGCGCGACACCTTCGCCAGCCCGGCGGGCAACAGCCCGTCGCGCGCCATGACGAAGAAGATGCGGCTCTGCCCGAAGAGAAAGCCCAGCAACACCGTCGGCAGTGCGATCACCGCGCTGGCGGCCAGGAAGGTCGCGAAGCCGGGCCGGCCGATATCGCGCAGGATCAGCGCCAGCGGCTCCGGCGAGCCCGCGAAATGCGTGTAGCTGAGCGCACCCACCGCCGCGACCGCCACGCCGACGTAGATGATGATGCAGCCGAACATCGACCCGATGATCCCGATCGAAAGATCGCGGCCCGGGTTCTTGGTCTCCTCCGCAGCAGTCGAGATCGCGTCGAAGCCATAGAAAGCGAAGAAAATGATCGCGGCTGCGGCCATGACGCCGCGTTCCTTGCCGTCGGGATCGACCGAAGCAGTGAAGCCGTGCGGCATGAACGGGTGGAGGTTGGCGGCGTCGAAGTGCGGGAGCGCGACGATCACGAAGACGGTCAGCGCGACAAGCTTGATCGCGACCAGCACCGCGTTGAGCGTCGCGCTCTCCTTGGTACCTAGGCATAGCAGCCCCGCGACGACCGCGATGATGAAGATGGCCGGCAGATTGACGATGCCGCCAAGCTCCGGCCCATTGGTCAGCGCGGTCGGGAAGCCGAGCGGGGTCAACAATGCCGAGGCATAGCCGGACCAGCCGACCGCCACCGTCGAGACGACCAGCGAATATTCCAGGATCAGCGACCAGCCGATCACCCAGGCGATCACTTCACCCAGCACGACGTAGCTATAGGTGTAAGCGCTGCCGGAGGCCGGGATCATCGTCGACATCTCGGCATAGGCGAGCGCTGCGCAGGCGCAGATGCTGCCGGCAATGACGAAGCTGAGCATCACTGCCGGGCCGGCGCGGTCAGCGCCCACTCCGATCAGCGTCAGGATGCCGGTGCCGACGATCGCGCCAACGCCAAGCGCAACCAGATGCGGCCACGACAGCGTGCGCGCGAGCACCGGGCCGCTGCCGTGATCGACCGCGATCGGCTTGCGCCGGAACAGACTGGACATGCACTCCCCTTCTTATGATGTCGGGGGCTTGTAACAGCTGCGACCAATCATGGGGAGAGTGGGCTGGCTTGAACGTCGCGTCACTCTCGCGCGGCCGCCGGGCCAAGGCGCTGAAGTGACGGTCCTTGCAACGACCCGGGCTTTCTGGTCCCGGTCGCGGGGATGACCACCGGAGGTTCGTCAGCGTTCGATCCGGCGCACGCCCAACCGCGGCAGGTCGATCGCGGGGCAGCGGTCCATCACCACCTTCAGCCCAGCGGCCTCGGCGCGCGCCGCTGCGTCGTCGTCGATCACGCCGAGTTGCAGCCACACCGCCTTGGCGCCGATCGCAATCGCCTGGTCGACAACCGCCCCTGCCTCCGACGAGCGCCGGAAAATGTCGACCATGTCGATCGGATCGCCGAGCTGCTCGAGATCGCGGAACACGAACTCGCCGTGGATATGTTCGCCGGTGATCTGCGGATTGACCGGGATCACGCGATAGCCGTGCGCCTGAAGCGTCGCCATCACGCCGTTCGAGGGTCGGGTCGGGCGATCGGACGCGCCGACCAGCGCGATGGTGCGCACCTCTTCCAGAAGCGCCTTGATCTCGGCATCGGTCGTCAGCGGCATGTCCATGCTCCTCTCGCTCACGCTCAACGTGCCAGCGGCGCCAAGGGTGCCAGCCCGATCAGCGCGCCCGGAGCGCCCAGCGCAGGATGCGCGCGAGACCATCGGCCCCGGCGCGGATCGCAGGGCGCGTGAGCGGCGCGGGTCGACGATCATGGAGCGCGGCCGCCCAGCCGGGCAGCAGGTCGAGCGCGGCGGCGGAGGCGACGGCCAGTCCGGCTGCCTGCGCGGGGTCGGGACCGCGGGCGAGCAGCGCGTCGGCGACCTCATGCACGCGGTGGTCGCCGCGCAGCTCGGGACGGACGCGACGATAATAGGCGGCGATGTCGGCACGCGAACGCGGCACGTCGCGCGCGCCGAGCCGTTCGGCGACGATCGCGGTATCGGCGACGTACCGGTCCTGCGCCTCCGCGGAGAATGCCGGGTCGCGGTAACGTAGATAGGCACGCAGGAAGCTGTCGGTCTCGGCGACGTGCACCCAGGTCAGCAGCGCAGGATCGTTGGCGTCGTACCGTGTGCCGTCCGGCAGCGTGCCGTGGATGCGGTCGTGAATGCTGCGGACGTGCGCTATGGCGTGTTCGGCAGCGACGGTCGATCCGTACGTGGTGACCGCGATGAACTGCGCGGTGCGGCGAAGCCGGCCGAGCCGGTCGCGGCGAAAATCACTATAGTCCCACACGCCGGCAAGCGCGCCGGGGTGCAGCATCTGGAGCAGCAAGGCCGAGATGCCGCCGATCATCATCGCGGAGAAATCGCCGTGCACCGCCCAGGCGGGCGAAGACGCGCCAATCAGTCCGTCGTCGCCGGGTGGGCGGGCGAGATCGAGCTCGCCACTACCCACCATCTCGCGCAAAGCCTGCGCGAGCGACGCGCGGGCACGGTCCACCGCCGGGGCGATCATCGGATCGACGATCGCCATTACAGTACCGCGCCCGCGCCGGTCTGCGTCAGGCGTCGGCCGCGGCGTTCTTGCGACGGCCACGCGTGCCGGTGGTGGCAGGCTCCGCCGGGGCAGCGGCGCCCTCGGTGCGACGCGCGCCCGGCTTGCGGCCGAGGCCGATCTTCTTGGCCATGTCGCGACGCGCTTCCGAATAGCTTTCGGCGACCATCGGATAATCAGCCTTCAGGCCATAGCGCTGGCGATACTCTTCCGGGGTCAGACCATGACCGGCCAGATGGCGGCGCAGCGTCTTGTAAGGCTTGCCGTCGATCAGCGAGATCAGATGATCCTTCGACGCGAGCGACTTTCGCACCGATACCGCAGGCGTATATTCTGCCGCGGGCTCTTCCGGTGCGGCCGGCGCAGTCGACGACGACAGGTTGGTCACCGCATCGTGCATCGTCCGCAGAAATGCCGGGACATCCTCGCCGGACGCGCGGGTGTTGGGATTTGCCAGCCACGCGATCGTCAACTCGGTGGCAAGCTCAACTGCATTGGCGGTCATGGTATCATCGGACATCGCGAACTCCCTTACTTACCGGCATCGCCGTAGCAGCGTTCCCGCACAGGTCAACGCAAGTTGTATAAGGATTCCAATGTAAATCTATTTGCGACAATGAATATCCACGCGGAACCTTTCCGCCGCCACGTTTCGCGGCAAATGGCGTGCGGGCTCGCTTGACCGTGCCACAAGAGCGTGTCCATGATCGGGACAACAAAGGGTATGAAAAAAGGGGTCTCGCCATGAATTCGGATCGCGCCAGGCGCGTGTTGCTGTCGGCTGCGCTCATCGCGCTGCCGCTGTCGGCGTGCGCGACGACCGCCGACAAGCCGGCAACAGCGACGAAGAAGGCGCCGCCGGTGCGCTATGCGCACGATCCCTATCCCTCGACCTATCATCCCTATCCCGGCGCGCCGACGCTGGTGCGCAACGTCACGATCTTCGACGGTGAGGGCGGGCGGATCGACGGCGGCGCGGTGCTGTTCGCGGACGGCAAGGTGGTGGCGGTCGGCCAGACGCTGGATGCGCCCGCCGGCGCGACGGTGATCGACGGCCAGGGCAAGTTCGTGACGCCCGGCATCGTCGACATCCACAGCCACCTCGGCGACTATCCGACCCCCTCGGTGCAGGCGCATTCCGACGGCAACGAGGCGACCGGCCCGATCACCGCCGACGTTTGGGCGGAGCACAGCGTCTGGCCGCAGGACCCCGGCTTCGGCCGCGCGCTGGCAAACGGCGGCGTCACGACGTTGCAGATCCTCCCGGGTTCGGCGAACCTGATGGGCGGGCGCAGCGTGGTGCTGAAGAACGTTTATGCGCGCACAATGCAGGCAATGAAGTTCCCCGGCGCGCCTTATGGGCTGAAAATGGCGTGCGGCGAGAACCCGAAGCGCGTTTATGGCAGCAAAAACCGCGAACCTTCGACACGCATGGGCAATGTTGCGGTCGATCGCCAGACGTGGGCGAAGGCAGCGACGTACAAGCGCAAATGGGACAAGTACGAAGCCGAGGGCGGCGACCAGCCCGAGCGCGACATCGGCATGGATACGCTGCGCGGCGTCCTGTCGGGCGAGATCATGGTGCAGAACCATTGCTATCGAGCCGACGAAATGGCGATCGTCCTCGATATGGCCAAGGAATTCGGGTATAAAGTGACGGCGTTCCACCACGCGGTGGAGGCGTACAAGATCGCCGATCTGCTGAAGGCGAGCGGCACCTGCGCCGCGGTGTGGGCCGATTGGTACGGCTTCAAGATGGAAAGTTATGACGGGATCGGCGAAAATCTCGCGATCCTCGATCATGCCGGCGCGTGCGCGATGATCCATTCCGACGACGAGAACGGCATTCAGCGGCTGAACCAGGAAGTGGCCAAGGCGCTGTCCTCGGCGCGGCACTCGGGCATCCAGATCAGCGATGCGGCGGCGTGGAAGTGGCTGTCGATCGGTCCGGCGAAGGCATTGGGAATCGATGCGCAAACGGGCAGCCTGAAGCCGGGGAAGATGGCGGACGTGGTGTTGTGGAACGGCAATCCGTTCAGCGTCTACACACGACCCGAAAAGGTGTGGGTCGACGGCGCGATGCTCTACGATGCGACCGATCCGAAACGTCGCCCGGTGAGCGACTTCGAACTCGGCCAGCCCGGATCGGGAGACGTCAAGTGAAGCGCGCGTTCCTTTTGCTCGCCACGATGCTGGCCAGCCCCGCGACGGCGCAGACCGTGGCGATCACCGGCGGTACGGTCGCGATCGGCGACGGCTCCGCGCCAGTCGAGGGCGGCACGGTGGTGATCGCAAATGGTCGCGTCCTGGCGGCCGGGCGCGGGGTTGCGGTGCCGGCGGGCGCGCAGGTGATCGACGCGACCGGCAAGTGGGTTTCGGCGGGCGTCGTCTCGGCACTGAGCGACATCTCGCTCGTCGATGCCGATGGTGTTCAGGAAAGCAACGACGCAGGCGCACGCAACTCGCCGTTCAAGGCGGCGATCGACGTATCCTTGGGGGTGAATCCGGCGGCGGTGAAGGTCGCGAACGAGCGGCTCGGCGGGGTGACCCGCGCGATCGTGACGCCGAGTGCGGAGGGATCGATTTTCGCCGGTCAGGGTGCGGTAATCGATCTGGGCGCGGATCCGGACGCCGTTACGCGGCCACGCGCGTTCCAATTTGTCGAACTGGGTGAAAGCGGCGGCAAGCTGGCGGGCGGCAGCCGCCCCGCCGCCTATGCGCTGTTGCGCGACGCGTTTGCGCAGGCGCAGGACTTCCGCCGGAACCCGGCTGCATTCGACGGGCGATCGCGCGACGCGCTGGTGACGCGCAGCGATGCCGACGCGCTGTTGCGTGTGCTCGACGGGCAGGTGCCGCTGCTGGTGCATGTCGAACGTGCGGCGGACATCCGCAACGTACTGGCGCTGACCCGCGACTATCCGAAGCTGAAGCTGGTGCTGGTCGGCGTGACCGAGGGCTGGCTGGTCGCGCGCGACATCGCGGCGGCGAAGGTGCCGGTAATTGCGGCGGCGCTGGCCGACCTGCCTGCCAATTTCGAGAACCTGGCGGCGACCGAGTCGAACGTCGGGCGGCTGCGCGCGGCGGGCGTACCGGTCGGGCTCGCCTCGACGGGTGCGTCGGGGGGCGACCATGTGCTGCGGCAGTTTGCGGGCAATCTGGTCGCCATCGCGCGCGTACCCGGCGCAACCGGGCTCGACTGGGGACAGGCGTTCGCGTCGATCACCAGCGCACCGGCCGAGGCGATCGGGATGGGGGGCGAGATCGGTTCGCTGCGCGCCGGGCGGCGCGCGGACGTGGTGATCTGGGACGGTGACCCGCTGGAGCTGTCCTCAGTGCCGGTCGCGACATGGATCGACGGCGTGTCGCAGCCGATGCGCTCGCGGCAGAGCGAGCTGCGGGATCGTTATCTGACGCCGGTGGAAGGCGCGTTGCCGAAGGCGTACGAGCGGCGCTGAAGTAGGACGGCCTACTCATCCCGACGAACGTCGGGACCGTCGGCGGATACCGCGCCCACAGTGCGGTATCGCCAAAAAGCGCCGTCGCGAACGTAGCGAAGCGATCCTGCGCCGGATCAAGCCAGCCGGGATTGCTTCGCCATGCTCGCATCGACGACGCCGCTCACACCATCGTCAGTACGATCTTGCCGACGTGACTGCCCTCTTCCATCCGGCGGTGCGCGTCGGCGGCCTGCGCGAGCGGGAAGGTTCGATCCATCACCGGCTTCAGCTTGCCAGCCTCGGCGAACGGCCAGACGGTGCGCGCGATCTCTTCGGCGACCAGCGCCTTGAACCCGGCGTCCCGCCCACGCAGCGTCGAACCCGTCAGCGTGAGCCGGCGCTTCATGATCTCGAACAGCGGCACCGTCGCCGACGCGCCGCGCTGCACCGCGATCGAGACGTGGCGGCCATCGTCGGCGAGACATTGCAGGTTTCGGGGCACATAGTCGCCACCGACCATGTCCAGCACGGCCGCGCAGCCACGCCCGCCGGTGATCTCCTTAACCCGCGCGACGAAATCCTCGGTCTTGTAGTCGATCGCGTGATCGGCGCCGAGTCGCAGGGCCGCGGCCTGCTTCTCCGCCGAGCCAACCGTTACGATCACCTCCAGCCCGAAGAGGTTGCCCAGCGTGATCGCCATCGTGCCGATCCCGCTGGTTCCGCCGTGTACCAGGACGGTATCGCCCTCCACGGCGAAGGCGCGTTCGAACAGATTCGTCCAGACGGTGAACAGCGTTTCAGGCAGCGCCGCCGCCTCCGCCATCGACAGTGCATCGGGCACGGGCAGGCATTGCGCGGCGGGCGCGACCGCATATTCGGCATAGCCGCCGCCCGCAACCAGCGCGCAGACGCGTGCGCCGAGCCGGCCGGGATCGACGCCCTCGCCCACCGCCACCACCTCACCCGCGATTTCAAGCCCCAGCGTAGAGGGAGCGCCGGGCGGCGGCGGATAGAGTCCTTGCCGCTGCATCACGTCGGGGCGGTTCACGCCCGCAGCCGCAACCCGCACCAGCACCTCGCCGTCGCGCGGCGCGGGCACCGTGCGCCGTACCGGCACCAGCACCTCGGGACCGCCCGCCGCCGCAGGGTCGATCGCCAACATCGCATCGGGCACGTCGGTCATCGTGTCGCGGAACCCCTTATAGTCATTGGCCAGCCTTATTGACTTCGCCTTCCGCAGCGTCAACGATGCGAGCGTGGACCTGGACGACATCCTTGGGGCCAATCCCGACGATCCGCTGACCGCGCTGCTGCGCGAGGATCTCGACCGGCTGTCGATGGTGGAGCTGGAAGCGCGCGTCGTAGCGCTCGAAGGCGAGATCGCGCGGGTGCGACGAAAGATCGAAGGCGCCGTTAACCATCGTGCAAGTGCGGACGCGTTATTCAGAAGCTAAGGGTCTGCGCAGCGCGGCTTCATGGGGTCGGCGGGTGCAAGACGCGGCGTGATGTCCGGCGACGCTTGATGCGGAGCCCTTGCATCACGACATTCGTCGCAAGGGGTCGCGTGGCTTCACGTGGCCTGCAAGGAGTAACCTGATGCCGTCATTTGCCAGCGCTCTCGAGACCACGCTGCACAAGGCACTCGAGGCCGCCTCGTCGCGCCGCCACGAATATGCGACGCTCGAACACCTGCTGCTCGCCCTGCTCGACGACGAACACGCCAGCCAGGTAATGTCTGCCTGCGGAGTCGAGCTGAGCGAGTTGAAGACCACCGTTTCGCATTACCTGGATACCGAACTGGGCGCGCTGAAGGTCGATGCCGCGACCGATCCCTCGCCCACCAGCGGCTTTCAGCGCGTGGTGCAGCGCGCGATCCTGCACGTCCAGTCGTCCGGTCGCGATGAAGTGACCGGCGCCAACGTGCTCGTCGCGCTGTTTTCCGAGCGTGAAAGCTACGCCGTCTATTTCCTGCAACAGCAGGACATGAGCCGGCTGGATGCGGTCAGCTTCATCAGCCACGGCGTCGGCAAGGGCGCCGCGACTCCGGAGGCGACCAGTGCCAAAGGCGCACCCCAGGAAGAGAAGAAGGACAAGTCCGACGCGCCCGGCAAGAAGGGCGAGAGCGCACTGAAGCAGTTCACGGTCGATCTGAACGAGAAGGCCAAGGTCGGCAAGGTCGACCCGCTGATCGGACGCTCTGCGGAGGTCGATCGCACGGTGCAGATCCTGTGCCGGCGGTCGAAGAACAACCCGCTCTATGTCGGCGATCCCGGCGTCGGGAAGACCGCGATCGCCGAAGGACTGGCGCGCAAGATCGTCGAGGGCGACGTGCCCGACGTGCTGCTGCCGGCGGTCATCTATTCGCTTGATATGGGCGCGCTGCTGGCCGGCACGCGCTATCGCGGCGACTTCGAGGAGCGGTTGAAGGCGGTCGTCAACGAGTTGGAGAAGCTGCCGCACGCGGTGCTCTTCATCGACGAGATCCACACCGTCATCGGGGCCGGCGCGACCAGCGGTGGCGCCATGGATGCGTCGAACCTGCTCAAGCCGGCGCTGTCCGGCGGCACGATCCGCTGCATCGGCTCGACGACCTACAAGGAGTTCCGCAACCACTTCGAGAAGGATCGCGCGCTGTTGCGCCGGTTCCAGAAGATCGACGTCAACGAACCGACGATCGAGGACACGATCAAGATCCTCGCGGGGCTGCGCTCGGCGTTTGAGGAACACCATTCGGTCAAGTACACGCCCGAGGCCATCAAGTCGGCGGTCGAACTTTCTGCACGCTATATCAACGACCGCAAGCTGCCCGACAAGGCAATCGATGTAATCGACGAAGTCGGCGCGATGCAGATGCTGGTGGCGCCGAGCAAGCGCAAGAAGACGATCACCGCGCGCGAGATCGAGGCGGTCATCGCGACCATGGCGCGCATTCCGCCGAAGAGCGTTTCGACAGACGACAAGAAGCAGCTCGAGACGCTCGAGACCGACCTGAAGCGCGTCGTCTTCGGGCAGAATGCGGCGATCGAGAAGCTTGCCAGCGCGATCAAGCTGGCGCGTGCCGGGCTGCGCGAGCCGGAGAAGCCGATCGGCAATTACCTGTTCACCGGGCCGACCGGCGTGGGCAAGACCGAGGTCGCCAAGCAATTGTCGACGATCCTCGGCATCCCGCTCCAGCGCTTCGACATGTCCGAATATATGGAGCGCCATTCGGTAAGCCGCCTGATCGGTGCGCCTCCGGGCTATGTGGGCTTCGATCAGGGCGGCCTACTGACGGACGCAGTCGACCAGAACCCGCATTGCGTGCTGCTGCTCGACGAAATCGAGAAGGCGCACCCGGACTTGTTCAACATCCTCTTGCAGGTGATGGACAACGGACGGCTGACCGACCAGCACGGGAAGACAGTCGACTTCCGCAACGTCATTCTGATCATGACGACCAATGCCGGCGCATCCGACATGGCGCGGGAGACGGTCGGGTTCGGTAACCTCACCCGTGAGGGCGAGGACGAACAGGCGGTGCAGAAGATGTTCACGCCGGAGTTCCGCAATCGCCTCGATGCGATCGTGCCGTTCGGCTACCTGCCGCCGGAAGTGGTGGCGCGCGTTGTGGACAAGTTCATCCTCCAGCTCGAACTGCAACTCGCCGATCGGGACGTGCACATCAAGCTGGACGAGGAATCGAAGAAGTGGCTGACCGAGAAGGGCTATGACAAGCTTTACGGCGCACGGCCGATGGGGCGGTTGATCCAGGAGAAGATCAAGCAGCCGCTGGCCGAGGAGCTGCTGTTCGGCAAGCTGGTGCACGGCGGCGAAGTGACCGTGCACATGAAGGACGGTGCCCTAAGCTTCGCGATCGAGGCCGCAGCGCCCAAGCCCGGCAAGAAGAAGGGCAAGGCAGCCCCCGCGGCGGCGGACTAACCTGCCGACGGGCCGGGGTACGATCCCCGGCCCGTTAACCTTTCAAAGGAAATCGCCGTTCCGTGACTTATGTGTCGTCCGCGGCCCAAGCGGCTGCGCTGGTGCGTAAATCGGTCGCGATCCAGCCACCCGCCTGCGTGGCTAACACCCATAATTATTTACGTTTTGCCGCCTCGAACGTTAACACTCTGTTTGCCAAATATGGCATAGCGTGTCCGCATGTCCGGGGGGGTCGTTCATCGTATCGTGGCTGCGTTCGCCATGATCCTGTCGACGCTGGCGATCGCGCCGGCGGCTTCGGCGAGTACCAATGTTCCGCTCGCCACCTGCTATCGTCACGCCGCTCCAGGCGATCGTGCGACGGTGATACTCGGAAGCGATGAGGGCTTCACGTGCGAGGGGCCGCAACGCCGCGCCGGGGGCGGCGACTATTGGGTACGCTCCGCTATCCTTCCTGCGGTGGGGCCAGGGATGCTGGTCCGTTCCGGGAGCCTGTGGCAGGATGCGATCACGCTGCACGTCCTGTATGCCGATGGCTCGATCCGGACGACTGGCTTGACCAGCGCGACCGCATGGCGGCACCTGAAGCTGGGCGCAACGTTCGAATTGCCGATCCCCGCGGCGACGGCACGGCCCGTTCGGCTGCTGTGGCACGTGCGGGGCGCGGTGAACCTGCGCGGGCTGGTGCTGGAGCCGCACCTGGTCTCCCCTGACGTATCGCAACATTACGAGTTGCGGCTGGCCGCCTTTTACGCCGGCTTCGCCGGCCTGGCCGGGGCGCTGCTGCTCTTCAACGCAGCGCTTGGTGCCGCGCTGCGGCAGCGCTTCCACACGCCTTATTGCGCGATGGTGCTATTCCTGATCGCTTATGCCGCGAGCACTTCGGGGCTGCTCGCGCAGCTGACGGCGATGGACAACAACCTGCGGCTCCGGCTGAATGTACTGCTGCTGGCGGCGACCTTGTGCAGCGCGATGGTATTCGCACGGCGCTTCTTCGCGGCCGAGGTCACGCGCGGGTGGGTACGGCGCGCGATCGACGCGGCGATGATCGCGCTGCTGGCGGCCTCGCTTGCCTATGCGTTGTTCATGCCTTGGCATGCCGCGCTGCTCGACCGCGCGATGTCGCTGGCGTTCGCGCTGACGTTGTTGTTGACGGTACCACTGCTGTGGCGCGGTTGGCATGCCGAATATCGTTACGCGCGCGCTTTCTCGATCGCCTGGGGCCTTCCGCTGCTGACCGCTTCAGCACGGGTGTTGCAGGCGCTGGGCCTGCTCGAATGGAATTTCTGGATCGACAATTCGACGTTGATTGCGATGGCGCTGGAGGCGAGTTGCAGCGGGCTGGCGATTGCGTGGCGAATCAAGCTGCTGGGGGAGGAACGCGATATCGCGCGCGAACAGGAGATGCTGGCGCGATTGCTGGCGGACAGCGATCCGCTGACCGGACTGATGAACCGGCGCAGCTTCCTGCGAGAAGCGATAGGCCGGAGCGAGCCGCACGTACTGGTGCTGGTGGACATCGATCATTTCAAGAAGGTCAACGAGACGCTCGGCCATGACGGCGGCGATCAGGTGCTGCGGGTCTTCGCCGACGCGTTGCGCCATGCCGTTCCGGGGGGCACATTGGTCGCGCGGATCGGGGGCGAGGAGTTCGCCGTGCTCGCCCCGTTGGACGCGACTACCCTGCCGGAGCGGCTCCTGACGCACATCCGCACCGCGGCGATGCCGTTCGACCTCGCGGTCACCGCCTCGCTGGGCAGCGGATGCGGCGCGATCGCCGACGAGCGCGACTGGAAGGCGCTGTACCGCCGCGCCGATGACGCGCTGTTCGCCGCGAAGCGCGCCGGGCGAGACCGGCTGCGCTGGGCAGAAGCTGCCTGAGCGCGGTCGGCTGACTGGCCATCATGTATGCTGGCGCAGATGCGAGGAAGGTCGTTACCATGCACCGCTCGCCCGATTACACCCACTGCAGATCGGCGTCGCTGTGCTCGGCGCTTTGTCGCCGATCTGCGCGGGCATCGCACCCTGGCGATTGGGCAGATATCGATCATGCTCGACACGCGGATGATGCCACAGGTCGATGCCGGCTGCTCGGCACCGGCGGCGCTGGCGATCGCAAGTGCCTTGCATCCCGCGGTTACGTTCGCAGCGCTGCTGAAACGCTGACCGCTTGCGCGTCGCAGGTTGTTGCTTACAACCGTGTCAATGAGCGACGAGCATGACTGGCGCCAGGCCTACCGCCACCCGATTCCGTGGGACACCGCGTTCCCCCCAGTAACGATGCCCGAGCTGTTCGACGCATCCGCAGCGCGCTTCGCGGACCGGCGGGCGATCGACTTCCTCGGCCGACACTATAGCTACGCCGAGTTGGCGGATGGCGTACGGCGGGTCGCGACCGGGCTGGCCGCGCTCGGCTATGGCAAGGGTGATCGGGTCGGGTTGTTCCTGCCCAACGTGCCGCATTATCTCGCCGCCTATCACGGCGCGCTGCGGCTCGGGGCGACGGTGGTCAATTTCTCTCCGCTCTATTCGATCGACGAATTGTGCCATCAGGTCGAGGATTCGGGCACGCGCGTGCTGTTCACGATCTCCGCCACCGCACTGCTCCCTAACGCGCTGAAGGTGCTGGAGAAGAGCGGCCTGGAACGGTTGGTGGTCGGCTCCGTGGCGGGGGCATTGCCGCCTGCCAAGTCGTTCTTCTACCGCTTGCTCAAGCGAGCCGAGACTGCCAGGCGACCGGCCGATCCGCGCGTGATGGCGTTTTCGGCGCTGATCGCCAACGATGGCGCGCTGCCGCCACCCACGATCGATGCCGAGCGCGACGTTGCGCTGATCCAATATACGGGCGGCACCACTGGCGTGCCAAAGGGTGCGATGCTGACCCACGCGAACGTCGCGGCGAACGCGCGACAGGTGGCGCAGCTCGACCCCCATCCTGAGGAAGGCGACCGCATCCTTGGCGTACTGCCGCTGTTCCACGTCTTCGCCAACACCTGCGTGATGAACCGCACGATCGTCACCGGAGGCGAGATGGTGCTGCTGCCACGTTTCGAGGCAGGACAGGCGCTGGCGACGATCACGCGTACCAAGCCGACCTCATTGCCCGGCGTGCCGACGATGTACCAGGCGTTGCTCGACCATCCGAAGCTGGCGCAGACGGAGTTCGCGTCACTGCGCGTGTGCATCTCGGGCGGGGCACCGCTGAACGCTGAGCTGAAGGTGAAGTGGGAGGCCGCAACTCATTCGACGTTGATCGAAGGCTATGGCTTGTCGGAAAGCACCGGGGTGCTGACCACCAACCCGTATGAGGGCGGGCAGAAGTCCGGCACGATCGGGCAGCCGCTGCCCGCGACGCGGATCCGGCTGGTCGACAAGGAAGATCCGACGCGCCCCGCCCCCGTTGGCGAGCCGGGCGAGATCGTCGCACTGGGGCCGCAGGTGATGGCGGGATACTGGAACCGGCCTGATGCCGACGACACCACCTTCGCGCTGGATGCGGAGGGGCGACGCTGGCTGCGTACCGGCGATGTCGGGACGGTGGATGCCGACGGCTTCATCGCGATCGTCGACCGCCTGAAGGACATGATCTCGGTCGGCGGGTTCAAGGTGTTCCCGAGCCAGATCGAGGCGATCCTCTATCACCATCCCGCTGTACGCGAGGCATTGGTTATCGGCCTGCCCGACACCTATCGCGGCGAAGTACCGCGCGCCTATGTGACGCTGAACGAGGGTACGGAGGCGGACGGTGCGGCATTGGCGGCATGGCTGAACCCGCAGCTCGGCAAGCACGAGCGCGTCGATCGCGTGGTGGTGCGCGCGGCGATACCGAAGACGATGATCGGAAAGCTGAGCCGCAAGGACCTGATCGTCGAGGTTAAGGCCGAGATGGAGAACCCGCCGATCACGCCTGCGTAAGCAGGGGCGGTGGGTCGGCGCGCCGCCTCCGACCCGATCCAGATCCCGCTTCTCCTCAGCGTGAGAAGGAAGCGGGACCCCGGATCAGGTCCGAGATGCGGGAAGGTTTGTCAGGCCCTTCCCGCGCCCATCATCCCCCGACGACGACCGTTACGGCGCGGCGGTTCTGCGCCCAGCTCGACTCATCCGAGCCGAGTGCAGCCGGGCGTTCCTTGCCGTAGCTGATCGTCGTGATGCGTGCCGGCGAGATGCCGCGTGCGGCGAGATAGTTCTTGGCAGCGTTGGCGCGACGGTCGCCGAGCGCCAGGTTGTACTCGCGGGTGCCGCGCTCGTCGGCATGGCCCTCGATCGTGATCGTCACGTTATTGTAGCGCTGCAGCCACTCCGACTGTGAGTCGAGGATCGCGCGCGCGGTGGAGTCGATGTCGTACTGGTCGAGCCCGAACAGCACCGTGTCGCCCTGCGTAGAGCGCTTGAAATCGGCCGCCGAGCCCGGCGTGACGCCGCCATTGGGATCGACCGGACCGGTCTGCGTCGACGTAGCGGGCGCGGCGCCGGGGGCGGGCGGCAATACCTCGGGCCGCTTCTTCGAGCAGGCAGCGGTGGCGACCAGCGCGGTCGCCATCAAAAAGGTGGTGGTCAGTCGTGCCATGGGCCTGTCTCCATCTTGTTTCGGTTCTGATACGCTAACTTACGGGCGCAACGGACCCCAGGCGGGATCCGATCCGTCGAGCGGGGTGGGAACGCGGCGCTCGTTCACGCCGGTCAGGTCGACCGACCACAGGTCGGCCTTGCCCGCATTGCCCTGCCCCTGACGGAAGAACATCAGCACGCGGCCGTTAGGGCTCCACGATGGCCCCTCGTCCTGCCAGCTGTTGGTAAGCAGCTTCTCACCCTGCCCGGACGGGCTCATGATACCGATCCGGAACGCGCCCTGAATCTTGGTGAAGGCGATCAGGTCGCCGCGCGGGCTCCACACCGGCGTCGCGTAGCGCCCGCCTCCGAAGCTGATCCGCTGCTGGTTCGAGCCGTCCGCATTCATCACGTAGAGCTGCTGCCCGCCGGAACGATCGCTTTCGAACACGATCCGCGACCCGTCGGGCGAATAGCTGCCGCCCGTGTCGATCCCGGGCGAAGTCGTCAGGCGCTGCGGCGTGCCGCCGGCCGCCGACACGCGGTACAGGTCGGTGTTGCCGGCCTGCGCCATCGAGAACAGGATGTAGCGGCCATCCGGCGAGAAGCGCGGCGCGAAGGTGGTCGCGACGTTCTGCACCACCAGCCGCTGCCGCCCCGACCCGATGTCGTAGACGTAGATCGCCGGCGTCTTGCCGACATAGCTCATGTAGACGATCGACTGCTGGTTCGGCGCAAAGCGCGGGGTCAGCACGATCGAGGAACCGGCGGTCAGGAAGCGGCTGTTGGCCCCGTCCTGATCCATGATCGCGAGCCGCTTGATGCGATTGCCCTTGGGCCCGGTCTCGCTGACGTAGACCACGCGGCTGTCGAAATAGGCGCCCTCGCCAGTCAGGCGGGTGTAGACCATGTCGGCGCATTTATGGCCCGCGCGGCGCCAGTCGGACGGCGGCACGACAAAACCTTGCCGCGTCAGTTGCGTCTGCGCCGACACGTCATAGAGGTAGCAGCCGACCGTCAACGTGCCATCGCCATTGGCGCGAACATAGCCCTGCACCAGCGCCTGCGCGCCCGATCCGCCCCAATAGTCGAACGCCGGTGCGGTCACTTCCGGGAAACCGATCGCGCGCATTCGCCCAGGGGCAAGCGGGGTGAACAGCCCGGAATTGCGCAGGTCGTTGCTGACGATCTCGGCCAGCTGCCGACCGAGCTGATCGGTTGACCCGGCCGCCGTCTGGGTCACCGCCTGCGTCGGCATCGGCGGGATCGCGATGGGCATCGGCGCAGAGATACCGCCGGTGACATCGACCTCCAGCGGCGGCGGGGTCTGCCCGGCTGGTGCGCCGAGCGGCGCGCCTGCCGCGGGTGGCGTAGCCGGGATCGCCTGTTGCGCCAATGCGGGCGCTGCCGGCGCAAGCGCAACCGGGGAGACGAGCGTGGCGAGGAGGAGCAGCCGGAGTCGCATCACCGCAGTTTCCAATTATAGTTGATGTTGCTCCACCCCCCGTTGGCGGTGGAATAATATTCTGCCGGAAGTTTCAGCGGCGAACAGCCTTTGAATGCCGCGACGCCGAGATCGACCACGCGCCGTGCATAACGTCGATTGTCGTCGTCTACCCCATTCTGCCGCACCACGGTCGGTGTCGCCGACAGCGTACCGTCGCGGTTGAGCCGCAGGTTGAGCGTCGTCACGATCTGGTTCGCGCCGGGGCCGGGATCAACCTGTCGGTCGGCGCACGGCTGGATCTGCCGCGCGATTGCCTGCTGGATCGCCGCAAGCGCCTTGCCATCGACCCGCGCCGCTGGCGGCGCGTCGTTGGGCTTGGCATCGCTCTTCTCGGCGGTGAGGCCCTTCAGGAAGTCGCTGCCGAGGCGGCTGCCGCGCGGGCGCTCGCCCTTGGCGGCTTCGGTCTTGCCCTTGCCCTTCGCGGCGGCGGGTGGAGTCTTCGACGTGCTCGACGACGCGGCGGCGCTTTGCTGCTTCGTCGGCGCAGGTTTCGAAGGCGCCTTCTCCGCGGCCGGCGGCGCGGGCTTCGGTTTGGGCTGCGGCTTGGGTACCGGCTTCGGCGCCGGCGCCGGCTTGGGTGCAGGCTTCGGCGGAGCGGGCTTCGGCGGTGCCGGCCTGGGCGCAGGCTTCGGCTCCGGCTGCGGCGCGGGTTCGGGAACCGGCGCGGGAACCGGCTGCGGCGGCGCCTCGGCAGGCGGGGGCGCCTCTTCAGGCTCGCCGACCTCGGGAGCGACTGCCTGCGAGGGTGCCTCGGTCTGCGCGGGCGCCGCCGCTTCCAGCGCCACGTCTTTGACCAGGCTGACCTCGACCGGCGTCTGCTTCAGCTTGATCGGGTTTGGGGTGGCGAGGAAGCCGACCGACAGCACGCCGAACAGCAGGATGTGTCCCGCTACGGCAACGCCGAGGCCGATCTTCTCCGCGCGCTCCACTTATTCCTCGCCGACCGTCACCAGCGCGACGCGGTTCAGGCCCGCGCGGTTCAGCTCGCCCATCACGCGCATCACGCGGCCGTAATCCAGCCCACGATCGGCACGCAGGAACACCTGCGGCGGCTGGTCGCCCTTTGCGCTTTCGGCGATCGCCGTCAGCCGGGCGGGCAGCGCGTCGGCGCTCACCTCTTCCTTGGCGATGAAGATGCGGCCCTGCTCATCAAGCGCGATCTCGGTCGGCTGCTGTTCCTGATCCAGCGGCTTGGCACGGCTGTCGGGCAGGTTCACGGGCACGCCCTGCGTCATCAACGGCGCCGTGACCATGAAGATGATGAGTAGCACCAGCATCACGTCGACCAGCGGCGTGACGTTGATCTCCGCCATCGGCGCACGCCGGCCGCGCCCGCGCGCGGAGGGCAGATGCATCGCCATCAGCGTTCGCCGTCGAGCTGCCGCGACAGCGTGGCGTGGAAGCCGTCGGCAAAGCGGTTCAGCCGCGCCTCGATGCGGTTGATCGCGTGGCTGAAGCGGTTGTAGGCGATCACCGCGGGGATTGCCGCGAACAGCCCGATCGCGGTCGCGAACAGCGCCTCGGCGATGCCGGGCGCGACCACCGACAGGCTGGTGTTCTGCTGACTCGCGATCGCGGTGAAGCTGCGCATGATGCCCCAGACGGTGCCGAACAATCCGACGAACGGCGCCACCGATCCGACCGTCGCCAGTACGTTCAGCCGATCCGACAATTGGTCGATCTCGCGCGCAACCGCCGAGCCCATGACTGTCGCCAGCCGATCGCGCGTGCCGTCGCGGTCGATCTTCTGGCCCTGCGTCGAGCGCCGCCACTCCGTGACACCCGCGTTCAGCACCCGCGCTGACGGCAGGTCGGTATGCGTCTGCGACTTGTAGAAGGCGTCGATGTCCTCGGCTTTCCAGAAATCGCGCTCGAACGCTTCGGTGCGCTGGCGGGTACGGCCCAGCTTCAGCCAGAAACCGATGATGATCGCCCAGGTCCAGATGCTGGCGAGCAGCAGCCCCAGCATCACCGCCTTGACGACCCAGTCGGCCTGGAGGAACAAGGCAATTGGCGACAGCGTGGCCGCGTCGGTCTGCAAAATCGGATTCACGGCGTGTCTTCCCCCAATGACGCGAGACGGCGGAATGTGTCGACCCAGGCCGCGGGCTGGCGACGCGGACGGCCGTCCGGACCGACCAGTGCCGCGGTAACGGTCGCTTGCGCCAGCATTTCCTCGCCGCGCCTGACTGTCTGATGAATGACGACGCTGGCAGCACGGATCCGCACGACGCGGCTCTCGATCAGCAGTGCATCGTCGAGCCGCGCCGGCGCGCGATAGCCGATTGCGAGGTCGGTGATCGCGTAAGCGCCGCCGCCGCCTTCGAAATGCGCACGCTGGTCGATTCCGCCGGCACGCAGCATGTCCGAGCGGGCGCGCTCCATGTAACGCAGATAGTTGGCGTGATAGACCACGCCCGACAGGTCGGTATCCTCGAAATAGACGCGCAGCGCGAAGAGGTGCATGTTCCCCTCGAAACGTCCCTGCGCGGGTTGATCCACCGCCGTCATGCCGCGGCTGTTAACCCATGGGGCGGGTGCGGGGAAGCCGTAAAGGCCGCAGATTGATCTGGATGGGCGACCCGATCTATGCCAGCAACGCGGCCATCTCGGCATCGGCGCGCTGCCACGCCAACCCGCTGTCCGCCAGCCAGGTATCGTCGTGATAGGTGCAGCCGTAGCGGTCGCCGCCGTCGCACAGCAGCGTCACGATGCTGCCGCGCTCGCCCGCCGTCGCCATCTCGCGGATCAACTGCGCACACGCCCACAGGTTCGTCCCGGTCGACCCTCCGACGCGCCGCCCCAGCACGCCGCCCAGCGCGCGCATCGCGCCCAGGCTGTCTCCGTCCTCGACGGCGATCATCCGGTCGATCACGCCGGGCACGAAGCTCGGCTCGACGCGTGGGCGGCCGATGCCCTCGATCCGCGACGCGCACCCTTCCGGCAGCGCCACCGCCGCGCGGTCGTCATAATGACGGTGGAAGATCGAGTTCACCGGATCGGCGACGCAGAGCCGTGTCGCGTGACGGCGATAGCGGATGAAGCGGCCGATCGTCGCAGATGTCCCGCCGGTGCCCGCCCCGCATACGATCCACGCGGGCACGGGATGCTCCTCCTCCGCCATCTGGGCGAAGATGCTTTCGGCGATGTTGTTGTTACCGCGCCAGTCCGTCGCACGCTCGGCATAAGTGAACTGGTCGAGGTAATGTCCGCCGGTTTCGCGCGCGAGCCGGTGCGCGACGTCGTAGACGGTGCGCGGGTCGTCGATCGCGTGGATCTCGCCGCCGTGAAACCGGATCGCGTCCAGCTTCGGCGCGGCGGTAAGGGCCGGAACGACCGCGATAAAACGCAGCCCCAACATCTTCGCGAAATATGCCTCGCTGACCGCGGTCGACCCCGACGACGCCTCGATCACGCAGGTGTCCGGCCCGATCCACTCGTTGCACAGCGCGTACAGGAACAGCGAGCGTGCAAGGCGGTGCTTCAGGCTGCCGGTCGGGTGGCTGCTTTCGTCCTTCAGATATAGCTGGATGCCGTCATGATGCGGCAGATCGACCTGGATCAAGTGCGTGTCGGCGCTGCGGTTGTAATCCGCCTCGATACGGCGGACCGCCTCGGCCAGCCACGTGCGGGTCATGCGGGCACGAAGCTATTGATCGTGCGATCCTTTCGCACCTTCGTGCCGTCGAAGATCGTGCCGTTCATCGCGATCCAAACCCCCGGCCCGGCCACCTGCGCGGTGGCGAAAGCCATGCCGAGATTGAAGCTGGCGTCGCTGTCGGCGAAGCGTGCCGGGGCGAGCGCGCCGACCAGCACGATCGTCTTGCCGGTCTTGCCCGCCAGCACGTTAGCGGTCTCCGTCATCGTGTCGGTGCCGTGCGTAATGACGATCCGGTGCTCGTC
>NZ_ATTI01000001.1:0-185000 GCF_000419605.1 Sphingomonas phyllosphaerae 5.2 | reverse complement strand
TGTCGGAGGAAACGGAGAATACCTCGGCGCCCTTGTGGCCGAGAATGGCGGCGATCGTCATGATCCTCTCCCTAGTCGCACGATCTTTGTCGTGCGGGGATCATCCCACGTCCGCGCGCAAACGACAACGGCCGGCGCTCCCGCAAGGGGAACGCCGGCCGTCGATGCGCCGTCGGGCAGATGTGCTTACTCGGCGGCAGCGGCCTCGGACGACGCCGCGCGGACGCGACGGCGGCGCGGCTTGGGAGCCTCGTCTTCGCCAGGGGTCGGCTCACTGGCGCTGGTCACGCCGAGTGCGGGCGGCAGGCGATCGGCGTCGAACGCCGGGGCCGGCTCGACCGGTGCTTCTTCGCGCGGCTTGCGGGCACGACGACGGCGCGGTGCCGCATCGTCCTCCGCCATGGCGTCGTTCATGACCGGCGGACCATCGCTGGTCGCGGCTGCGGCCTGTACCGGCCGCCGGTCCTCGACCTGCTGCTGGCGATCCTCGCGGGGACGCTCGTCACGCTGCGGGCGATCGTCACGGCTGCGGTCGGCACGCGGCCGATCTTCGCGCTGTGCACGCTCCTCACGCTGGGGACGGTCGTCGCGTTGGACGCGCTCCTCACGCTGGGGACGGTCGTCGCGCTGCGCACGCTCCTCACGCTGCGGACGGTCGTCGCGCTGCGGACGCTGGTCGCGGAAGCGATCACCGCGCGCCTCGATCTCGTTGAACCGCGGCTGCTCCTCGGCGCGGATCGGATCGCCCTCGTCGCCGAAGTCGTCACCGTCGTCGAACTGATCGAAGTCGTCACGCTGGCGGCGCATCGGCTGGTCGTCGGTACGACCGCGCTGATCGGCAAGAACGCGGAAATAATGATCCGCGAACTGCAGATAATATTCCGTGTTGACCCGGTCGCCGGACATTTGGGCGTCACGGGCCATGTTCTTGTACTTTTCGAGCAGCTGGGCCGCGTTGCCGCGTGCGCGGCTGTCGATGCGATTGCCGCTGTCACGCTGCCCCTGGCCACCGCCGCCGCCCTGACGCTGCTGGCCACCACCACGGCCGCGACGGCGGCCGTTCTGACGGTTGTTGATCAAATCACTGTCCTCGTCCTGGAACCAAAACCGGCACTCGCTCCCGAAGCACGGGTTGCAATTGTCCCCGGCGCCGCGATCACATGCGTGTCGCGGGCCTGCCATGGCCGCCGGACCGCAGCGGCTAATGACGAAGGGAGGGCAGGCGTGCCATCCAACGCATGTCGGTGAGTTGGCGTGCCCCTACGCCGTCTCTAGACGCACGACCGCCGTTCTCAAAGAGAAATATTGGGTGAAGCGCAGCCAAGTTCAAGCGGTGACGACCAGGCACCGGTCGCGATCGCCGAGATCACGCCGTACGGTGACCGACAGGCCCTGCGCACGGAACAGGTCTGCGGCCGATTGCCCCTGCGTCGCGCCGATCTCCACGCATGCCAGCGCGCCGGGTGCGAACAGCGCGCCAAGTTGCACCGCGATGGCGCGGTAATCGTCGAGCCCGTCCGCACCGGCGAAAAGAGCCGTGCGCGGTTCGTAGCCGATCACTTCATCCGGCAAGGCGGCATCGCGTTCGATATAGGGCGGGTTGGCGAGGACGAGGTCGAAGCGCGCGTCGATCCCGCTCGCCCAGTTCCCGATCACGAAGTGCGACCGTTCCGTCATCCCCAGCGCCGCCGCGTTGCGATGCGCCCAGACGAGCGCGTCGGGCGAGGCGTCGACGCCCCATCCCTCGGCCGCGGGCCACTCATCGAGCGCGGCGAGCAACAGCGTGCCGGGGCCCGTGCCGAGGTCGAGGATCCGGCGCGGCGCGGCGCGGCCCGCGAAATGCGCGACCGCCGCGTCCAGCAGCGTCTCACTGTCGGCACGCGGAACCAGCGCGCCGGGGCCGACCAGCAGATCGATCGTCCAAAAGGCGCGGGTGCCGGTGATGTAGGCAACCGGTTCGTGACGCGCGCGGCGATCGACCAGCGCGGCGAACCCCGGCGGCACCGGCTGATCGTCAAGCGTGAGGAGCAGCCGTTCACGCGTGATGCCGAGCGCGTGGGCGAGCAGCAGCTCGGCGTCGAGCCGCGCGGTCGGGGAGAAGGCGAAGCGGGCCGCGGCGTCGCGGAGCGCGTGGCGGGCGGGGGTCATGTGCGACGCGCGAATGTTGCGAATGTTGAGACGATGGCGCGTTTTCGCGGCGCGGGGGTGGATAGGTTAATTGCGAAGAACATCTGCGGATTCGAGATGGTTATGCGCAATCGCGCAGCCAGAGTGGCGGGGTCGGCCGCTGCGAATGTTGAGACGGTGGTGTAGTGGCTCAACATTGAAGGTCCTCGAATTTGCCGGCGGTCGTCGTGCCGGTCATGGCGGGTGCAGCGGAGTGCGTCCGGGCCATGACCCGGACGCACTGGATCGCTTCGCTTCGCCCGCAATGACGGCAGGGTCTTCGCGGCGGCTTTACGCAGAGGAACGGATAGCGTGAAGCGGGGCGTGTAGGACAGCTTCGCGGGCAGAGCGCTTCGGGGGTGGGGGCTGCGCATCGCCGCCCACGCTTTGGCGAGTCGTGATGCATGCCGCGTCGGACCACGCTGCGCCGGATAGCGCCGCGGCGAAGCCGCGTCGTCGGACGGAGGCTGCGCACCGCCGGTCCCGCCTGGCTGACTTCGGGCGGGTGGCGCGAGCGGCCGGCCTGCACACGCCGCGCTACGCGGCGTCCAGCGTGGCCAGTCGCTCCGCCTCGTCCTCCGCGATCAAGGCCCCGATCAATTCTCCCATCTCGCCTTGCAGTATCTCCGGCAGGCGATGCAGCGTCAGGTTGATGCGGTGGTCGGTCACACGCCCTTGCGGGAAATTGTAGGTGCGGATCCGCTCCGAGCGGTCGCCGGAGCCGACCATCGCGCGGCGCGTGCCGGAGCGTTCGGCCGCCAGTCGCTCGCGTTCCGCCTCATAGAGCCGCGTGCGAAGCACCTTCAACGCCTTGGCCTTGTTCTTGTGCTGCGACTTTTCGTCCTGCTGGATCACCACGAGCCCGGTCGGCAGGTGGGTGATGCGCACCGCGCTGTCGGTGGTGTTGACCGACTGGCCGCCCGGACCGGACGAGCGGTAGACGTCGATGCGCAGGTCCTTAGCCTCGTCGATCTGCACGTCGACGTCCTCGGCCTCCGGCAGCACCGCGACGGTCGCCGCGGAGGTGTGGATCCGTCCGCCGCTTTCGGTCGCGGGTACGCGCTGGACGCGGTGGACGCCCGACTCGAACTTCAGTCGCGCGAACACCCCCGTCCCGGTGACGCTGGCGACGACTTCCTTGTAACCGCCGGCATCGCTGTCGGACGCGGAGATCAGCTCGACGCGCCAGCCCTGCGTCTCGGCATAACGCTGGTACATGCGGAACAGGTCGCCCGCGAACAGCGCCGCCTCGTCACCGCCGGTGCCGGCGCGAACCTCGAGCATCGCCGAGCGCTGGTCGGCGGCATCACGCGGCAACAGCGCCAGCGCCAGCCGGCGATCGGCGCCGTCCAGCGCGGTGCGGTTCTCGCGCAATTCCTCCTCGGCCATCGCGCGCAGTTCGGCGTCGGCATCGCCCGCCATATAGGCGAGACTTTCGGCCTCCTGGCGCAAGCGGCGTACCTCGCCCGCCGCCTGCGCGACCGGCTCCAGCTCGGCATATTCCTTCGACACCGCGACGAAGCGGTCGCCGTCGAGATTGCCGGTCGCCATCTGTGCGGCGAGTTCGTCGCGGCGCGCCTCGATCTGGCGGATGCGATCGATCGAGATGGAGGTCATGCCCGACCGCCGATCGTCACCCCGGCGCAAGCTAGGGTATGATGCAGAAGGTGCGCCCTCGGTAACCGGAGAACCCCAGCTTTCGCCGGGGTAGCGACGCAGGCGATCATGCGAGCACCTCGGCCACGCGCGACACGTCGCCGCGCAGCACGCGCGGGCGGGCCGCCACGGTATCGCCGTCCATCGCGAACACCAGCGTCTCGTCGGGCTCAAGCTTGAGCGCCTTGTCGTAGCGCTTCTTCGGCGAGCCGGTGGCGATCAGCTCGGCGGCGACACCCGCGCGTCGCAACCGCGCGAGTGTCGCTACCGCCTCGGTGCGCGCGCGATCGTCCTCGACCACCAGCACGACCACGGGCCGCGCCGCCGTAGGCTCCTCCAGCAGCATCGCCAGCCGCTCGACGCCAGCCGCCCAGCCGACACCGGCCGTCGCCGGCCCACCCAGCGACTCGACCAGCCCGTCGTAGCGCCCGCCGGCCAGCACCGTGCCCTGCGCACCCAGCCGGTCGGTGACGAACTCGAACGCGGTGTGGCGGTAATAATCCAGCCCGCGCACCAGCCGCTCGTTGCGCTGGAACGCGACGCCGGCGGCCTGCAAACCCTTTTGCACGCTGTCGAAGAACGCGCCCGCCTCGGCGCTCATGTATGCGTCGATCCCCGGCGCGGCATCGGCGATCGGGCGATCGCGCGGGTCCTTGCTGTCGAGGATGCGCAGCGGGTTCTTGTCGAGCCGCGCCACGCTGTCCTCGCTCAGTTCGCCGCGATGCGCCTCGAAGTGCGCGACCAGCGCGTCGCGCCATGCGTCGCGGGTGGCGGCATCGCCCAGCGTGTTGAGCTGCAACGTCACGCCGTCGGCGACGCCGAGTTCGTGGAGCAATTGATCGGCGAGCGTCAGCAATTCGACATCGGCCGCCGGCTCGGGTGCGCCGAGGATCTCGGCATCGATCTGATGGAACTGGCGGTAACGGCCCTTCTGCGGGCGTTCGTAGCGGAACACCGCGCCGCTGGTGACCAGCTTCAAGGGTGCGAACTGCTGCCAGCCGTTGCTGATATAGGCGCGCGCGATCCCGGCGGTGAATTCGGGCCGCAACGTCAGCAGATCGTTGCCCTTGTCGGGGAAGGTGTACATCTCCTTCGAGACGACGTCGGTGGTCTCGCCGATCGAGCGCGCGAAGACCTGCGTGTCCTCGAACACCGGCACCTCGACGCGTTCGAAGCAATAGAGGCGGCGCACGCGATCGAACGTGTCGAGCACGTGCGCAAAGCGACGCTGTTCGTCGCGGAAGATGTCCTGCGTGCCGCGCACGCGCTGGGGTGTGGGAATTCTGGCCATAGGAAGGTGCGCTATCTAGTCGGCGCGTCGCCCAAGCGCTAGCGGCTGTTCGCATGGACGATCGACGGCGCCGCGGCGAATCGGGGTGGCGGCTGGGACAACGGATCGCGCCGCCGCGCTTCGTGCTGTTCGCGCTGATGCTGACGGGCGCGGTCGCGGCGCTGTGGCCCGTGCTGGGGCGTGGGCGCGCGATGATGGGCGGCTTCGATCTGGCCGCGATCGTCTTCCTGCTGAGCATCACCGGGCTGTTCCGGCGCGGCACCCCGCAGCAACTGCGCGCCACCGCGCAGGCCAATGACGCCAACCGTACCCTGTTGCTGGCGATCACGGCGGCGGTCATGCTGGTGATCCTGACCGCGGTGCGCGAGGAACTGGCCGGGCCGGAGAACGGCACCGCGCGATTGCTGGTCATCGCGACCCTGGTGCTCGCATGGCTCTTCTCGAACATGGTCTATGCGCTGCACTACGCGCATCTGTTCTACATGCCCGACGCGCAGGGGCGCGACGCCGGCGGGATCGACTTTCCGGGCACCGACACGCCGGATTACTGGGACTTCCTGTATTTCAGCTACACGCTGGGAATGACGTTCCAGACCTCCGACGTGACGATCCGGGCGACGACGGTGCGGCGCGCGGTGCTCGGACAATGCCTGGCGGGGTTCGTCTTCAACCTGGGCGTGATTGCGTTCAGCATCAACGTGTTGGGCGCGAACTGACCGGATAGGGGTGGACGCGGGGGGCGCCGGCTGATTACTCAGGTCAGCCAGCCTGTCCTATGGGAGCCACGATGATCCGTCGCCTTGCGTCCGCCGCCCTTCTCGTTTCCGTTGCCGCCGCGCCACTCGTCGCGCAGGTTCCCGCCGGCAACAGCGCACCGCAGCCGGTGCCGTTCGCCGACACGATCCCCGCAGCCCGCGACACGCGCTTCCCCGGCACGATCCGGCTGAACGTGGATGCCAGCACGACCGAGCAGGGCATCTTCCGCGTGACCGAGACGATCCCGGTGCCGCAGGCCGGGCATATGGTGCTGTTGTTCCCGAAGTGGTTGCCCGGCGCACATAGCCCGCGCGGCGAGATCGAGAAGCTGGCCGGGCTGATCATCACCGCGAACGGCAAGCGCGTCGAATGGACGCGCGACCCCGTCGACGTCTTCGCCTTCCATATCGACGTGCCCGCCGGCGCGAAGGCGATCGAGGCGCAGTTCCAGTTCATCTCCGCGACGCAGGGCAATCAGGGGCGGATCGTCATGACCCCGACGATGATCTCGCTGCAGCCCAATTCGGTCAGCCTGTACCCGGCCGGCTGGTTCACGCGGCAGATCCCGATCCAGATGACGGTGAAATATCCCGACGGCTGGACGGCGGCGGGGGCGATTCCGGCGAAGAAGGCCGGGTCGACCTACAGCTACGACACGACCAATTACGAGGTGCTGGTCGATTCGCCGGTGCTGGCGGGCAAGTACGGCAAGGTCTGGCCGCTGAGCCCGCGCGTCAACCTGAACGTCTTTGCCGACGATCCCGCCGAGCTCGCCGCCACCCCGGAGCAGGTCGCCGGGCACGCGCGGCTGGTCGAACAGGCGGTGAAGACGTTCGGCGCGCAGCATTACGACAAATACGAGTTCCTGCTGTCGATCACCGACCAGCTCGGCGGAATCGGGCTGGAGCACCATCGTTCGAGCGAGAACGGCGTGACGCCGGGTTACTTCACGAAGTGGAACGACGGCCCGGGTCGCCGCAACCTGTTGCCACACGAATTCACGCATAGCTGGGACGGCAAGTTCCGGCGCGGCGCCGACCTGTGGACCCCCGACTTCCGCACGCCGATGCGCAACTCGCTGCTGTGGGTGTACGAGGGGCAGACGCAATTCTGGGGCTATGTGCTCCAGGCGCGATCCGGGCTGGTCAGCAAGCAGGACACGCTGGATCAATATGCCGCGATCATGGCGCTGTACGACAGCCAGCCGGGCCGGCAATGGCGCGCGCTGGTGGACACCACCAACGATCCGGTGATCTCCGCGCGCCGGCCGAAGGGCTGGACCAGCTGGCAGCGCAGCGAGGATTATTACAACGAGGGGCTGCTCGTCTGGATGGACGTCGATTCGATGCTGCGCGAGAAATCCGGCGGCGCGAAGTCGATCGACGATTTCGCCAAAGCGTTCTTCGGGATCCGCGACGGCGACTGGGGCGAGGTGACCTATACCTTCGACGAAGTCGCCAGGACGCTGAACACGATCGTGCCGTGGGACTGGGCGGGCTATCTCCAGCGACGCCTGACCGAACATGGCAGCGGCGCGCCGATCGCGGGCTTTGCACGCAACGGCTATCAGTTGACCTATACCGACACACCGACGGCATCGTTCAAGGCGGCCGAGACCGCGGCCAAGGCCACCAACCTCACCTATTCGGGGGGCATGGTGCTCGACGGATCGGGCGAACTGACCGGCGTCACCTGGAACAGCCCGGCGTTCGCGGCGGGCTTCGCCGTCGGCGACCAGATCGTCGCGGTCGACGGCGAGGCGTATAGCGCCGACAAGCTGAAGGCGGCGATCACCGCGGCGAAGGGCGGCAAGACGCCGATCGCGCTGACCGTCAAGCAGGGAACGCGTTTCCGCAGTGCAGCACTCGACTATCACAATGGCTTGCGTTACCCGCGACTTCAGAAGATCGGCACCGGGGAAACCGGTCTCGACCGGCTTCTTGCGCCACGCTGACGCGGGGCGTTCGTACCTCAATAGGGGAAGAGCATGCGTATCGACCTGATCCCGGTGGGCAAGAGCCCGCCCGACGACCTTAACGTGGTGATCGAGGTACCGACCGGCGGCGAGCCGGTTAAGTACGAATTCGACAAGGCATCGGGCGCGCTGTTCGTCGACCGCATCCTGCACACGCCGATGCGCTATCCGGCGAATTACGGCTTCGTGCCGCACACCCTGTCGCCCGACGGCGACCCGCTCGACGCGCTGGTGATCGCGCGCTCGCCGTTCATCCCCGGCTGCGTCGTGCGTGCACGGCCGATCGCGGTGCTGAACCTCGAGGACGAGGCCGGCGGCGACGAGAAGCTGGTCTGCGTGCCGGTCGACTCGACCTTCCCTTATTACTCCAACGTCGCCGGGCGCGAGGACATCCCCGAGATCGTCTTCGAGCAGATCGAGCACTTCTTCACCCACTACAAGGACTTGGAGAAGAAGAAGTGGGTGCGCGTCGGCACCTGGGGCGACCGCGACGAAGCACGCCGCATCACGCTGGAGGCGATCGAACGCTACGACGCCGCCAAGGCCGAGGGCGAAGAGCCGCACGACCACGACGTGCCGGGTCGCTGAGGTTACAGCATATCCTCCGTAAGGGACGCGTCTGCGATAGCGCCCATCGAACAGTCCATTAGCTTGGCACTCCCAAGCAATTGACTGGATTTACGATGGTTTATCGCAGACGCACCGGCAGCGACACGTGGCATTTCTGTAGCAACTGCTCACTGTGGCCGACGGCCGATCACAAGGAGCAGGCTACCAAGCCGACCACCGGCGAACTTTGCAATCAGTGTCGCTCCAAGGATGATGACGGAGATTGCCGCAAGTAAGGTGGCATCGACGGTTCGCGGTGAGCGCAAGCGAGGCGCCGCCCTCTCCCTTAGCCGGGAGAGGGCTTTTTCCTGCGCTTCGCCGGCGCGCGTCGCCCCGCCGCCGCACCGAGCAATGCCCATTCGCGCAGCGTCTCCACGTCGTCGTAGCAATCCTCCGGCGCGCGCCGGTAGTTCATCGATGCCACGCGCCCGTCGCCACGCTCGTACGTGAAGCGCGCGCAGCCCGCCGCATCCCATGTCGCATCGCTCTCGGCATCGCCCTTGAACCACAGGCTGCCGTCACCGTCGACGATCGCGAAGACGATGCCGTCGAGGTAGAGCGTCGCGCCGCCCATCATCCGCCGGTGCGTGACCGCGCCGTCCGCGGCAAGCCCCTCCGCAATCCAGTCGACCAGCCCATTATCCAGCGCCATCGCCGCCCGCTCAATGCCCCGCGGTCAGCTTCAGCCCGGCGATGCACGCCACCGCGCCGAAGATCAGCAGCAGCCTGAGCGGCGTCGCCGCCTCGCCATAGAAGAAGATCCCGATCAGCACCGTGCCCAGCGCGCCGACGCCGGTCCAGACGGCATAAGCGGTGCCCATCGGGATGCTGCGCGATGCGACCTCCAGCAACAGCATCGACAGCGAGACCGCGGCGAGGAAGCCGAGCGTCCAGCCGATGTGCCGGAAACCGTCGACGTTGCGCAGGCAGGTGGTGAACCCGACCTCGAACAGTCCGCCGACGATCAGCCAGACCCACGCCATCAACCGCGCCCCGCCAGCATGCGGAGCGCCGCGCCGTCGACACGCTGGACGGTCCATTCGTCCTGCACCACTGCGCCCTTCGCACGATAGAAGTCGATCGCGGGCGTGTTCCAGTCGAGCACCCACCATTCGAAGCGCGCATAGCCGCGATCGATCGCGATCCCCGCCAGCGCCTTCAGCAGCGCGGCGCCTGCGCCATGCCCGCGCGCTTCGGGGGCGATATAGAGGTCGTCGAGCCACATGCCGCGCTTGCCGGTCCAGGTGGAGAAGGTGAGATAGAAGATCGCGAAGCCGATCGCGCGCCCGTCGATCATGGCGACCAGCGCCTCCGCGGCGGGCGTGGTGCCGAACAGCGCGTCGTGGAGCATCGGCTCGGTGGCTTCCACCGCGTCGGGCGCCTTCTCGAAGGCGGCGAGATCGCGGACGAAGCCGAGCATCGTGGGAACGTCTTCGGGCGTGGCGGGGCGGATCGTGACGGTCATGTCCGGGAGCCTAGCCGCCATTGCCGGCCAAGCGAAGCGCCCCGGCCTTGATCGCGATGCCACGCGACGACGGCGACCGGTCAGCCCCGCACGATCCGCCCACGACGCCGGGCACGCAGCCCATCCAGGCGGGATCGACAACCAGTGCTTCCGTGGGTGCCGGACTGCGCGCAAATGAAGATCGTCGATCTGTTCGGGCGAACCGCGCTCCCCCCGGCAGTCTTGCCCCCCCACGCGTCAATTCGAGGTGCCGAGGCAGTGCGGAACGCTGGATTGCTTCGCTACGCTCGCGATGACGGCGCTTGGAGGGGAACCGGCTGGATGTCGATCGGCCCTGGACCGGATGTCACGCCGCGCCCTCCAGCGCACCTTGCGGTATCGCGCGGCGCCGCGCCGCATACAGGCACGCCGCGACGATCACGCCTGCCCCTGCCAACGTCGTCGGCGCGACGATCTCGCCGAAGAAGGCCCAGCCAAGCACTGCCGCGTAGACGAATGACGTATATTCGGTGGTCGCCAGGAACCCCGCCTCGGCATGCGCATAGGCCCAGCCGAGCAGGAACAGCGATCCCGTCGCCAGCAATGCCGACAGCGCGATCTTCCACCATTGCTCCGCGGGCGGCAGCATCGCCAGCCATGGCGCCGCGCACAGCAGGAGCGTGGCGGTGACCGCGGACTGCACGAACGCGATCTCACGCGGCGCGGCGACCTGGCTCTGCAGCCGCGCGACGATCAGGTTGGCGGCATAGAGGATCGCCGACAGCAGGATCGCGCCAGCCCCCGCCAACGCATCCGGCCCCAGCGTCATCCTAGCCTGCCCGGCGAGGATCACCGCCACCCCGGCCAGCGCCGCAAACGATGCGCCGACCACGCGCGCGCCGACCCGCTCGCCCAGCAGCCACGCACCGAGCAGCAGCGCCAGCAGCGGCGCGATGTAGGTGAGCGCAATCGCCTGTGCCATCGGCACGCGCGCCAGACCCCAGAAGAACAGCAGCGCCATCGCGGTGGTCAGCGTGCCGCGCGCCAGATGCAGTCGCAGCGCGCGCCGCCCGATCCGCCGCCCTCCGCCGGCACGCCACGCGACGCCGCCGATGATGCTCGACAGCGTCGTCCGCCACAGCAGCGCATTGTAGACGCCGATCGCGATCACGAGCGACTTCATGAACGCATCCATGATCGAGAACAGCCCGATCCCGCCCGCCGCGACACCCAGCGCGAGCGCCGGTGACAGGGCGTGCGCGGGCTTCACGTACCCGTAGCTGCCATGGCGTCGTCCTGCTCGCGACGACGGACAAGGAGTCCCCGGCCGCATACCTCGATCGTCGCCCAGTCGGCTTTCGACGACGCCGATGTCGCGCGAAGGAGCGGGCGGGAGAGTGATCGCGCCATCATCAGAAGAACTTCCACCACGCCCTCCTCTGCATGGGCGCACCACCCTCGACCGCGGTGAAGGTCACGTCGCCAGCGCCATCATAGCGGTACCCGGTGATGGCCTCCATCATCAGGACCGGCACCTCGAAGAGGTAGTCGACCTCACCATCGTCGTCCTTGCTCGCGCGATCGCGGGCTTGCGCGACGATGGGCGCCAGGGACGCGGGCCAATCGCCCGTCAATTCACCCTCCCGCTCGTCACCATAGCCGACACTCCACCGCGCGGTATCGTCGGCCACGACGAGGCGGCAGGCCATCACGCCCTCATGCACCATCAGCGACATGACCGGCGGGCGCGGCGTCAGTCCGTCCAGTCGCTCCACGCCGGCCCAATCGCAGTCGCTCGACCAGATGATCGTCCAGCCGTTCGGCAGCTCGCCGGCCGACAATGGTGTCTCGTTCGCCTCGTCTGCCTTCCCGGTATCGGTCAAGCCAAGTCGCGAGAGAACGATGCCCTTGTCCGCCCTCGCCGCGAGCAGGCTGATGCGAAAACCCATTCGTTCAGGCAGCCGCCAGTTTCGCGGCCGCGTCCGCCGCCTCCAGCTCGGCGGCCTTGCCCTCGACCAGCCTGACGATATGCTCGATCATGTCGGCGTCCTGGACATGGTGGTCGGTGACGCCCGACAGATAGACCATGTGCTTGCCATTGCCGCCGCCGGTGATGCCGATGTCGGTCTCGCGCGCTTCGCCCGGTCCGTTGACGACGCAGCCCAGCACCGACAGGCTCATCGGGGTACGGATGTGCTGGAGCCGTTCCTCCAGCGCCTGCACGGTGCGGATGACGTCGAAGCCCTGTCGCGCGCAGCTCGGGCAGCTGACCACGCGCACGCCGCGGTTGCGGATGCCGAGCGCCTTCAGGATCTCGAACCCGACGCGCACTTCCTCCTCCGGCTCGGCGGACAGCGAGACGCGGATCGTGTCGCCGATCCCGAACCACAGCAGCGAGCCCATGCCGATCGACGATTTCACCGTGCCGCCGATCAGCCCGCCCGCCTCGGTGATGCCGAGGTGCAGCGGGCAATCCACCGCCTCTGCCAGCTGCTGATACGCCGCCACCGCCAGGAAGACGTCGGACGCCTTCACCGCGACCTTATATTCGTGAAAGTCGTGATCCTGGAGCAGCTTGATATGATCGAGCGCACTTTCAACCAGCGCCTCCGGACACGGCTCGCCGTACTTCTCGAGCAGGTCCTTCTCAAGGCTGCCGGCGTTCACGCCGATGCGGATCGCGCAGCCGTTGGCCTTCGCTGCGCGCACCACCTCCGCGACGCGATCGGACGAACCGATGTTGCCGGGGTTGATGCGCAGGCAGGCCGCGCCGGCGTCCGCCGCCTCCAGCGCGCGCTTGTAGTGGAAATGGATGTCGGCGACGATCGGCACATTGGCTGCGCGCACGATCTGGCCGAGCGCCGCAGTGGAGGCGACGTCGGGGCAACTGACGCGGATGATGTCGACGCCCGCCTCCTCGCAGCGGCGGATCTGGTCGATCGTCGCCGCGGCGTCGTCGGTCGGAGTGTTGGTCATCGTCTGCACGGTGACGGGGGCGTCCCCGCCGACGGGGACATTGCCGACCATGATCTGGCGGCTGGGACGACGCGCGATATCGCGCCACGGACGGATCGACATGCCCGCCCTATACGCCGGTGACGCGTCAGTTCAAAGTCGCCCCGTTGCGCGACTGGTGCTAGGCGGCGGGAAATGCAGCGGCACTATGGACTTGACTGGCTTCGCATCGGGGCGTTCGCGATCCTGATCCTCTACCATGTCGGCATGGTGTTCGTGCCGTGGGACTTTCACGCCAAGCTGCCCGGCGCGTGGTGGGTGGCGGTGCCGATGATGGCGTCCAACCCGTGGCGACTGTCGCTGCTGTTCCTCGTATCCGGCTATGCCAGCCGCGCGCTGATGCTGCGCAACAAGGCGGCGTGGCGATTCGCGCGGCAACGCTCGCTGCGGCTGCTGGTGCCGCTCGCCTTCGGGATCGCGGTGATCGTACCGGTGCAGCCCTGGGTCGAGCTGTGCCAGAAATATGGCTATCCGGCGGGGTTCGGGCACTTCTGGGTGCACGATTATTTCCGTTTCGGCGCGATCGGGCCGCTGTTCCTGCCGGCCTGGAACCATCTGTGGTTCGTCGGCTACCTCTGGGCCTATACGCTGGCGCTGGCGGCGGGCGCGCTGCTGCTGCCGCAGGTGGTGCGGCAGGCGCTACAGGCGTTGTTCGCATGGACGATGCGCGGGCCGGCGCTGCTCGCCGTCCCGATCGCGTGGATGGTGATGGTCAATTTCCAGCTGTTCCCCGGCGCGCGCGAGACGCATGCGCTGGCCGGCGACTGGGTCGCGCACTTCAGCTATTTCCCGGCGTTCCTGTTCGGCTATGCGCTCGCCTGCGCGCCGCAGACGCTGGCCGCGCTGGTCAGGTGGTGGAAGCCGTCGGCGGCGCTGGCGGTCGCCGCCTATGCGCTGGTCGCCGGGATCGAGATCCGCTGGCCCGGCAGCACCATGCCGCACCCGTGGGGGATCGTCTTCTCGGCGGCGCGCGCGGTCGAGGCATGGGCGGCGATCGCGGCGCTGATCGGCTATGCCGACGGCCACTGGAACCGCGACCGCCCGTCGCGGCGCCTGCTGACCGAGGCGGTGTTCCCGTTCTACATCGTCCACCAGTCGATCATCGTGCTGGTCGCATTCTGGATCGCGCCGCTCGGCTGGCCGGGCTGGCTGGCGTTCCCGGCGCTGGTGGCCGCGACCGTGGCGGGGTGCTGCGCCTTCTACTTCGTCGGGCGCGCGATCGGGCCGCTGCGTCCGCTGATCGGGCTGCGGCGGCATGCGTCGCGACGGACGCATGTCGACCCGCGGCCGGCGATCGCCTGATGACCGGACGGATTACTGGCCGAAGCTGCCGGCGCGGTAGAGCAAGGTGATCGCGACGCGGCGGTTGCGCGGATCCTGCGGATTGTCGGCGATCATCGGCTCGCGATCGGCGACCCCCTCGATACGGTTGAAGCGGTTCTCCGGGATGCCGCCCAGCGCGAGGCGGCGGCGCGTCGATTCGGCGCGACCCGAAGACAGCATCCAGTTGTTCATCGCACGCGGATCCCCGAACGGCAGGCTGTCGGTATAGCCGCGGATCATGAGCGGGTTCGGCGTTTCGCGGATGCCCTGCGCAACCAGCCCGATCAGCGCCGAGGCATCGGTGGCGAGCGCGGTCGTGCCCAGCGCGAACATCGAATAATCGGCGTCGTCGACCAGATCGATGCGCATCCCGTCCGAGGTCATCGAGAAACGGATGTGCTTGGCCAGCTTCGCGAGGTTCTTGTTCTCGACGATCTTCTTCATCACCTGCTGGCGCAACCGGGCGAAGTTCTTCGCATCCTCCTTGGCGATCTGCGACGAACTGCGCAGCGAGCCCTTGCTGCCGAAGCCCTTCATCTCGCCGACCGGATCGGTGGTGACCAGCGCCAGCGCGTGGAGATCCGACGTGCCCGCCTTCGGGCCGATCTTCTCCTTCGACGTCAGCGATTCGCCACCGAACATGCCGTTACCGCCGATGCCGACGCGCTTCTTGTCGATCAGCGTCGGCGCGAAATAATCGGCGATGCCCTTGCGCTGCTTCTCGGTCGTCGCGCCGAGCAGCCACAGCAGCAGGAAGAACGCCATCATCGCGGTCACGAAATCGGCATAGGCCACCTTCCAGGCGCCACCGTGGTGCCCGCCGGCCACCACCGTGATCTTCTTCACGATGACGATCTTCGGCGGCAGGTTGTTGCCGTGCGGAGCCTTGGCCATCGCGCTTACTTACCGCGCAGACCGTCGAAGACCTCGGCGAAGCCGGGCTGGTTCTTGTGGTCGATGCCGGAGCGCGCCGCCTCGATCACCAGCGGCTGCGGGTGACCGTGGAGCGAGGCGATGATGATCTGCTTGACGACGTGGTAGATCGCCGCGTCGGCATCGATCACCTGCTTCAGCCGGCCCGCGAACGGATTGACGATCCCGTACGCCAGCAACACGCCCATGAACGTGCCGACCAGCGCCGAGCCGATCATCCCGCCCAGCACCGACGGCGGCTTGTCGATCGAGCCCATCGTCTTCACGATGCCGAGCACCGCGGCGACGATGCCGAGCGCGGGCAGCGCGTCGGCGAGGCTCTGGAGCGTGTGCTCCGGCCCCTCCACCTCGTGGTGGTGGGTCTTGATCGCGTTATCCATGACCTCCTCGACGGCATGGACGTCGAGCGTGCCCGAGGACACGACCACCAGCCGCAGCGTGTCGGCGATCAGGTTGATGAGCGTATGGTCCTTCAGCAGCCGCGGATATTCGGCGAACACCGCGGAGGACTTCGGATCCTCGACGTGCGGCTCGAGCGCGATCGGCCCTTCCATCCGCAGCATCTTCATCAGCTTGCTGACGAGGAAGATGACGTCGAGATAGTCCTGCTTCTTGTACTTCGGGCCCTTGAACACCTTGCCCAGGCCGCCGCCCATCGCCTTCAGTTCCTTGCCGGAGTTGCCGATGACCAGCGCGCCGGCGGCGGCGCCGCCGATGATGAGCATTTCATGCGGGATCGCCTCGAACACGGGTTCGAGGTTGCCGCCGGTGATGGCGAAACCGCCGAACACCATGCCGAGCAGGATGACGAGGCCGATGGCCGGGAACATGCGTTTTTCCCCAATACGCTGGCGGGATGATTCTCGAGGGGAGTGGTTAACCCGGCAGCGGTGGAGAAGTGGTTACCGCGATGCGGTTTATGCGGGGTTTACCGCGTTCACCATACGTCGTTGCGAGCGCAGCGAAGCGCTCCAGAGCCGGATCGGACACCCTGGATTGCTTCGCTACGCTCGCAATGACGAACAGATCGGGTGTCGGGCTACTCAGGCGCGCGACGGAGGGAGATCAGCGCAGGTAGCTGAACAGCGACAGCTGCGACAGCTTCGAGAAGCTCGACTGGGTCGCGTTGAGGATCGTCATCGTCTTGGCGAACTCGGCCGCCGCCGACGTGAGATCGGTATCTTCCAGCGACGAGCGCAGTTCCTCGCGACTGGCCGAGACGTTATCCTGCAACGTCTCCTGCAGATCGACCCGCGCGGCGCGCGCGCCCACCGACGCCTGGACGATCGACACCTGATCGGTCGCCGCATTCACCTTGTCGAGCGCGCCGCGTGCCGATTCGCCGGTCGCGTCGCCGGCCTGCAATGCCGAGGCGAGCTGCGTCAGGATCGCGAGCGTGTCGCCAGCCGGGCTCTGGAAGACCCGCGCCGCGGTCTCGGCCGGCTGGATCGTCATGTTGTCGCCGATCGGCACTTCCGACAGCGACGGCGCGGTATTGTAGGTGAAGGTGCCGTCGGTGTTCTTGACCACCGCCGCGGTGCCGGACGCACTGCCGAACAGCGGGCGGCCGTTCGAATCGTTGACGTTGCCGAGCCCGACGAGCGTGTCGACGACCGCCTTCAGTTCGTCACCGATCACCTTGCGGTCCTGCACGCTGAGCGTGCCGTTGCCGGCACGCACCGTCAGCTCCGTCGCGCGCTGCATCTGCGTGGTGATCGAATCGAGCGTGGTGTCGGCCTGCGACAGCAGTGACGACGCCGTCTTCATGTTCGAGCTGTAGGCAGCCGCATCGATGTTCTTGCGGTCGAACTCGGCGAGCTGCTGCCCGACGGCGACGTTCTCGGACGGCGAGGTGAACTTCTTGCCGGTCGCGATCTGCGTCTGCAGCTTGACCGCGGTCGACATCAGCGATCCCATCCGCGCCGCGGACCGATCGAACATGAGGCTGCTGGCGATCTGCATGACGGTTACCTGATCTCGAGGATCGACTGGAAGGTTTCCTTGGCGACCTGAATGACGCGGCTGGACGCCTGATACGCCTGCTGGAACTTCAGCAGGTCGACGGCTTCGTTGTCGAGATTGACGCCGGTCAGCTCGGAGCGTGTGGTAATCGCGCCGTCGCGGATCGCGGTCTGCGCATCGCCGACCAGCCGGCGCTGCTTCAGCGTCGCGGCATTGTCGGTGACCAGCGCCTGGACGCTGCCCTCGAAACCCTTCGTCGCGCGCGCGGTGTTCAGTTGCGCCAGGTTCGACGCGTCGCGCGAGCCGCCGCCGGTGCGCGCCGCCGCGATCAGGTCGCCGCTGCCCAGTTTCACCTTGAAGTCGGTGGCGTCTTTCGGATTCGCCTCGAAGAAGTCGGTGCCCTTGACGGCCTTCAGGTCTTCGCCCTGCGCCTGCAGGTCGTTGACGGTGGTCGTCAGGTCGGTGGCGACACGCTGGAGCGCATCGCGGTTGGCAGCGATGCGCTGTGCGCCCTCCACCATGCCGGCAAGCGACCCGCCATCGGGATCGTAGAGGGCCACGTCGGCGCCGGGACGGCGAACCGCGATCCCGACGTTGCCGCCGGTGCGGCCATAGACGACCTCGCTGGCGTCACGCGGATCGACCAGCACCGGGCCGTTGGCACCGCCGGCGCGCACGGTGGCGCGCCCGGCAGTGTCCATCGAGACGCTGATATCGCTCAGCGCGCTCATCTGCTGGAGGATGTCGTCGCGCTGGTCCATCAACCCGGCCATCGCCGAGGTGCCGGGCGCGGTGCGCACCAGCCCCTGATTGACCTTCAGCATCGCCTGGTTGAGCCGCGTCAGCTCGGCAGTGGCCTGTCCGGCCTGACCGTCGAGCTCGGCCGCGGCGCCGTCGAGCGCGCGCGCGGTGACGCCGAACGCATCGGCGACCGACGAGCCGGCGCTCAGCATACCGGCACGCAGCGCGGTGGAGGACGGATCGGCCTGAAGCGCGGTGCCGGCCGCGAAGAATGCGGTCATCCGCGACGACAGACCGCCGCTGCCCAGCGCACTCTCGATTCGCTCCAGCCAGACCGAGCCGGTCTGCGTGCGCGACAGATCCGCGGAGGCGGTGCGCAGCGACTGGTCGGCATATTCGTTGCCGGAGCGCAGGATGGTGGAGGCGGATGCGCCCTTGCCGTTCGGCGAGGAGGTGTTCCAGCCATTGCCGCCGACGATCTCGTTGATGCTCGGCGTGCGCCGGACATAAGACGTGTTGCCGGCATTGGCGATGTTCTCCGACGTCGTCGTCAGCGCCGTCTGGTACGTGCGCACGCCCGAAGCGCCGATGGAGAGCAGATCACTCATTCACGCAGGGTGGCACGATTCGGGTTAAGATCAGGTTTAGATGCGGGTTTCGCCGCGATCTCCGGCTGCGATTGCGCCAGGAACCTGCTCATGGCCGCACCGATGCCGAGCGGCGTGTGTTCCGCCATCTGCTGCACGACCTTCTGGTCGCTCATGTCGCGGAACGTCTCCATCGCCTTGCTGTCGATCAGCGGGTCGGCAAGCTTTGCCGCGCGCATCGACTTCAGCATCATGCCGGTGAACACCGACTCGAATTGCTGCGACGCCTTGTCGAGGTTCTCCTTGGTCGCGGCGCGGCCCAGCCCGCTGTCGATCCCGGTCTGGCCGGTGATGCCGCGGGTGATGGCGCCGGTGGGTGCGGTGACCGCGTCGGCCATTACAGCACCACCAGTTCGGCCTTGAGCGCGCCGGCTTCCTTCAGCGCTTCCAGGATCGCGACCAGATCGGCCGGCGAGGCACCGATCGCGTTCACCGCCTTCACCACATCGGCCAGCTTCGGACCGGGCGACAGCAGGAACATCGGCTTCTTCTCCTCGCTCACCTGCACGTTGGAGCGGTTTTCCAGTGCGGTCTGCCCGTTGCTGAGCGGCGCGGGCTGGCTGACGCGCTGGCTCTCGTCGATACGCACGGTCAGCTTGCCGTGCGTCACCGCCGCCGCACCCAGCCGCACCGCGGAGTTGATGACGACCGTGCCGGTGCGCGCGTTGACGATCACCCTGGCGGGCGGTTCCGCCGAATCGACGCTCAGATTCTCGATCTCGCTCATCAACGTGGCGCGGACGTCGGCGCCGACCGGCGCGCGCACCGCGACCGACACGCCGTCGGTCGCCTGCGCGGTGCCGAAGCCCAGCTTGCGGTTGATCGCGGCGGCGACGTTCTGCGCGGTGGTGAAATCGGCGCGGGCGAGATTGTAGGTGAGGAACGGCGTGTCGGCGAAGCCGGTCGCCACCGCGCGCTCGACGGTTGCGCCCTCCGGGATGCGGCCGGTGGAGGGGATGTTGACGACGATCTTCGACCCGTCCGCGCCCTCCGCGCCCAGCCCGCCGACCGCGAGGTTGCCCTGCGCCATCGCATAGACCTGCCCGTCGGCACCCAGCAGCGGGGTGAGCACCAGCGCGCCGCCGCGCAACGACTTGGCCTTGCCCATCGAGGCGACGGTGATGTCGATCCGCTGGCCCGGCTTCGCGAACGGCGGCAGATCGGCGGTGATCAGCACGACCGCGGCGTTCTTCAGCCCCGGATTGGCGCCGGCGGGCAATTGCAGCCCGAAGCGCGAGGCGACCGCCTTCACGGACTGCACGGTATATTCGAGGTTGTCGTCGCCGGTGCCCGGCAGCCCGACGACCACGCCGTAGCCGGTCAGCTGGTTCGAACGGATGCCCTGGAAGCCGCCGAGATCCTTGATCCGGTCGGCATATGCGGGCACCGAGACGAGCAGCGCGACGAGCGCGATGAAGAGCGTGCGAAGCATCAGAACGGGCTCACCACCTGGAAGAAGCGGGACAGCCAGCCCTGCCGGCTGGCGCGGGCGACGTCGCCCTTGCCGGTGTAGGCGATCTGCGCATCGGCGACGCGCGTCGACGGCACGCGATTGTCGCGGTCGACGTCGGCGGTGCGGACGATGCCCTTGATCTGCACGAATTCGTCGCCGCGGTTCAGCGTCACGCGCTTCTGCCCGCGCACCAGCATCGTGCCGTTGGGATAGACTTCGGCGACCGTCACCGAGACCTCGCCCGACAGCGAGTTGGCCTGATCGGCACTGCCCGTGCCGTTGAAGCCGCGGCGGCCTTCCATGCCGACGTCGCTGGGGTTCAGGATGCCGCTCAACGGCCCGGTGCTCGGCGGAGTCAGCCCGAACGATCCCTTCGAATCGATCTTCGAGGCGGAGGATTTGGACGCCGCGGTCCGCTCCACCAGCACGATCGTCAGCGGATCGCCGACGCGGCGCGCGCGCCACCCCTCGTACAGCGCGGCATAGCCGTCCGCAGCCTGGAAGATCGCGCCGTTCGCCACCGGCACGGTCGCGACCGGCGCCAGCGGCTCGACGCGTGCGGCACTGAAATCCTCCGCCGGCTTCTTCTTGAGGATCTTGCCGAAGATGCTGGCGTGCGCGGGTGCGGGCACCAGCGCGACGGCGGCGGCGGCGGCGAGCATGCTGCCCAGCACCATGCGCAGCCGGCGGAAGGAAGGGATCGTCGTCATGATTCGAATCATGACAGATTTTGGTTAACGTATTTCAGCATGTCGTCGGTGGCGGAGATCATCTTCGAATTGACCTCGTACGCGCGCTGCGTCTCGATCATGTCGACCAGTTCCTCGACGACGTTGACGTTGCTCGCCTCCAGCGTGCCCTGCCGCACGCGACCGCGGCCGTCCTCGCCCGGGACGCCCATATTGGCCGCCCCGCTGGAGCTGGTTTCGAGCAGGAAGTTGTCGCCCTTCGATTCCAGCCCGGCCGGATTGGGGAAGCTGGCGACCTGGATCTGACCCAGATTCTGCCCCTCGGCCTGCCCCGCTACGGTCGCGGTGACGGTGCCGTCGGTACCGATCGTGATCTGCGTCGCATTGGTCGGCACGGTGATGCCCGGCATCACCTGATAGCCCTGGCTGGTGATGAGCAGCCCTTCCGGCGAGCGCGAGAAATTGCCGGCCCGCGTGTAGCCGAGCTGGCCGCCGGGCATCTGCACCTGGAAATAGCCGTCGCCGTCCAGCGCCAGATCGAGGCTGTTGCCGGTCTGGTTCATCGAGCCCTGCGTCTCGGTGCGCGACGTGCCCTGCACGCGCACGCCGGTGCCGAGATTGAGGCCGGTGGCATATTGGCTCTCGGCGGTCGACTGCGCGCCCGGCGCGGTGACGACCTGGTACGACAAGGTCTCGAACGCCGCACGGTCACGCTTGAAGGCGGTCGTGCTGACGTTGGCGAGGTTGTTCGAGATGACGCGCATCCGGGTGTCCTGGGCATCCAGTCCGGTGCGCGCGATGTGCATGGCGGCAGTGGTCATCGGTCAGATCCTTCCTCAGCCCGGCAGGCGCATCACCGATGCGCTCGATTCGTCCATGGAGCGGGCCTCTTTCAGCAAGTTGGCCTGCACTTCGTAGCTGCGCTGGTTCTCGATCATGTCGACCAGCGCCTGGGTCATGTTGACGTTGGAGCCCTCCAGCGCGCCGCTGGTCACCCCGGCGTCGAGGTCGGCGGGCATCGTGCCGCCGCCGCGAACGCGCATCAGGTTGTCGAGCCCCTTCACGGTATCGGTGCCCTTGCCCGACACCACCTTCAGCCGGTCGACGACGGTCGTCTGCCCGGTCTTGTCGCCCTGCGGCACGATCGAGATCGAACCGTCGGCGCCGATCGCCACCGAATCGTAGGGCGGCAGCGTGATCGGGCCGCCCTGCCCCATGACGAGGAAGCCGTCGCCGGTCTGGAGCGCCCCCGAGGCCGAGACCGACAGGTCGCCGCGCCGGGTATAGGCCTCGGAACCGTCCGGGGCCTGCACCGCCAGCCACTGGTCGCGATCGCCCATCGCGACGTCGAGCGGGCGCCCGGTCTGCTGGATGACGCCCGGCGCGCGATCGGCGTCGCGCACCTCTTCGGAGGTCGGCTGGCGCGCCGACATCTGCGTCGTTCCGTCGGACAGGATGATCCGGTCGAACACCACCCGGTCGGCGCGAAAGCCGGTGGTGGAGGCGTTCGCCATGTTGTTGGCGATCGCGGCCTGCGACTGCATGTGCGCACGCAGGCCCGTCGCCGCGGTATAGACCAGCTTGTCCACTTACATCCTCTCCGACGGACCCGACGCGACGATCAGGCGCGGATGTTGAAGATCGACTGCGACACCTGCGTCGCGGTATCGAGCGCCTTCGAGTTCGCCTGGAAGTTGCGCTGCGCCGCGATCAAATTGACCAGCTCCTCGGTGATGTCGACGTTCGACCCCTCGAGCTGGCCCGACTTCAGGCTGCCGAACCCCTCGGCGGCGGCGAAGCCGAGCGTCGCCTTCCCCGAGATGCCGGTGGCCTGCCAATAGTTGCTGCCTGCCTGGCGCAGCCCGGTCGGCGCGGAGAACTTGGCGATCGCCACCTTGCCGAGCGGCACGATGTCCGAGTTGGAATAGCTCGCCTTGATGATCCCCGCGTCGTCGACGGTGATGCCGACCAGCTGGCCGACCGCGACGCCGTCCTGCGTGCGCGCGCTGACCGCCGAGGCCGCCGCAGTCTGCGTCGACCCGGTCAGGTCGAGCTTGATCGACTGCTGCGCCGCGCCCGAAGCCGGGATGAACGGCTCGAACTGGATCGCCGTCGGGACGACGAGCGCACCGGTCGTGTCGTAGGTCTGGGTGACCGGGCCGGCCTTAGGCTGACCGGCCGGGGTCAGCATCGTCTCGCCGACATAGGTGAAGACCTGCCACGTCCCGGTATTGGGCTTCAATTTGGTCGGATCGTTCGGATCCTTCGCGTTCGGATCGCCCTCCGCAGTCCGGACGTAATAGCTGGTCATCGTCATCGGATTGCCGTTGGCGTCGTATACACGCGTCGCGACCGAGTTGTTGTAGGTCGAGGTGTCGGTGCGCTTGAACGCGGTCGCATCCTTGACGGTGGCGGTCGACGGGATCTGCACCTTGGTGGCGACGTTCTCGGTCTTCTTCGGCGTGCCGCTGGTCGGCTGGATCTGCAGGTTGGTCAGCGACTTGTCGCCGGTCGCGGTGACGTTGCCGTCGTTATCGACCGGATAGACCATCATGTAGCTGCCCTGCGCATCGACGACGTTGCGGCTGTCGTCGACCGTGAAGGCGCCGGTGCGGGTGTAGTTGACCTGATCCGACAGGCCGGTCGACTTCACGACGAAGAAGCCCTCGCCCAGGATCTGCATGTCCAGCGCGCTCTTGGTCTGGTTCGACGAGCCGTCCGAGAATTGCTGCACGGTGCCCTTAACCGACACGCCCGAGCCGACCATCTTGCGCGGATCGGTCGACACGTTCGACGAGATGACGTCGGCGAACGCGGTGCGGCTCTTCTTGAAACCGTTGGTGGAGACGTTGGCGAGGTTGTGGCTGATGACCGACATGTCGGTCTGCATGGCCTGGAGGCCCGAAAGCGAGGTGAAGAAGGACATGGGGGGTACTCCTGGGAAAAGGGGTTAGGCGACCTTGCGGACTGCGGACGGATCGACCTTGCCAAGGCCGGTGACGTTGAGGACGGGTTCGGTGCCGGCCGAGAGGCTGACGGTTTCGACCGGCGCCCACACCAGCGGCTTGGCGCCGACGATCGTGCCGCCGTTCGCGGCATCGACGGTGACGGTGTAGGGGCCGTTCTCGACCTTGTTGCCGGCGGCATCCTTGCCGTCCCAGCTGAAATCGATCATGCCGGCGTCCTGCTTGCCGAGCTGGATGTCCTTGACCGCGAGACCGTTCTTGTCGGTGATCGAGACGTTCACGTCGGTTGCCGAATTGGCCAGCTCGACGCCGCCCATGATCCCGCCGGCGGTCCGCTCGTAGGCGGTCTTGCCTTCGGTCAGCACGGTGCGCCCGACGAAGCTCATCGCGTCGCTCGACGACGTCGTGCCGAGCCGGCTGGCGATGCCTTGCAGCGTGCTGCTCATCTCGCTGATCCCCGCGACCTGCGAGAAGGTCGCCATCTGCGCGACCATCTGCGTGTTGTCCTGCGGGCTCAACGGATCCTGGAATTGCAGCTGGGCTGTCATCAGGCGCACGAAGTCCTTCTGGCCCAGCTGCGACTGGCCGGTGGTGACGGTGGCGTTCGTCTGCGGCTTCGCCTGCGCGACGCCGGCCGCCTGATAGATCGCGTCCTGCGCAGCCCTGTCGGTACCTGAAATCATGTCGACCATAGTCAGCGGCCCATCTTGATGGTGTCGAGGATCAGCGTCTTGGCGGTCTGCATGACCTCGACGTTGTTCTGGTAGCTGCGCGCGGTCTCCATCATGTCGACCAGCTCGCGCGATTCATCGACCGCCGCATCGAAGACGTTGCCGTCCTTGTCAGCCAGCGGATGATTGGGGTCGTAGCGCTTGGTGGGCTTCTCGCCCGCGGCCACGATCTGCTGCACGTCGACCGTGGACAGGCCGCTCGCGTCGTCGAAGCTGGTGCGGAACACCGGCTTCATCGTCTTGTAGGCGCCGTCCTCGGTGCCGGCGACGCCGCCCGCGTTCGCCAGGTTCGACGCGGTGGTATTCATCCGCGTCAGCTGCGCCGACATCGCGCGGCCCGCGACCTGGAAGATCGTCATGGGAGAATTCGACATCGCTTATTCCCCCTTCAGCGCGCGGGTTATCTGCCCGATGCGCCCGTTCAGGAACGACAGCGTCGTCTGATACTGGACGGCATTCTCGGCAAAGGCGGTCTGCTCGGTCGACAGCTCGACGGTGTTGCCGTCCATCGACGGGCTGGTCGGCACGCGATACTTCACCGCCCCGCCCAGATCGGCGCCGACGGTGCCGGCGGGCTGGCCTTCGACCGCGTTCAGCGCGGTCGTGAAGTCGATGTCGCGCGCCTTGAAATTGGGGGTGGAGGCATTGGCGATGTTCGACGCCAGCACGCCCATGCGCTGTGAACGCACCTCCAGCGCGGCAGCGTGAACTCCGAACAATCCCTCGGCCATCGACCCGAACTCCTTTGCACGACAGGTGCACGGGACATGTCAGCAAGGTGCGTGCCAAGTGGCGCGGCGATCAGGGGCGGCCGCGATTCCGGCGGATCGATGGCGATCATGAACGGCGGTAGCGGCAGGGGCTCCGGCGACCGTGCCGCCGTCCTGTCTTGTCGTCCGCCACCGGAGCACCAGCCCGTCATTGCGAGCGCAGCGAAGCAATCCGGGGCGTCCCGAGCCGGCTCTGGATTGCTTCGCTGCGCTCGCGATAACGGCTACGGGGTCAACCAGACGGCGCCCCGACGACCGGCAAGCGCTTGCCGGTTGCCGGCAATCCGGTTGCCGTCCGGCCCCGTCGCCTGCCGCCCCGCCGCCGCAAAGGCACTTGGCCCGCCGCTTGCACAGGCGAGGGTATGACTCCCGCGCTTCTCTTCGACCCCGTCGCGCTGGCGATCGTGCTGGGCGGCACGATGCTGGCGACGATCCTGCGCACGCCGCTGCGCGACCTGGCGCATGCCGTGCTGGCGCTGGCGACGCTGCCGCGCCGCCGCTTCCGCGCCGATCCGCGGCTGGAACAGATCACCGCGCTGTCGCGGATCGCGCAGCGCCACGGCGTCCACGCACTGGACCGCAGCGTGATCCGCGACAGCGACGTCGCCGCCGCGATCGCCCTGATCGTCGACGGCGCATCGCCGCGCACGGTTGGCGAGACGCTCGACACCGCGCGTCGCCAGCGTGCCGAACGCCACCGCATCGTCGTCGAATGCTGGACCGGCATGGCCGAGACCGCGCCCGCGATGGGCATGGTCGGCACACTGATCGGGCTGGTCGCGATGTTCACGCGGATGAGCGATCCGCAGGCGATCGGCGCGGCGATGGCGGTCGCGCTGCTGGCGACCTTATATGGCGCGCTGTTCGCCAACCTGGTCGCGATGCCGATCGCCGCGCGGCTGCGTATCGCTGCGCGCGCCGAACTGCTGGAGCGCGAGCGCCTCGTCGCGCCGCTTACCGACCTCGCCGAGCGCGAGGCGCCGCGCGGCGACGGGCGCGTACGGCTGCACGAGGCCGAGCCGCCGGTCGCGATCGTGGCGACGCACGGTGCCGCAGCATGAGCGACGACGATCTGCTCGACGTCCAGCCGTCGCGCCCGGTGTGGTTGATCACGCTCGCCGATCTCGCGCTGCTGCTGGTCGGCTTCTTCGTTCTGCTCCAGGCCAACCAGACGCTCAACCCGCGCGACCTGGCACGCGGCATCGCCAAGGGATTCGGCGCCGAGACGTTCGGCGACGCGCCGCCGCCCGCGGCGATGCCCGTCGCCAGCCACGGCGTCGCCGGTTTCGCGCCCGGTTCCGCGGTGCTGCCGGAACGCCCCGACACGTTGCTCGCCTGGGCACGCGGCGAGCTTCGCGACCCGCGCGTGCGGCTGACCGTCACCGCCAACACCGATGGCAGTGCGCAGGACGTCGATCCCGTCACGCACAGCGCCACCGTGCTCGCCGCCGATCGCGCGCGCGCGGTCGCCGCGGCGCTGGCGGCCGGCGGCATCCCGGACGCGCGGCTGCTGCTGTCCACCAATCCCGTGCGCGGCCCGCGCACCGTGCTCGTCACGCTCGCCTTCGCCGGCGAGGCCAAGCCCCAAGGAACCACCCGATGATCGCCCTGCTCGCCGCCGCATCGCTGTCCTTTCAGGACACCGCCGCGATCGACCGTGCCGTCGCCGCCTTCACCACGCGCCCGATCGGCAGCGAGGGCGGTGCGCGTGCGCCCGTCGACACGCGGCTGCGGCTCGCCACCTGCACGATGGTGGCGCTGTCATGGCGCAGCGATGCGCACGATGCCGTCGTCGTCGCCTGCGCCGACCCGGCGTGGCGGGTCTTCGTCCCCGTCATCGCACCGCCGCGCGCCGCCAGTGCCGGCGTCACGCCGGCCGTCGTGCGCAGCGGCGGGGCCGCACCCGCGCCACGCGCCGAGGCGGTGATCCGGCGCGGCGATCCGGTGACGATCGAGGCGGGATCGGACGGCTTCTCGATCACGCGCGAGGGGGTTGCGATGGCCGATGCGCCACCGGGCGGACGCGTGATGGTGCGCGTCACCGACGCCGTTCGCCCGGTGCAGGCGGTGGCCGTCGACGCCGGCCGCGCGACCCTGCCCGGCTGGCCGGAATAAAAAATTGCTAAAGCCACACCCCCAACGGTCGTTTCTGCCGGTGTCAGCGGAAAGCGACAGGTGTGGACATGGTGGAATCAATAGGATCAGCGACGATCAGGGCGGGCATCGCGCCCGTCACGAACGTGCAGCGCGCCGGCGCCGCGGCCCCGGTCGCGTCGATGGCGACCGCGGCGAAGTCGACGGGCACGGATGCGACGCAGGCGCCGGGCGCGATGGCCAGCGCGATGGCGGCCGCGCCGCCGGTCGATGCCGACCGCGTGCAGGAGATCAAGACCGCGCTCGCCAATGGCACGTTCCCGCTGTCGCCTTCGACGATCGCGGATCAGTTCATCGCCCTGCGCTACGATTGGATGTCACAGAATGAACAGGCGTGAGGCGCTGGTGCGCGTGATCGACATGCTTCATGCCGAGATCGCCGCGCTGAAGAGCAACGACATGAACGCCCTGGAGCGCGCCACCGGCAACAAGCTGCGCGCGATCGAGGAGCTGCAGATGCTCGGCGACGGCCCGGCGACGCCGGAGCTGCGCGGGCTGGTCGAAGAGGCGGATCGCCTGAACGACACGTGCCGCATCTACGTGAACCTGATGGCGGCAAATGTCCGCCGCCGCCTGCAACTTCTTTCCGGTCAGCCCGGCAATTCCTATCAGCGCGGCACGATCGCCTACGCCTGACGCCTGCCCCATCGCTGACGTGACGACGCCCCGGCCCACCCCCGGGGCGTTGTGATTCCAGGCGCGCGGCTCACCTTGGCACGCCTCTTGCTGCTATGCCGGCATGACCGTTTCCGCGATCGCCTCCACCACCCAGCGGGTCACTTCCGCGATCCAGCGCGCCGCGCAGCGCACGGGCGTCGATTTCGACTATCTGATGGGCCAGGCGAAGCTGGAGAGCGGGCTGAACGCCAGCGCGCGCTCGGGCACGTCCTCGGCGACCGGGCTGTACCAGTTCCTCGACCAGAGCTGGCTGGCGGTGGTCAAGAAGCACGGCTCGGAGCACGGGCTTGGCTGGGCCGCCGACAGCATCCAGAAGTCGGGCGGGCGCTACACCGTGTCGGGCGGCAACCGCGATGCGATCCTCGGGCTGCGCAACAACCCCGACGTCTCCGCGCTGATGGCCGCCGAGCACGCCAGCGACAACAAGGGCGCGATCGAGGCCGTCACCGGCCGCGAGGCGACCGGCACCGACCTCTACATGGCGCACTTCCTGGGGCTGGGCGGCGCGCGCAACTTTCTCTCCGCGATGCAGGCGAGCCCGGATCGCAGCGCCGCCGCGGTCTTTCCGGCCGCCGCGCGCGCCAACCGCAGCGTCTTCTACGAGCGCGACGGCTCGGCCCGCTCGCTGTCGGAGGTCTACAAGCGCTTCGCCGACAAGCTGGGCGGCGGATCGGACGCCAGCGCCACGGCCAAGGCCAACAACCAGTGGCAGTTCGCCGCGCAGGCGCTGGCGATGGGCGATGACGCCACAGTCGTCACCGGCACCGGGCAGAGCGCCAGCGACGCGATGGACTGGGCGAAATCGACGCTGGGCCAGATCGGTGCAGGTCAGGTCGGGATCGGCCGGGCGGCGCAGGGCAGCCTGCTGCGCCCGTCGCCCGACAATGCGCGGCTGGCCTATATGATGCTCGCAGGCATGGGGCGCTGACGCGATGAAGATTCTCGCCGCCGCGCGCCAGGGCGCCCTGCCGACCGCGATCCTGCTGCTCGTCGTGCTCATGATCGTGCCGATCCCGGCCTTCATGCTCGACGTGTTCTTCATCATGAACATCACGATCAGCCTCGCGGTGCTGATGGTCGCGCTGAACGCCGAGAAGCCGCTCGACTTCTCGTCCTTCCCGACCGTGCTGCTGTTCGCCACGCTGTTCCGGCTCGGCCTGAACGTCGCCTCGACGCGCATCGTGCTGGTCCATGGCCACACCGGCTCGGCGGCGGCGGGGCATGTGATCGAGGCGTTCGGATCGTTCGTGATCGGCGGCGACTATGTCGTCGGCCTGTTCGTGTTCGCGATCATCGTCATCATCAACCTGATCGTGGTCACCAAGGGCGCGGGCCGCGTGTCCGAAGTGTCCGCGCGCTTCACCCTCGACGCATTGCCCGGCAAGCAGATGGCGATCGACGCCGACCTGAACGCGGGGCTGATCACCCCCGACGAGGCCAAGAAGCGCCGCGTCGACGTCGCCACCGAGGCCGAATTCTACGGCTCGATGGACGGTTCGTCCAAGTTCGTGAAGGGCGACGCGGTCGCCGGCCTGCTGATCCTCGCCGCCAACATCGTCGGCGGGCTGATCCTCGGCCCCGTCAGCCACGGGCTGACGATCGCCAAGGCCGCACAGACCTATACCATGCTCGCGATCGGCGACGCGCTGGTCGCGCAGGTGCCGGCGCTGCTGCTGTCGATCGCCGCCGCCGCCATCGTCACCCGCGTGAAATCCGAAAAGGATCTCGCCGGGCAGATCGGCAGCCAGTTCGGCTCGGCGCGCACCTGGACGCCCGTCGCGGTGATCCTGACGCTGCTCGGCGTCCTGCCGGGGATGCCGCACTTCGTCATCCTGCCGCTCGCCGCCGCCGCCGGCTTCTCCGCGTGGAAGCTGCACCAGATCGCCAAGCGCCCCCCCGTGGTCGAGCCGCCGGCGCCGGTAGAGGCGCCCGATCCTTCCAAGATCGGCTGGGACGAGGTGTCGGAGACGATGCTGGTCAACCTCGACATCGGCTACGGCCTCGTGCCGCTGGTCGACGAGCGCCGCGGCGCGCCGTTGATGGGGCGCATCACCGGCGTCCGGCGCCAGCTGTCGAAGGAGCTCGGCTTCGTGGTGCCGCAGGTGCGCGTCCGCGACGACATCAACCTGCCGCCTTATACGTATCGCGTGATGCTGGGCGGCGTTTGCGTCGGCGAGGACCAGGTGTCGCCCGAAGAGATGCTGGCGCTGGACACCGGGCAGGGCTTCGGCGAGCTGATCGGCAAGAAGGCCAAGGACCCGACCTTCGGGCTGGACGCGACGTGGATCTCGATCGGCGACGCGGACGTCGCGACCGGTCAGGGCTATCTGGTCGTCGATTCGGGCACCGTCATCGCCACGCACCTGAACCATGCGCTGGGCGCCAACGCCGGCGACCTGCTGGGCGCGGACGAGGTGCAGTCGCTGCTCGACGAATTGAAGGAGCGGGCGCCGCAGCTGGTCGGCGCGCTCGCGCCGCTGCCGCTGACGGCGCTGGCGACCGTGCTCAAGGGGCTGCTCGGCGAGGGCATCCAGCTGCGCGAGTTCCGCCGCATCGCCGCCGCGATCTCGATCGCCGCGCAGCGCAGCCACGACCCCGCCGAGATCGTCGAGCTGATCCGCCCCGAGCTGGGTTCGCTCATCATCGCCAAGCTGGCCGGCGTGCGCGAGCCGCTGCGCGTGATGACGCTGGAGGGCGGGCTGGAGCAATTGCTCGGCCAGGCCGCGCGCAACGATCCGGGCCGCCACGTCATCGAACCCGAACTCGGCCGTCGCATCGTCGACGCGCTGCAAGCCGCGGCCCAGCCGCTGATCGCGGAGGCCAAGCCGTTCGCGCTGGTCGTCCAGCCTGCGATCCGCGTCGCGATCCGCAAACTCATCCGCACCGTTCTTCCGGATACGCCCGTCATGAGCTTCTTCGAAGTCCCCGAGGACAAGGCCGTCGAGGTCGTCGCGATCATCGGCAATCAGGCCCCGCAGCAGGCGCTGGCGGCATGAGCGCCGAACCGATGCCGCACGCCTTCGCCGACGGCCAGTCGCTGACCATGCCGGGGGGCGGCGCGCCGCTCACCTACAAGCCGCGCGCCCGCGCGCGCGACGAGAATGCGCTGGTGCGCGAGCACCTGCCGCTGGTCCGGCGACTGGCGTGGCACGTCCATGGCAGCGTCTCGACCGCGATCGAGGTCGAGGATCTCGTGCAGGTCGGGCTGGTCGCGCTGGTCGAGGCGGTCGCCGCCTTCGAGGATCGCGGGCAGGTGACGCTGAAGCAATATCTGGTCACGCGCCTGCGTGGCGCGATGATCGACGAACTGCGCCGCCACGCGGCGATGACGCGCGGCGCGATCCGCCGGAAGCGCGAATATACGCGCGCGGTCAACCAGCTGAGCCATGAATATGGCCGCGCCCCGACCGAGCGCGAGCTGGCCGCGAGGCTGGAGATCAGCCCCGAGAAGCTGCGCACCGAATATGCCAGCGCCGAGGCGGTGAAGTACGAATCGATCGACGAGGTCTATGCCGACGATCAGCCGTGGTTCGCCAGCAACGAGCCCGACGCGTTCGAGCAACTGGCCGACACGCAGACCCGCACCCGGCTGGTCGCGGCGATCGCCGGGCTGCCGGAGCGCGAGCAGCTGGTGATCCAGCTGTACCACGTCGAGGAGCTGAACCTGGAGGAGATCGGCCAGGTGCTCGGCATCGGCGCCGCGCGCGTCTGCCAGATCAAGAGCGCGGCACATGCCAAGCTGAAGAAGGCGATGGCGCAGCGGTGAGGTGCGCCTTTCTCCCGCTGCGTGCGTTACACGCGGATTAGAGGAGGAAGCGATGACCGAACCACGCAGCCACCCGGCGCTGAGCGAAGAGCAGCGCGATCCGGACGCCGGCGCCGATCCCGACGAGCTTCCGGCGAGCGCGCCCGAGGACAACCCCGACGATCTGACGATCGAGGGCGACGAATGAACGAAACCCCGGTGGCCGGATGCGGCCGCCGGGGTTTTTGCTTGCGGGGCGGCCGGGCGTGCGCGGTCGTGCTGGCGACCTTCCGATACCGCTGGCCTGGGATCGGATGACATCAGGTCGAACCGGATGTCCGTCATTGCGAGCGCGGCGACGCAATCCAGGGCGTCGTGGTCCGGCGCTGGATTGCTTCGCTGCGCTCGCAATGACGGAGCAACGCGACGTCATCCGATTCCAGGCGGCGCGCGCCGCGCTGGTCCCGCTATGTCGCAGCGGGCGGAGGCCGCCTCGCCGCGCGGTCACCGGATCATCGTGGGGGAACGTGCGACGCGACTGCATCGCGCCACCGTCTCTATCGCCGCCACCCGTCACCTTCCGCCCATTCCCGTCATCCCGGACCTGATCCGGGGCGACGATCCGATGCGTGGCCCGATGCGTGGCCCGATGCGTCGCTGCCGATCGGCTCCGCGCGCCGGTCCCTTGGTCGGCATCGATGTCCACATCCTGCGGCGCGCCGGCCCGGCATCGACACCGCCCGCCCCCTCACCCGCCAACGGGAAACCCCCGCCAGCCACGGGGCTGACGGGGGTTCCTTGTCCGGCACCGGCCCCGCTCTGATCGGGGGCAAGAGGCCGGTGATCGGCTGCCGGACTTAGCCGAGCAGCTTCATCACGCCCTGCTGCGACTGGTTGGCCTGCGCCAGCATCGCGGTCGACGCCTGGTTCAGGATCTGCGCCTTGGCGAGCGCGGTCGTCTCGGTCGAGAAGTCCGCGTCCTCGATACGGCTCTTGGCGTCCGACAGGTTGGTCGCGGTGGTGGTCAGGTTGTTGACCGTCGATTCCAGCCGGTTCTGCGCCGCACCGAGATCGCCGCGCGATGCCGACACGGTGTCCAGCGCCTTGTCGATGACCGCCATCGCCGCCGATGCACCGGCCTGGGTCGCGATCGAAACCGTGCCCGCCGTCTTGCCTGCCGTGAAGCCGGCCTTCGTCGGGTCGGTTCCGGTGATGTTGATACCCGAACCCGACATATCCTCCAGCGCGACGGCGCCAACTGCGGTAACGGCGGTGGTCGCCGAGGCAGCGATCAACGTCGCATTTTGCGGGCTCGATGCGCTGACGATCGTGGCGTCGGTGTTAGTGATGGCGATGTTGCTGCCATCCTTGCTGGACAGGACCAGCTTGCCGTCCTTGTCGGCGCTTGCCGTGATCTGGTTGCCCGTGACGCCGTTCAGCGTGGCGTTGATCCGGGCGGCGACCGAGGTGGCGTCCGACTCTGCGGCCGTCAGCGTCACTTCGGTGGTGCCGACCGTCAGCTTCTTGCCGGCGACGAGCTTCGTCGGGTCAAGCGTTGCGGTGACCGTGTTCTTCGCCGTCGCGACGACGCCGGAGTTTGCGGTCGTGGCGTTGACGGCTGCCGCGATCTTCGCCGCATCCTTGTCGCCCGTCGCGATGATGCCGAGGTCCTGACCGTTGATCTTGACGTCGTTCGCTGCGATCGCGGTGGTGTTAATGGCGCCGCCCTGGACCGATGCGGTCAAACCCAGCGACGAGGTGCGGGTGTCGGTCAGCTTCATGCTGATCGTCTGGTCGGAATTGATGCCGGTCTGCAACTTCACCGCATCTGCGCTGCCGTCGAGCAGGTTGACGCCGTTGAACGAGGTCGTCTTCGACACGTTCGAGATTTCCTGCGTCAGCTGGCTCAGCTCCGACTGCAGCGCGCTGCGGTCCGAGTCCTTCAGCGTGCCGTTGGCCGACTGCGTCGACAGCTCCTTCATGCGGGTCAGCATGTTGGTGACTTCGCCGAGCGCGCCTTCAGCGGTCTGCGCCAGGCTGATGCCGTCGTTGGCGTTGCGGACGGCCATCGCCATGCTCTTGGTCTGGCTCGCCATGCGGTTGGCGATCGCGAGGCCGGCGGCGTCGTCCTTGGCCGAGTTGATGCGCTTGCCGGTCGACAGGCGCTCCATCGAGGTCGACAGCATCTTGTTGGCGCTGGTCGAAGCGTTGGTGGCGCGCATCGCTGCGGTGTTGGTGTTGATCACGGTCATGGGAAAAAACTCCATCTGCCCGGCCCGTCCCGCCGCCCCCGATGAGCAGGTGGCCGTGCCGTCACCGCATCAAACGGCAGCCTGCGGAAGACCTTTAGCGCTTTTCGCAAAGCTTTTTTCGGGCCGACCCCCTGCCCCCCGTCCCAATACGTACACGCGCGCGCGTGCCCCCATGCGCCCGGAAAAAACCTGCCGGCAAAAGCGGCAATATACCGCGCATTAACCAGTTGGGCCGCATCACGATCGCACTGATTCGAGGGAAATTCTCGCCATGCGTTCGATCATGCCGACAGCCACCGTGGAACGCGCGCACCTGACGCTCGTGTCCTCGTTGCGCGCGCAGGGCTTCGCCGTGCAGGCGCCAGCCGCGCGGCCGCAGCCGAACGTCGCCTATCTCGTCGGCGACGGCGAGGCGGTGCCCGCACCGGCGCGCACGTTGATCGTCGGCAACAGCGGGCGGCAGGTCATCCCGCACCGCGACGGCCAGCCGGCCCGCGTCTCCTACGGGCACGAGGACGCCGACGTCGGCAACGCCTTCGCCCGCGCGCTGATCGGCGGCCCCGAGCTGCCGACCGCCGCCGATCCCGAGTCGCTGGCGCTGCTGGCGCTCGCCGAGCGGGTCGCGCAGGCCGACATCACGGTGCTCATCAACGGCCCGACCGGCACCGGCAAGGAAGTGCTGGCGCGTACGATCCACCTGAATTCGGAGCGTCGCGACGGTCCGTTCATCGCGATCAACTGCGCCGCGCTGCCGGAGACGATGCTGGAGGCGATGCTGTTCGGCCACCAGAAGGGCGCGTTCACCGGCGCGTCGTCGGGCGGCGAGGGCTTCTTCCGAGCGGCCAACGGCGGCACGCTGCTGCTGGACGAGGTCGCGGAAATGCCGCTCAACCTCCAGGCCAAGCTGCTGCGCGTGCTCCAGGAGCGCGAAGTGGTGCCGATCGGCGCGACCATGCCGCAGCCGGTCGACGTGCGCGTCGTCGCCTGCGCCAACCGCGACCTGCAAGCCGAAGTGGCGGCCGGCCGCTTCCGCGCCGATCTTTATTACCGCCTGTCGGTGTTCCCGCTGGCGACGCGGTCGCTGGCCGATCGCCCGCAGGATATCCCCGCGCTCGCCGCGACGATGATCCTGCGCCACGCCGGCAACCGCGCCGTGGTGCCATGGCCCAGCGACGAGGCGATCGCGACGTTGATCGCGCACGACTGGCCCGGCAACGTCCGCGAGCTGGAGAACGTGATCCAGCGCGCGCTGCTGTTCGCGGGCGGCGACACGATCGAGGTGAGCCACATCGTGTTCGACCGGCCTTCCGCAGCGAAGCCGGCGCCGGGCGGCACCGGCAGCGACGACGCCACGCTGGGCCAGGTCGTGCAATTCTCCGAATTTGCGGCGATCCGCGAGACGCTGGCGGCATGCGGCGGCAGCCGGATCGAGACCGCCAAGCGCCTCGGCATCTCCGAGCGGACGCTGCGCTACCGCCTCGCCAAGGCGCGCGAGCAGGGTGACGACCTGGCGGCCGGCAGCAGCCGGATGCTGTCGGCATGAGCGGCGTCGGAGGCATCGGCGGCGTCGACCGCGTGATGGCGCTGCGCGCGCAGATCCTGGAGCGCAACGCCGCGCTGAACCGCGTCGGCAACGCCGCACCCGGCGCACCTGCCTCGGCCACCGGCGGCGCGGCCAGCGCCACCAGCTTCGCCGACACGATGCAGACCGCGATCGCCAAGGTGAACGACGGCCAGCAGAAGGCGTCGGCGCTGTCGGAACAATATGAGCGCGGCGAGACCGTCGACATCGCCAAGGTGATGCTGGCGCGTCAGGAAGCGTCGGTCGGTTTCGAGGCGACCTTGCAGGTCCGCAACAAGATCCTGTCCGCGTACAAGGACATCATGAGCATGCCGGTCTGACATGAGCAACGCTCTCTCCCCCTCGCCGCAGAACCCTGCGTCCGTCACGATCGTGCCGGAGAAGTTCGCCAATCCGCTGCGCCAGATCCAGGGCGTCATGGCGCAGCCGGCCGTGCGCCGCGCCGGTCCGATGGCGTTGATGGTCGGACTGATCGGCGCTGCCGGGCTCGCCTGGTCGGCGCTGTCGACCCCGCCGCAGAAGACGCTGTTCGCGGGATTGCCCGATTCGGACAAGGCCGCGGTCACCACGGCGCTCAGCGCCGCCAACATCACCAGCCACATCGACGATTCGGCGGGCACGCTGACCGTCAACGAGGAAGATTTCTCGAAGGCGCGGCTGCTGCTCGCCGGGCAGGGCCTGCCGAAGGCGGCGCCGGGCGGCTATGCGATCCTCGACGAGCTGCCGATGGGCGTCAGCCGCGCGGTCGAGGGCGAACGCCTCCGCCAGGCGCGCGAGACCGAACTGGCGCGTTCGATCCAGGAGATCGACGCCGTCGCCGAGGCACGCGTGCATCTCGCCACGCCGGAAGCCAGCGTGTTCGTGCGCGACAACGCCTCGCCATCGGCGTCGGTGGTGCTGAAGTTGCAGGGCGGCCGCTCGCTGAGCGACGCGCAGGTGCAGTCGATCGTCAACCTCGTCGCCTCGTCCGTGCCGGGGTTGAAGCCCGACGCGGTCACCGTCGTCGACCAGATGGGCGGGCTGCTCACCAAGTCGGGCGACGGCGCGGACAGCGCCAACGACAAGCGCATCGATTTCCAGCGCCGCGTCGAGGACAAGTATCGCCAGCAGCTGATCCAGCTGCTGACGCCGCTGGTCGGCGCCGGCAATTTCACCGCCGAGGTGCAGGCCGACGTCAACCTCGACGAGACCAGCGCCACGCGCGAGAGCTTCGACAAGGAAGGCCGGCTGCGCGCCGAAACCGGCAACTGGACCGGCAACATGGCGAACGGCCAGACGCCCGGCGGCATCCCCGGCGCGCTCAGCAACACACCGCCGCCCGCCTCGCAGCTGTCGACCCCGCAACCCGCGACCGGCAACCCCGGCGTGCCGACCGCGCCGACCGCGGGCGGCCCCGCACCCGATCCAGCCAAGCAGACCGACGCGTTCCAGCGCGCCTACGACCTCAACAAGGAAGTCTCCGTCACGCGCGCCGCACCCGGCAACATCAAGCGGCTGTCGGTCGCGGTGCTGCTGCGCGATCCCGACAAGGGCAAGCGCACCGCGATGGAGATCAACCAGATCAACGACCTGGTGAAGAGCGCCGTCGGTTTCGATCAGGCGCGCAACGACAACGTCACCGTCATCAGCCGCAAGTTCGCCGACACCGCCACCGAAGCCGCCGCCGGACCGAAATGGTACGACAATGCGCTGGTCCCGATGATGGCGCGCAACCTGACCGCGGTGGTCATCGCGCTGCTCGTGCTGCTGCTCGGCGTGCGCCCGATCGCCAAGGCGCTGATGAAGAAGCGCGAAGATGCGGGCGCCGCGGGCGCGAAGGATGCGGCGCTGGGCGACGGCACTTCCGCCAATGCCGCGGCGCTGTCGGACGGCACCGCCGCTTCCGCCGGCGCGACGACCATCGGCCCCGATGGCGAGCAGATCGCGATCCATTCGCCCGTCAGCCTCGACCAGATCGAGACCAGCCAGAGCTACGAGGAGCGGATCGACGCGGTGCGCGGCTTCACGCGCGACAACCCGGCGCGTGCGGCGCTGGCGGTGCGTGACATGCTCGGCGCGGACGCCAAGCCGTGAGCGAGGCCGCCACCCCGCGCATCTTCACCGGCGTCGAGCGCGCCGCCGTACTGATGATGCTGTTCGGCGAGGAGGAAGCCGCCGCGATCCTGCAGAAGCTGGATCCCGAGGAAGTCCGCAAGCTGGGCAGCGCGATGTTCGCGGTCGCCGACGTCAGCGAGGAAGAGGTCGACCTGGTGCTCGACGATTTCGTCGGCAAGGCGCGCGAGCGCACCGGCATCACCTTCAACCCCGGCCCGAAGGTGGAGGCGGTGATGACGCGCGCGCTGGGCCGCGACAAGGCCGAGAGCGTGCTGGCGCAGATCACCCCGCCCGAGGCGGTGTGCGAGATCGACCTGCTCGACTGGCTCGACGCCAGCGAGATCGCCGCGATGCTCGACAAGGAGCATCCGCAGATCGCCGCAGTGATGATCGCCAACCTCGATCCCGCGATCGGCAGCCAGGTGCTCGAATTGTTGCCGGAGATCGTGCAGCCTGACATCCTGCATCGCATCGCGCGACTTGGCCCGATCACGCCCGACGCGGTCGAGGCATTGCGCACCTTGATCGCGAGCCGCACCAGCGGCGGGAGCGGAAGCGGCGGCGGCTCGTCCACCTCGCTCCAGCTGGGCGGCGCGCGTGAAGCGGCCAAGATCCTGCAGGGCGCGCGCAAGTCGGTCGAGCAGCGCGTCATGCCCAAGCTGCTCAAGATGGACCGCGAGATCGCGCGGCAGATCGAGGAGGCGATGTTCGTCTTCGACAACCTGCTGGAGCTGGACGACAAGGGCCTGGGCACGCTGATCCGCAACATCGACGGCGACACGCTGGCGCGTGCGCTGAAGGGCGTGGACGAGGCGGCACGCAACCGGATGCTGGGTTGCATGTCCGCCCGCGCGGCGGCCGGCATCCGCGACGACATGGAAGCACGTGGACCGATGAAGCTGAGCGAAGTGCTGGAAGCGCAGAAGGCGATCATCCAGATCGCGCGCAACCTGGCGAAGGACGGGACGATCAACCTCGGGGCGGGCGACGACGATTATGTCTGAGGCGGAATTCGTCATCGGGATGCCGTCGCGCGCCAATGCCGCGGCCACCAGCCGCGCCCTGGCGCAATCCTCGGTCGCGCCGGGCTTCACCCCCGCCGACCTGATCGCGCGGATCGAGCAGGCGTTCGGCGCCCGTTCGCCCGCGCCGGCGACGGGCGATGCCGCGGCGTCGGAACCGGTCGGCGAACAGCCGCGCCACTTCTCGCCGGCCGATCGCGACGCCGATCCGACCGCTGGCTGGGACATGCTGGACGCCGACGCGCCGATCCCGGCCTGCGTCGAGCAGATCGAGGCCGCGCGGATCGCCGGCTATCAGGACGGACTCGCCGATGCCGCGATCGCCGCCGATGCGGTGGTCGCGCGTGAGCGCGAGCTGCTCGAAGCGCTGGTGGGATCGATGAAGAGCGGCGGCGCGATCGACCGCGTCGCGCTGGCCGAATCGCTGCGCCGCACGGTCACGATGCTGGTGACGCAATTGGTCGGCGAGATCGGGGTGTCCGCGCCCCTGCTCGCCGCGCGTGTCGAAGCCGCGACCGAACTGCTCGCCGACGCCAGCGAGTCGGCGATGCTGCGCGTGCACCCCGACGACCTGCCGCTGCTGGAGGGCCGCGTGCCCGGCACCGTCTTCCCGGTCGGTGACGAGAACGTCGCGCCGGGCAGCTTCGTGATGGAAGCGGCCTCGACGATCGTCGAGGACGGCCCGGCGATGTGGCTGGAGCAGCTGACCGCGGCGATCGAGCGCGCGGCGGTGCCGGCGTGCTGACGCAGTTCGCGGAGGATTACCTCGGCACGATCGCACTGTCCGGCGCACGGCCGAAGCCGCGCGTGTCGGGGCGGCTGTCGTCGTATGACGGGTTGCTGATGGAAGCCGTCGGGCTGACGCTGCCGGTGGGCACCGTCTGCCGCGTCGGCGCGGACGGCGGCGGCCAGGTCGAGGCCGAGGTGATCGGCTTCCGCAACGGCCGCACGCTGATGATGAACCTCGGCGGCCCCGCCGCGCTCCTCCCCAATGCACCCGTCCGCCCGCTCGGCCCGCCGGGCGAGGCGGAGGTCGGTGCGGCGATGCTGGGCCGCGTCGTCGACGGCGCCGGAAATCCGATCGACGGGCTCGGCCCGATCCGCGGCGCAGGACGCTGGCCGCTGGCCGGACACATGCAGTCGCCGCTGGACCGTGGTCGCGTGCTCGCCCCGATGGACGTCGGGGTGCGCGCGATCAACGGGCTGCTGACGGTCGGACAGGGGCAGCGCGTCGGCATCATGGCCGGATCGGGCGTCGGCAAGTCGGTGCTGCTCGGCATGATGGTGCGCGCGGCGCAGGCCGATGTGATCGTCATCGGCCTGATCGGCGAGCGCAGTCGCGAGGTCGCGGACTTCCTGGAGACCAAGGTGGCGGGGGCGGCGCGGCTGCGCTCGGTCGTTGTCGCGGTCCCCGCCAACCACTCGCCGGTGCTGCGCATCCGCGGCGCGTTGCGCGCCACCGCCATTGCAGAAGGCTTTCGCGCCGAGGGCAAGAAGGTGCTGCTCATCATCGACTCGCTCACCCGCGTCGCGCACGCCGGGCGCGAGATCGGACTGGCGCTGGGCGAACCCGCCTCGGCGCGCGGCTATCCACCGTCGGCGATCGCGATGCTCCCCAATCTGCTGGAGCGCGCCGGATCGGACGTGAACACCGGCGGGTCGATCACGGGCATCTACACCGTGCTCGCCGACGGCGACGACGGCAACGATCCGGTCGTCGATTCGGCACGCTCGATCCTCGACGGCCATATCGTGCTCAGCCGCGCGATGGCGGAGCGCGCCGTCTATCCGGCGATCGACATCTCCAAGTCGATCAGCCGCGTGATGAACGACATCGTGCCGCACGAACACCAGCAGGCGGCGCGGATCCTGCGCCGGCACCTCGCGACCTACGAAGAGAATCGCGACCTCGTGCTGATGGGCGCGTATCGCAGCGGCAGCGATCCGGCGATCGACGCCGCGATCGCCTATCAGCCCGCGATCATGGAATTCGTGCGCCAGGACACGCACCAGATGGTCTCGCTCGCCGACGCCGCGATGGAGCTGACCGGCGTCTTCGGCGATGCCTGACGCCAAGCGGCTGAAGCGCCTGCACCGCGTCCGCACGCTCCAGCTGGGGCTGGCGCGCGCCGAGGAGTCGCGCACGCAGGCGCAGCTGAGCAGCGAGACGCAACTGGCGCAGCGCATCGCGCAGCTCGCCAGCGCCGTCGCGCCGACTCCCCATAGTGCCGCTGGCGCGGTCAATCTGGCCGCCGCCGCGCACTTCCGCGACCGGCTGCATCGCTCTGCCGAGGCGGCGCTGAACCGCGTACGGATGGCCGAGCAGCAGGTCGAGCGCAGCGCCGAGGCGACGCGCGGCGCACGTCGGGACCAGAGCGCGGTCGAAAAGCTGCTCGAGCGGCAGCACGCCGCTGACCTGCGCGCCGAGATGAAGGCGCTGGAAGACGTGCCCGCCCGCCCCAAGCGGTAAACGGCACGCTCCTTGCAAAGATGCTCGCAGACCCCGAGCACGGAAGCGACCCACCTTGACCACGATCGCAAGCCTTCTGACGACGACGGCGCCGGGCGCGATGCTGCCGGGTGCCCCGGGCAACGCGCCGGGCGCAGGTGGCGCGGCGGGCGACTTCCTGAAGCTGCTGGTACCCGGCTGTGGCGACGGTCTTGCCGCTGGTAGCGCGACCGACCCGGCCCGGCAGGAACTTGCCGCCCCCGGCACCGGCCTGCCGCTTGCCGATGCCGAGATCCCGGCCGGCGACGCCGCGCTCGCCTGGCTCGCCGACGCGACCGGGGTGGAGGTGCCGCCGGCGCCGACGCCGGCGGTTATACCCGAGCGGCCGATGGCGCCGACACCGGTGACGCCGCGGCTGCGGCTGGTGGCGAAGTTGCCGGCCGACGAAAAGGAGGTGTCGGCGACCGACGTGCCGGCCACTGCGCCCGCGAAGGACGCGCCCTCCGTGAAGGACGATGCCGCCGCCGAGCCAGCGTCGCGCGACACCGCCGAGGTCGTCCCCGCTCCCGTCCCGCCGATGGCCGACGTGACGATCCCGCCGGCACCGCGACCGACGACAGCGCCCGACGCACCGGTCGCTGCCGAACTGGCATCGTCGCAGTCGATCGATGCCGTCGACAAGCCTGCGCATGCCGGCGTGCCGGCACCCGCCACCGCGCGCCCGGCCACGGTCGCGATCGACGCGACGACTTTGTCGCGGGCGCCCGCGCCGGCGGACGCTCCCGCTGATCCGATCACCGCCCCCGCCGTCGCGTCGCGGCCCGCGACCGATGTGCCGCAACAGCCCGCCGCTGTGCGCTCGAGCCGGACGCCGCCGGCAGCGGAGATTGCGGCATCGCCCACGCCCGCAGCCCACGCTTCCGTGACGCCGAAAATTGTTGGAGGTTCCGCGCCGCTCCCCAAACCGGCCGATGCGGTGGCACCGGCAGCGATCGAGCCCGCACCGGTGACGCCGGTCCGTATCGACGCCCCGGCGGCGTCGACCGCGCCGCGAACTGCAACGAGCGCGAGCACGCCATCCTCGCCGACGCCGCGCACCGAGGCGCCGGCAGTGGCAGGTCGCAGCGATCGCGCCAGGCCTGCGCCGAAGGAGCCGACCGCGACCGTGGTCGCTCGTCCGACCACCGCACCGATCGGTCCGGAGATCGCGGGGGCGCCGATCGTCGCCGTGGCCGACATCGCTCCTGTTCCCGCAGTGGCAGTGGACAGCCGCCCGACCCCCGACGCCTCGCGTCCGACACGCGCGACGCCGGCCGTCACCGATCGGAGCACCGCTCCGACTGCCGCCCGCGTTGCACCGGCGCCGATCGTGGTCGACCTGCCCCCGGCCACCGCTGCGGCCGTGACACTGCCTGCCGCCGGCGTCCCTGCCGCCGCACCGGCCGGCACGATTCTCGCGGCCACCGCCCCGATCGCCACGACGGCCCCGCTCGCCGCGCCGGCCCCGGTTGCGAGCACGGACGGCACGGCGGCTGCGAGTCTCTCGCCGAGCGCCGCGCCACGCGCGACGACCGCACCGTTGCGCGCCGACGTTCCTCTCGCGACGCCTGCTCCGATCGCACCCGACGCAGCAGCCCCGTTGCGCCCCGCCGCTCCGCACGAAGCGACGGTGCCGGCCGCGCCCGCCGCACCGGTGATCGCCGCCGCCGCCCCGCTACGCGTCGACGCACCGCTGCCGGTCACGCCACAAGCGGCGGCGCCGATCGCCGCTGCGCCGGAGGCCGCGATCGTCGCGCCCGAGCCCGCGGTCACCCGCGAACCAGGCCGCGTGCCGACGCCGGCGACCGCGCCGCTGCCCGGCGAGCCGCCCGCGCCGGTGATCGCGAGCGCCGCGCGCACCTTTGCGGAGGCGATCCACCGTGCCGTCACTGCCGACGACCACGCGCGCCCGGCCGACGCCGCCGCGCCGGTCGGGCAGCCGCAGGCGACCGCGGCGCTCACCACCGCCGCCGTCACCGCGACGGGCCAGGCGCAGCAGCAAACGCTCGATATGCGCCAGCCGCATTGGCCGAGTGCGATGATCCAGCACATCGAGAAGTTGCGCGACATGGCGGACGCGAACGACATGCGCATCCGCGTCGTCCCCGACGCACTGGGGACGATCGACGTCGCGCTGCGTCGCGACGGCGACAGCGTGCAGGTGCAACTGACCGCCGAACAGCCGCAGACCCGCGCGCTGCTCGCCGATGCGCAGCCGCGGCTGACCGAGATGGCCGAGGCGCGCGGACTGAAGCTGCAGCACGCCCCGGCCGGCACCGGCAGCGGTGGCGCGACCCCGCAGGGCGACCGCCAGCAGCAGCAGCAGCAGCGCGGCGCCCCCCTTCCCGCCGCCCCCGTGTCGGCGCGCCGCGCCGCCGCGGCGGAGGCCGACGACACCGACCAGCGAATCGCTTGATTGAGGAACCACGACGATGAGTGACACCCCCGACGCCGCAGCGGCCGCGCCCAAGAAAAAGGGCAAGATGAAAATGATCATCATTGGCGTCGTCGGCGTCGTCGTCCTGCTGGGCGGCGGGGTCGGCGCCGGCCTGTACGCCGCCGGTTCCGGCATGGTCGGCGGCCACGCCAAGGCCGAGGAAGGTGCCGAACACGCCGACCCGAACAAGCCCAAGCTCGTTCCCAAGAGCGAGCAGAAGCACGCCGGCGAAGGTGCCGAGGGCGAAGGTGGCGAAGGCGGCCATGGCGGCGGCGAGGCCGCGGCCGAAGGCGGCGAAGGCGAGGCCGGCGGCGAGGCCAAGGGGGCGCCGACACCGGAAGGGCACGGCGGCGAGCCCTATGCCTCCAACTATTTCGCGATGGAGAAGGAGTTCACCTCCAACCTCCAGGATTCGGTCCACTTCGTCCAGGTCGGCCTCGCGGTGTCGACGCCGTACGACGACAAGGTCATCACCAACCTGAAGACCAACGACATCGCGATTCGCTCGGCGATCCTGCTGACGCTCGGCGACACGCCCGAGGATCAGGTATTCACCAGCGACGGCAAGATCCGGCTCCAGAAGCGGCTCGCCGCGACGATCAACCAGATTCTGCGCGAAAAGGAAGGCTTTGGGGGGATCAGTAACGTCTACTTTACCAATTTCGTGGTTCAGTGAAGATAGATGGTTAACACGCCCGCCTCCCTCGAAACCGGATTCGACACCGGCACGCCGATCGGCGCCGCTGCCGCTTTGGGTGGGGGGCCGGCGACGCCCGCGAAGCTGCATCCGTTCGGCGACCTGCACACGTTGCAGCACCTGTCCGCGCGCGCGGCGCGCGGGGTGCGGCAGGCGTTCGAGGGTTACTGGCGCGCCGAGACGCGCGCCTGGGCCGAGCCGCTGGAGGTGCTGCGCCTCGCCGATTACCGGGCTGCGCGCGGCGACAAGCTGACGGCGTGGCTTCCGCTGTCGATGGATGGCCGCCCGGCGCTGTGCGTGCTCGACAGCCAGTTCGTCGTCGAGATCATCGACCTGTTCTTCGGCGGCACCGGCGACGTCTCGCCGATGCTGGCGCTGGAATTCACCCCCGCCGCCGACGTGATCGTCGCGCGCGTCGCCAAGGGCATGGCACGCGCGCTGGAGACCGCGTGGGAGCCGCTGGCGCGCGCGCGTTTCGCCGCCGAGCCATGCGAGCTGGGCTCCAGCATGATCCCCGGCGTCGAGGGCGACGAGGTGGTGATCGCCACCCGCTTCGCGATCGCGCGCGGCACCGCCAAGCCGGCGTTCGTCGACATCCTCTACCCCGTCGCGACGCTGAAGCCGCACACCGTGGCGCTGACCGGCAAGGTCGTCGCCAAGCCGGCCGAGGTCGACGCCGAATGGCGCACGCAGCTGACGCGTGCGGCGATGGCGGTGCGGCTGCCGGTGCGCTCGGTACTCGCCGAGCCGACGATCACGCTGTCGCGGCTGATGGACCTCAAGGAAGGCGACGTCATCCCGATCAGCTTCGGGGTCGACGTGCCGATCGTGATCGGCGGCGTCGCACTGGGCCTGGGCACCGTCGGCACGTCCAACGGCCGCGCGGCCATCCGCATCTCCAAGTTCGAAGGACCCCTGCAATGAACGACATGACCGGCGGATTTGCGATCGACGCCGCCGTCGCCAGCAATCTGCGGCTTTTGCAGGGCGTGGACGTGCGGCTGACCGTCGAGATCGGATCGACCACGCTGTCGCTGCGCGAGCTGCTGGCACTTGGCGAATCGAGCGTGATCGAACTGGACCGGCAGGCGGGCGAGCTGCTCGACGTGCTGGTCAACGGCACGTTGATCGGACGCGGCGAGATCGTGACCGTCGGCGAGCGCTACGGCGTGAAGATGACCGAGCTGGTCTCTCCCGAAAAGCGCGGCTGAGGGAAACGCGGGCGATGATGTGGACCTATATCCTGAAGCTGGTCGTCATGCTCCCGCTGGTCTGCGGGCTGATGATCGGGTGCCTCTATCTGTGGCGGCGCCTTGAATCGCGGATGCCGGGCAAGCCGAGCGCACGCGGGATCGCCGTACGCGAGACGATGATGATCTCGCCGGGGGTCAAGCTGGCGGTGGTCGATTTCGAGGGCCGGCGCCTGCTGGTCTCGGTCAATCGCGCGGGCGTGACGCTGGTCGACAAGTCCGATGCGCGCGTGCCGGTGGACCTCGGCCAGTGAGCGTCTCGGCGATCCGTACCGGCACGCTGATCCGCGCGCCCCGGGCGCGCACGCGGCGTTCGCACCTGATCCTCGCGCTGCTGGCGATCGTCGTGGCGCTGTGCGTCGCGATGCCGGCGCTGGCGCAGACCTTCCCCGCCCCGTCGCAGCCGGCGGTGCAAGGCGCACCCGCCGCGCCGGCGCCGGGCGTCGGCGACGCGGTGGACCGCGCGCTCGGGCAATTGTCGCGCGGCGACGCCGGCGCGACGCCTGGCACCGGATCGCTGTCGCTGTCGCTGCAGGTCCTCATCATCATGGGCCTGCTCACGGTGCTGCCCGGCATCGTGCTGATGATGACCAGCTTCACGCGGATCATCATCGTGCTGTCGATTCTGCGCCAGGCGATGGGGCTGCAACAGACCCCGCCGAACCAGGTGCTGATCGGGCTATCGCTGTTCCTAAGCTTCTTCATCATGGCGCCGGCGATCAACCAGATCAACACGACCGCGATCCAGCCGTATTCGCAGGGCCGCATCGGCGGCACGCAGCTGATCCAGACCGCCGCCGCGCCGCTCCACGCCTTCATGGCCAAGCAGACCCGTATCAAGGACGTGACGATGTTCGCGGAGATGGCGAAGTCCGGCCCCTATGCGACGCCCAACGACATTCCCTATTCGGTGCTGCTGCCGGCGTTCGTCACCTCGGAGCTGAAGACCGCGTTCCAGATCGGCTTCCTCCTGTTCCTGCCGTTCATCGTGATCGACCTGGTCGTCGCCACCGTGTTGATGGCGCTGGGCATGGCGATGCTGAGCCCGACGATCATCTCGCTGCCGTTCAAGCTGCTGCTGTTCGTACTGGTCGACGGCTGGGCGCTGACGATGGGCAGCCTCGCGAACAGTTTCGCAACGTAGCGGTCCGTTCGCCCCGGGGCGCTGCCAGGCGAAGTGCAAGCGGCATCCCGAACGACGTGATGATTCGAGACGAAGCTTTGAGAGGTTCAGCGCCCCTCACCCCGAACGGCACCAATTCTCGCGCAACCAGTTCTCGCAAGGCCCATCCCATGCAACCGCTCGTCGATGCCGATTACTTCCTGACCATCGCCAACCAGACCATGTGGGTGCTGGCGCTGGCCGCCGCGCCGATCCTGATCCCGGCTTTGCTGTCGGGGCTGATCCTCGGCATGGTGCAGGCCGCGACCTCGATCAACGAGCAGACGCTCAGCTTCGTGCCGAAGCTGGTCGTCGTGGCGGTGTCGATCATGGTGTTCGGTGCGATGATCCTGGGCTTGCTCAGCGACTTCACGACCGAGACCTTCGCGCGCATCCCGGATCTGGTGCGCTGACGTGACGACGGGGGCATCAGCGCCGCGGCAAAGCCGCGTCGTCGGACGGGCGCGTGGCGCCGGCCGGCCGCGCTGGCCCCTGTGCCGCGACGCGCGTGCGCGCGGGGAGCTGGCACGATGCTAGGCTTTGGCCTCTCGATCGAGACGCAGCTGTGGGCGCTGATCTTCGTCATGATCCGCGTCGGGGCGGCGTTCATCGCCGCGCCGGTGTTCGGCAACGTCTCCGTACCGTTGCCCGCGCGGATCACGCTGTCGGGTGCGGTCGGCGTGCTGGTGCTCGGCACCACGACGATCCAGACCCCGCCGACGATCTTCGCGCTGGCCACCTTCGTCGCGGTCGCGGCCGAAGCGCTGGTCGGGCTGGCGATGGGCTTCATCGTCCAGATCGCGTTCGCCGCCCCGCTGGTCGCGGGCGAGATCATCGGCGGATCGATGGGGATCGGCTTCGCCAACATGATCGATCCCAATTCCGGCCGCTCCAGCCCGGCGGTCGGACAGTTCCTGTCGATCCTGCTGACGCTGCTGTTCCTGTCGCTCGACGGCCATCTCGTGCTCGTCGACATGGTGGTGAAAAGCTACACCGCGCTGCCCCCCGGCGCGGCGTGGCTAGCGGCCGGGCAGTTGCGCGACATCGCCCTGTTCGGCGGCTATGCCTTCATGGCCGGGCTGCTGCTCGCGCTGCCGGTCGGCTTCCTGTTGCTGTGCCTCAACCTCGTGATGGGAATGGTGTCGCGTTCGGCGCCGTCGCTCAACCTGTTCTCGATCGGCCTGCCCGCCAGCCTCGCGGTCGGCGTCGTCAGCCTCGCGATCGCGTTGCCCGCGATGGGCGACTACATGCAGGTGATCGTGCGTGAAGGCCTCGCCGCGGCGAAAAGCCTGGTGCTCGGCTGATGTCGGAGGGTGGCGACAAGACAGAAGCCCCGACCCAGAAGCGTCGCGACGACGCCAGGGAGAAGGGTGACGTCCTCAAGAGCCGCGATCTCGCCACCGCCCTGGTGGTGCTGGCAGGCATTTCGTGGATGATGTTCTTCGGTCCGGCGCTGCTCGCCGCGTGCAAGGAGGTGATGGCGGCCAGCTTCAGCTTCGGGCGCGCCGATGTCGAGGATTTCCAGCCGTGGCGCCCGCTTATCCAGGCGGGGTGGAAGCTGGCCGCACCGATCGGCACGCTGTTCGCGATCACGATCGGCGCGGCGGTCGCCAGCCAGGCCGGGCTCGGCTCGCTCGGCTTCAACGCCGGGTTGCTCGCCCCCAAGGCGTCGCGCATCAATCCCGGTTCGGGCATCAAGCGCATCATCGGGATGCAGGGCTGGATCGAACTCGGCAAGTCGCTGCTGAAGGTCACGCTGCTCGGCTCGATCGGCGCGTGGATGCTGTGGCAAACCGCGCATTTCAGCTTCGGGCTCGCCGCCTCCAACCTGCCCGTCGCGCTCGCCGGGCTGGGCGCGACGCTGACCCACGTGCTGCTCGTGATGGCGATGGGTCTGGTCGCGATCGGCATGATCGACGTGCCGACGCAGATCATGCAGCTGCTGCGCAAGCTGCGCATGACCAAGCAGGAAGTGAAGGACGAGCACAAGGAGAGCGAGGGCAACCCCGAGATGAAGGGGCACATGCGCATGCGGCAGCGCGAGATGATGTCGGGCGGCATGCACAAGGCGCTGGACGAGGCGCACGTCGTGCTGACCAACCCGACCCACTTCGCGGTCGCGCTGCGCTACGATCGCGGGCGCGACGAGGTGCCGGTGGTGGTGGCGAAGGGCCGCGGCGCGTTGGCGCTGGCGATCCGCGAGGCCGCGAAGGATCGCTCGTTGCCGATCCTGGAATACCCCGCACTCGCCCGTGCCGTCTACTACACCAGCCGCGAGGGGCAGGAAGTCCGCGACGACCTGTATCTCGCGATCGCGACCGTTCTCGCCTTCGTGTTCGGGCTCAATGCGGCGGCCGGAGGCACGCAGCCGCCGATCGATGTGCCGCCGACCGCACGTTTCGACGAAAATGGTGTCCAACCATCATAAAGAATCGCCGCGCGCGGCCGTTTAGGAGAGCATCATGGCGACGATCACCAGCAGCACGGCGACACCAACGCCCACCACGTCCAAGCCGGCCAGCACGGCGGCAACGACCAAATCGGCGGCGAACTCGATCCTCACCTCGCTGGGGTCAGGCTCCGGGGTCGATACCGACTCGCTCGTCGGCAAGCTGGTCGATGCGCAATTCGCCGCCAAGCGGGCGCAGATCACCGCCAAATCCGAGAAGCTGACCGCGCAGATCTCCGGCGCCGCGACGCTCAAGAGCTTCGTCAGCGACTTCGCCAAGGCGGTGAACACGCTGGTCAGCGGCGGCACGCTCGCCACGCAGCCGAACGTCAGCGACTCCAAGGTCGCGGGCGCCACCGCGATATCGGGTGCGCCGATGTCGGCCAGCGCCTCGGCGACCGTCAAGGTCGACAAGCTCGCCACCGTGCAGACCGTGACCAGCAGCAAGCTGGGCAAGGCCGACGCGTTCGGCACCGGCACGCTGACGCTGAAGATCGGCACCGCCGCCTATGACGCGAACGGCAAGATGACCGACCTGACGCCGGGCAAGGCCGACGACGGCACCGACCTGTCGTTCGACATCGCGATCGCACCGCCCAACGACACGCCGGCCGGCATCGCCGCGGCGATCAACGCCAGGGGCACCGGCGTCACCGCCTCGGTCATCACCGATGCCGACGGCGGCGCGTTCCTGTCGCTCAAGGGGCAGAGCGGCAACGCTCAGGCGTTCTCGCTGACCGGCACCGGCGGCACGCTCGACACGCTCAGCGTCGGCAAGGACGCGCCCGCCACCACGAAGCTGGCGGTCGGCGGCCAGGCCGGCAACGCCAGGCTGTCGGTCGACGGCGTCGCGGTGGAACGGCCCAGCAACGAGATCAGCGATCTCGTCCCCGGCGTGAAGCTGACGCTGGCCGGCATCGGCACGATGACGCTGAGCGGCACGCGCCCCGACGCGGCGCTGACCAACGCGGTCAAGGATTTCGTCGAGACCTTCAACCAGCTGCTCACCGAGGTGAAGACACAGACCAATGCGATCGACGGGCCGCTGCGCGCCGATCCGGCCGCGCGGCAGCTGCTGCGCAACCTGCAGGGTTTCGCGAGCAAGACGCTGCTCCCCGACGCCGCGGGCGGCACGCCGTCGACGCTGGCCGGAATCGGCATCCGCACCAACAAGACCGACGGCTCGATGGAAATCGACGACGCCGCCCTGACCAAGGCGATGAAGGACACGCCGGACGCGATCCAGGCGATGTTCACGCCCAACAGCTTCGGCGCGACCGGCATCAACGCCGCGATGCAGTCGCTCAAGCTTTCGTCGGGCAGCTCGCTATATGGCCTGACCGCCACCGACACGCGGCTGCGCGCGGCGCAGGACGACCTGACCAAGCAGACCTCGAAGATCGACGATCAATCGACGCGCTTCTCGGCGCGGTTGACGCAGCAATATGCCAGCATGAATTCCCGCGTCTCGGCGTACAAGGCGACCCAGTCGTTCATGACGCAGCAGATCGACGGCTGGTACAAGTCGAACTGACGGGAAAGGACGACCCATCATGGCCTATGCCTCTTCCCTGCTGCGCGATCCGGCGCGCACCTATCGCGAGATCGACCTGGCCGGTCGTACCGCCGCCGCCGACGGCCCGGCACTGGTCCAGTTGCTCTATGAGGAATTGACCCAGGCGCTGCGCGTCGCGGCCTGGGCGGCGGAGCGCAAGCAGTTCGCGACCCGCAGCGAACGCGTCACGCGCGCTACCGCGATCCTGTTCGCGCTGGAGGCCAATCTCGATTTCGAAAAGGGTGGCGACGTCTCGCGGGTCCTCGCGCGCTTCTATGCCGGGTGCCGCCGGCAAGTGATCGACGCCAGCGTCGGCACCGACGGCGCACCGTTTCGCGCCGTCGCCGCCGAGCTGGAGGAAATCGCCGGCGCATGGCGGCAGGCGCGCGCGGCGTAACGCCCGCATCGCTCACCCCGGCAACGTCGGGGTGAGCCGCGAGCTACCCGCGGAACCAGTGCCGCTGCACGAACCAGATGACGATGCCCGCCGCGACCAACGCGCAGACGCCGGCGATCGCATCGAACGCCCACGGCGCCTCGGCATAGGGCAGCCCCTTCACGTTCATCCCGTACAATCCGGTCAGGAACGTCAGCGGCAGGAAGATCATCGCCACCATCGCGATCACCAGGCTGCGCTGGTCGAGCTGTTCGGCGCGCAGATCGGTCAACGCCTCGTGCATCAGCGCGGCGCGCTCGCGGATCGCCTCGACTTCCTCGGCCATGCGCGCGGCGCGGTCGGCGGCGGCGGACAGATGCGCGCGGTCGTCCTCGGCCAGCCAGTCCCCCGGCAGCGTCGCCAGCCGTTCCAGCGCGGCGCGCTGCGGGCTGAGGAAGCGACGATAGTTGATCGCCTCCGACCGCACCCGCGTGACCTCGCGACGCAGTTCGAACACGCGGTGCGTGCTCAACCCCTGCTCGCAATCGTCAAGTCCGTCGCCAAGGTCGGCGACGACGGGATCGAGATCCTCGGTGATCGCCGTCGCAAACGCCGCGATCAGGTCGCCCGGGTCGCTTACCGTGCCGTGCGACACCTGTTCCTCGACATCCTCCAGCACCACGAGCCGCTTGCGAGAGACGGTGATGACGCGGCCCTTGGTCGCCCAGATCCGGATCGAGGCGAGCATGTCGGACGAATCGAGCTCCTCGTCGGTACGCCCGCGCAGGTTGACGAACGCGCCGGCGCCGATCTTGTCGGCGCGCGGGCGCGTTTCGGCGGCGGTCAGCTGGTCGACGGTGAACGGCTCCAGCTTCGCCTCGTCGCGCAACCATGCCTGCGCATGTTCGGCATTGGTGGCCAGATGCACCCACAGAAACTGTGCTTCGTCGCGAAGGGAGTCGGTCGCCGAGACGCGGGTCGTCTTGCCGTCGGCCGCAACGCGCCACGCGAAGCCACTCATGCGTGCATCGCCACGTCGACGGTGAGCCCCTCGCCGGATACCGGCGCAGCATCGCACGGCATCCGCAGCGCATCGGCGCGCGCGCGGTCGAGGATCGCCGCGGGCACGTCGGCGCGGTGCGTGACGCGGTCGGCAGCGGCGAGCAGCCGTGCCTGCCGCAGCGTGAGATCGTCGGGATCGCGCGACGCCAGCACCAGCCGCACCACCCCGCCCGCCGCCGCACTCGCCAGCACCGCCGCCGCGGCATCGCGCCCGTCGTAGTCGGCGAGCGGATCGAGCGCCGCACCCGGCGCCAGCGCCGCGCCGATCGCCCGCCGTCGCGCACCGCCATCGGGCAGCGCGGCGCGCAACCCGGCGCGCGCACCGTGCAACGCCTCAGCCAGCCGGCCGAGCGACGCCGGCAGCACCGCCTCCAGCCGCTGCCGCACCGCCGCCGCCAGCCCCGCCGACACGCCGCCGGTGCCGATCGCGACCAGCACCGGTGCGCGGTCGACGATCGCGGGCAACGTGAAGTCGCACAGCTCGGGCCGGTCGACCGCGTTGACCAGCACGCCGCGCGCCTTCAGCCGCGCCACCGCCGCGTCGTCGTCAGCGACGATCGCGAGCCGGGCTTCCGGGTCATCCTCGCCGACGACGATCGCCCCGGCACGCTCCAGCAACCGCCGCTTCGGCTCGGCTGCCTCCCCCGCGCCGACAAGGATCACCGGGCGACCGTTCAGCCGTACGAACAGCGGAAGGCTATGCAGCGTCATGCGTTACGCCCGGAAGCGAAAAAGCATCCCGCCACGCCACAAGCGCCGTCGGAAACCGGCCAGCGATCCGGGCGGCGGCAGAAAGATCTGTTGCCTACAACCACTCGGGCACGCGCTCGGCGGCGAGGATCGTTTCCGCCGCAATCCGGTCCGCGACCACCGCATAGCGATCGCCGTCGACCAGCACCTCGGGCACCAGCGGGCGGCTGTTGTAGGTCGACGCCATCGTCGCGCCATACGCCCCTGCGGTCCGCAGCACCGCCAGGTCGCCGCCCTTCACCGCGTCCATCTCGCGTGCCATCGCGAAGGTGTCGCCGGTCTCGCACACCGGCCCGGCCACGTTCGCGGTCATCCGCTCGCCGGTCGGCACCACCGCGTCGACATCGTGCCACGCATCGTACAGCGCCGGGCGCGCGAGGTCGTTCATCGCCGCGTCGACGATGACATAGGGGTGCACCACCCCCGGCTTCACCCAGATCACGCGCGTCAGCAGCACGCCGGCATTGCCCGAGATCACGCGACCGGGCTCGAACATCAGCTGGACGCCCCAGTCCTTCGTTACGCGTTCCACCATCGCGCCATATTCGGCCGGGCTGCGCGGGTCGTCGCCCGCCTTGTAGCGCACGCCCAGCCCGCCGCCGAGATCGACCCGCGCCACCGCATGGCCGGCGGCGCGGAGTTCGTCGACCAGCGCCTTCACGCGCACATAGGCCGCCTCCAGCGGGGCGAGGTCGAACAACTGGCTGCCGATATGGATCGCCACGCCCTGCATCGACAGGCCGGGCAGCGTGGACAGGCGCGCATACATTCCAGGTGCCTGATCGATCGGCACGCCGAACTTGTTCTCCTTGCGCCCGGTCGAGATCTTGGCGTGCGTGCCGGCATCCACGTCCGGGTTGACGCGCAGCACCGCGCGCGCGGTCATCCCGCGCTCGTGGGCCAGCTGCGCCAGCACGACGCCCTCTTCCTCCAGCTCGAGGTTGAACTGGCCGATCCCGGCCTCCAGCCCGCGCAGCAACTCGGCGCGGGTCTTGCCCACCCCGGAGAAGACGATCCCGCTCGCCGGTATGCCCGCCGCCACCGCACGCGCCATCTCCCCACCCGAGACGACGTCGGCGCCATAACCCTCAGCGGCGACCACGCGCAGCACGGCGAGGTTCGGGTTGGCCTTGATCGCATAGGCGAGGTGCACGTCCGGCACCCCCGCCAGCGCGTCGCGGAACGCACGCGCCTGCGCGCGGAAGGCGGCGGCGGAATAGACGTAGACGGGCGTCCCCACCTCGTCGGCGATCCGGGTCAGCGGCACGCCCTCGCACCACAAGGCACCGTCGCGATAATGAAAATGGTCCATGGTCACCCGAACGAAAAGAGTCAGCGCGGCGGCAGGTCGAACGGGTCGCGAGCGCGTTCCTGCGAGCTTCTCAGCACCTCGCCGGTACGCTGCGGGCGCGCCTGGACGGAGGGGGTGAGCAGATCGGCGACGGCCGGCTGCTGCGGCGCGCCATAGGGCGTCACCGGCATCGACTTCCCGACGGCGGGCTTGAGCGTCTGCGTCGAACCGCAGGCCGCGAGCGGCAGGGTCGCGAGCAGCAGCAGCAGCAGCGCCCTCACGCGCGTGCCGCCCGGATGGCGGCGCGGACGTTGTCGGGCGCGGTCCCGCCGAAGCTCCTGCGGCTCGCGACAGAGGCGTCGACCGACAGCACGCCGTAAACGCTGTCGGTGATCCGCGGGTCGATCGCCTGCAGATCGGCGAGCGGCACCTTGTCGAGCGTGCAGCCCAGCGCCTCCGCGCGCGCCACCGCGCGTCCGGTAATATGATGCGCCTCGCGGAACGGGACGTCGGCCTCACGCACCAGCCAGTCGGCCAGATCGGTGGCGGTGGCATAGCCGCTTTCGGCGAGGCCGCGCATCCGGTCGGTGCGGAACGTCGCACTCTCCACCATGCCGGTCATCGCCGCGATCGAGATCGCCAGCAGGTCATGGCATTCGAACACCGGCGGCTTGTCGTCCTGCATGTCCTTGGAATAGGCGAGCGGCAGCCCCTTCATTGTCACGATCAGGCTGACGAGGCAGCCGGTGATCCGCCCGGCATGGCCGCGCACCAGCTCGGCGGCATCGGGGTTGCGCTTCTGCGGCATGATCGAGCTGCCGGTCGACCATTGGTCGGACAGGGAGACGAACCCGAACGGCTGCGACGCCCACAGCACGAACTCCTCGGCGAGGCGGCTGAGGTGCAGCGAACATTGCGCCGCCGCCATCAGGTAATCGAGCGCGAAGTCGCGATCGCTGACCGAATCTAGGCTGTTGCGGGTCGGTCCGTCGAAGCCGAGCGCGGCGGCGGTCGCCGCGCGGTCGATCGGAAAGCCCGTGCCCGCCAGCGCGGCAGCGCCCAGCGGGCAGAGATTGCCGCGCGCGCGATTGTCGGTGAAGCGCGACACGTCGCGCGCCACCATCTCGTGATAGGCCATCAGGTGATGACCCAGCGTCACCGGCTGCGCCGATTGCAGGTGCGTGAAGCCCGGCATCACGCTATCGGCGTGTTCCTCCGCGCGCGCCAGCAACGCGTCGTCCAGCGCGGCGAGCGCGGCGAGCACCTGGTCGGTCGCATCGCGCACCCACAGGCGGAAGTCCGTCGCGACCTGATCGTTGCGGCTGCGGGCGGTGTGGAGGCGTCCGGCCGCGGCGCCGATCGCGTCGGACAGCCGCGCTTCCGTCAGCATATGGATGTCCTCCATCGCCAGATCATCGGGCACGCCGCCATCGGCATAGCCCTGCGCAACCTGTTCCAGCCCGGCGCCGATCGCGGCGGCGTCCCCGGCGGAGACGATGCCCTGCGCGCCCAGCATCGCGACATGCGCGCGGCTGCCGGCCACGTCCTGCCGCCACATCCGCTTGTCGAAGGGGATGGACGCGTTTATCTCGCGCATGACAGCGGCTGGCCCTTCGGCGAACCGCCCACCCCACATCTGGTTGGAACCGCTCATGGCATCCCGCGTCGCGATCGTCTGTCTCCTCGGCACCGCGCTGGCCCTTGCGGCGTGCGATAAGGGGTCGCCGTCGAACGGGCAAGCGCCGGCCGCCGACATCGCCGGCAGCGACGAAGTCAGCAGCGACGAAGCACCCGCGACCGGCGCACCGAAGGCCGACAAGATCGACCGCAGCCACAAGGGCGAGGCCGCGCCCGCCGTGTCCTTCGCAGCGCCGGGCGGGACCGGCGGCCCGACAACGCTGGCGTCGTTCAAGGGCAAGCCGGTGCTGGTGAACCTGTGGGCGACATGGTGTGCGCCGTGCGTGAAGGAGATGCCCACGCTGGACGCCGCCGCCGCGGCGCTGGGCGACAAGGTGCCGGTGCTGGCGATCAGCCAGGACATGGAGCCGGCCAAGGCGAATGCCTTCCTGGCGGAGCGCAAGTTCACGCACCTGAAGCCGTATCTGGACGCCAAGCTGGCGCTGAGCACCGCTTATGGCGCAAGCCTGCCGACGACGATCCTCTACGGCGCCGACGGCAAGGAGATCTGGCGCGTCACCGGCGACATGGACTGGACCGGCGCCGAGGCGAAGAAGCTGCTGGCCGAGGCGGCGTAAGCGGCGAATTCCCGGAAAGGCGTCCTTCACGCGCACGGTAATCCAGCCCGTGGTCCTTTCGAGAAGCTGCGCAACTGGCCTCTTGGTGCCCCGGGGATGACGAAGCGGGCGGGACCGGCTGAAGACTGGACGCCGCGCCGCGCGGGAATGACGTAAATGGGCGGCACGGCGAACCGCCCGAGCGCCGAGCCGCCCAGGAACGACGAACGAAAGCACCCGGACAGCATGCCCCGTTCCCCTGCCCCCACCGGCAATCCCGCCGCCTTCGTCGCGGTGGTCGTCGCCAATGCCGCGCTGGCGTTCGGGCCGCTGTTCGTGCGGCTCGCCGACACCGGCCCGGTCGCCGCCGCGTTCTGGCGGATGGCGCTGGCGGTGCCGCTGCTCGCGATCGCCGCGCTGGCGCTGCCGGGGCCGGCCTCGCGCAGCGCGCCCACGTCGCGGATATGGTTGTTCGTGGGGCTCGCCGGCGTCGCCTTCGCCGCCGACCTGGGGACATGGCACCTCGGCATCCTGCACACCACGATGGCGAACGCCACGCTGCTCGGCAATTCGGCGACGTTCCTCTTTCCACTCTGGGGGTTCCTCGTCGCGCGCGCCTGGCCGACGCGGATGCAGGGCGTCGCGCTGCTGCTCGCCGCCGCCGGCGCCGCGCTGTTGATGGGGCGGTCCTACCAGCTCGATCCGCGCCACCTTGCCGGCGACCTGCTGTGCGTACTGGCCGGGATATTGTACGCGCTGTATTTCATCCTGATGTCCGACGTGCGGCGCGCGCTCGCCCCCTGGCCGGCACTGGCGCTGTCGTCGCTGGCGGCGCTGCTGCCGCTGCTGGGTTACGCGCTGATCCTTGGCGAGCGGATCATGCCGCAGCACTGGACGCCGTTGATCGCGCTGGCGCTGGTCTGCCAGCTGCTCGGACAGGGCTGCATGATCTACGCGCTCGGCCGCTTGCCGCCGCTGGTGATCGGGCTCGCGCTGCTGATCCAGCCGGCGGTGGCGGCGACGATCGGCTGGGTGCATTTCGGCGAAGCGCTCGCCGCGCCCGACTTCGTGGGGATCGCGATGATCGCTGCGGCATTGGTGCTGGTGCGCGACCGCCGCCGCAATGCTACGGAGCCGCCACCCGCCAATCCCGTGCCGGAGGAGATGCGATGACCGAGGACCTGACGCTCGACGAGGTACGCGCCCGCCTTGCGCCCGCGATCGCCGCCAATGCCGCCTTCGACGGCTGGGGCGATGCCGCGCGCGATCTCGCCGCCGAGCTGGAGGGCATCGACCCCGACGTGGCGCGACTCGCCTTCGCGGACGGCGCGGTGGCGATGATCGATGCGTGGTTCGAGCATATCGACGCGGAAATGGCGCGTGCCCTTCCGCCCGAAGGACTGACGGCGATGAAGATCCGCCAACGCATCACCGCGCTGGTCGAGGCGCGGCTGGCGGTGCTCGCCCCCGAACGCGAGGCGTTGCGGCGGGCGCGTGCGGTGCTGGCGCTGCCGAACAACGTCGCGCGCGCCGCGAAGCTCGGCTGGCGCAGCGTCGACCGGATGTGGCGTTTGGCCGGCGACACCGCAACCGACTATAACCATTACACCAAGCGCGCGATGCTGCTGGCCGTCTACACCGCGACGACCACCGTGTTCCTCGATGACGACAGCGAGGGGCAGGCCGATACCCGCGCATTCCTGTCGCGGCGCATCGACGGGATCATGCGGTTCGAAAAGGCCAAGGCACAGTTCACGCGGCGGACGCAGCACCGCCCGAGCCTCAGCCGGTTCATCGGCCGGCTGCGCTACCCGGTGGTGTGACGGCAATCGCTAATTGATAATCAATCGCACTGCCATTATACAAGCCGCGTGACCCTGCCCATCAGCCTCGAAACGCTCCCGCGGCATCAGGCCGCCATCGTCGACACCATCGACTGGTCCCGCCTTGCCACGCCCGAAGCGCGGCGGTTGCGCGAACTGGGCTTCGACGCCGGCGTCGCGGTGCAGGTGCTGCACCGTGCGCAGATCGGCGGCGGACCGGTGGCGTGCCGGATCGGGCGGATGACGGTGGCGCTGCGCCGCGCGGTCGCCGGGGCGATCCGCGTCTCGGTCGAACCGCTGCCGGCCGAGTGAGCGGCTCGCCGCGTCGATCCTGATGGAAATGCCCCCGCTGGTCGCGATGGTCGGCAATCCCAATGCCGGCAAGAGCGCGCTGTTCAACGCGCTGACCGGCGCGCGGCAGAAGGTCGGCAATTATCCCGGCGTCACCGTGGAGCGCCATTCCGGCCGGCTCGTGCTGGACGATGGCCGCCCGGTCGAGCTGGTCGACCTGCCCGGCGCCTACAGCCTCGACCCCTCTTCCCCTGACGAGCGGGTGACGCGCGACGTGCTGCTCGGCGCACAGGCGGGCGAACGCCGCCCCGACGTGCTGGTCGTGGTGCTCGACGCCGCCAACCTCGACAATCACCTGCGCTTCGCGATGCAGCTGATCGCGCTGGGGCTGCCGGTGGTGGTCGCGCTCAACATGGTCGACCTGGCCGAGCGCGACGGGCTGGTGCTGGACGCGGCGGTGCTGGAGCGCGAACTAGGCGTGCCGGTGGTGCCAACCGTCGCGGTGCGGCGGCGCGGCATCGACGTGCTGCGCGCCGCGCTGACCGGGATCGTCGGCATCGCACCCGATGCCGCGGTCGCCGCCGCGCCCGACGAGGACATTCGGACGCTGCAACGCCGCGCACGCGACCTGTCGAAGGCCGCGACCGTCAGCGAGACGCCGACGCGCCGCTGGCACCACGCGCTGGATGGAGTCGCGCTCCACCCGGTGTTCGGCCCGATCCTGCTCGTCGCGCTGCTGTTCGTGATGTTCCAGGCGGTGTTCAGCTGGTCGGAAGCGCCGATCGGCTGGATCGAGGACGGCTTCGCCGCACTGGAGACGGCGATCAAGGGCGCGCTGCCCGCCGGCTTCCTGCGCTCGCTGCTGACCGATGGCGTTATCGCCGGGGTCGGCGCGGTCGTGGTGTTCCTGCCGCAGATCCTGATCCTGTTCCTCTTCATCCTCGTGCTGGAGGCCTCGGGCTATATGGTCCGGGCCGCTTTCCTGATGGATCGGTTGATGGCTGGCGTCGGGCTGTCGGGGCGCGCGTTCATCCCATTGCTGTCCAGCTTCGCATGCGCGGTGCCGGGGATCATGGCGACGCGCACGATCGACGACGAAAAGGACCGGCTGACGACGATCCTGATCGCGCCGCTGATGACCTGCTCGGCGCGGCTGCCGGTCTATACGATCATCATCGGTGCATTCATTCCCGCGCGGGAGGTGGTGCCGTTCGTCGGCTTGCAGGGACTGGTGCTGCTCGCGCTGTACCTGTTGGGCATCGTCGGGGCGTTCGTCGCCGCGCTGCTGCTACGCCGCACGGTGACGAAGGGCGAATCGTCGGGCTTCATGATGGAAATGCCCAAATATCAGCTGCCCCGCCTGCGTGACGTCGCGATCGGGCTGTGGAGCCGTGCGGCGATCTTCCTGAAGCGCGCCGGCACGACGATCGCGCTGACGACGATCGTGCTGTGGGCGCTGCTCAGCTTCCCGCAGGCGCCGCGCGGACAGAGCCAGGTCGAATATTCGATCGCGGGACGGATCGCCAGCGGGCTGGAGGTCGTGGTGCGGCCGATCGGCTTCAATCACGACATCGCGCTTGCGCTGATCCCGGCGATGGCGGCGCGCGAGGTGGCGGTGGCAGCGATCGGCACGGCCTATGCGATCGACGATACCGAGGATGCGGCCGGATCGAAAAGCCTGGTCGATCACCTGCGCGGGCGCTGGTCGCTGCCCACCGCACTCGCCTTTCTGATGTGGTTCGTGTTCGCGCCGCAATGCATCAGCACGATCGCGGTGACCCGGCGTGAGACGAACGGCTGGAAATGGCCGATGTTCATGCTCGGTTATCTGTTCGTGACCGCTTATGTGATGGCGGGGATCACGTATTGGCTGGCGGTGCTCGCCGGGCTTTGATTAAAGGGCCGCACCGCCCGCTTCCCGTCCGGCCCGTCGCCGTCGATCGAGAAGCCGGGCCGCACCGTCGCCGGCATGGACCGGCCAGATAGAGGTTTCGATGGCAGGCAGCGTCAACAAGGTCATTCTCGTCGGCAATCTCGGGCGCGATCCCGAGTCGCGCTCGTTCCAGAACGGCGGCAAGGTCGTCAACCTGCGGATCGCGACGTCCGAATCGTGGAAGGACCGCAACAGCGGCGAGAAGAAGGAAAAGACCGAATGGCATTCGGTCGCGATCTTCAACGAAGGGCTGGCCAACGTCGCCGAGCGGTTCCTGCGCAAGGGCAGCAAGGTCTATATCGAGGGCCAGCTGCAGACGCGTAAGTGGCAGGACCAGCAGGGGCAGGATCGTTATTCGACCGAGGTGGTGCTGCAAGGCTTCAACTCCGTGCTGACGATGCTCGACGGCCCCGGCGGCGGTGGCGGCGGCGCTCGTGACGACATGGGCGGCGATGACTTCGGTGGCGGTGGTGGTTACGGCGGCGGTGCCCCGCGTGGCGGCGGTGCGGGCGGTTCGCGCGGCGCGAGCGGCGGCGGGTCCGCTGGCGGCGGTGCGGCGCGCGGTGGCAGCTACGGCGGCGGCTTCGCGGACGATCTCGACGACGACGTACCGTTCTGAGGTCCGTGCCGGTGAGCGCACCCCTCTGCCCCGCGGATGCCGCGCCAGCCACGATCGCGGGTGCCGGCCCGATCGACGAGCGGCAGCGTCGTGCGACGATCGACGCGTACAATCTCGTCGCGCTTCGCCGCGCCGCCGCGCTCAAGCAGATCACCGACTTCGCGGCACGATTGTGCGAGGCGGAGATCGCGCTGGTCTCGCTGGTCGAGGAGGACGAGCAATCGTTCCTCTCCGCGACCGGCACCGACCTCGACGGCACGCCGCGCGCGATGTCGTTCTGCGCCTATGCGATGTGGCAGGACGACATCATGGTCGTCCCCGACGCGACGCAGGACCCGCGGTTCGCCGACAATCCACTGCTCGTCGATCCGGGCGTGCGCTTCTATGCCGGCGCGCCGCTGGTCACCGAGGAAGGAGTCCCGCTCGGGGCGTTGTGCGTGCTCGGCACGTCGCCACGCCCGGCCGGGCTGACCGCGCTCCAGCTGGGCGGGCTGCGCGTGCTGGGGGCCGCCGTCATGGCGCGCGTCCACGGCTCGCGCGATCACGCCGTCTCGCAGGTCGCGCGCCGCGAGGCCGAGGATAGCGAGACGCGCTTCCGCATCCTGGCCGACACCATGCCGCAGATGGTGTGGTCGACGCTGCCGGACGGCTATCACGATTACTATAATGCGCGCTGGTACGCCTTCACCGGCACGCCGGAGGGCTCGACGGACGGCGAAGCCTGGAACGGGATGTTCCACGCCGACGATCAGGAGCGTGCGTGGGCGGCGTGGCGCCACGCGCTGGGAACAGGCGAGCCGTATCAGATCGAATATCGGCTGCGGCACCATGACGGCACCTATCGCTGGGTGCTGGGCCGCGCGCTGCCGATCCGCGATGCCGCGGGCACGATCACGCGCTGGTTCGGCACCTGCACCGACATCCATCAGCAGAGGCTGGCGATGGAGGAGCGCGAGATCGTCAGCCAGGAACTGAGCCACCGCATCAAGAACATCTTCTCGGTCGTCGCGGGGTTGGTGCACCTGACCGGGCGCACGCACCCGCCGCTCGCCGGGCTGCTGGGCGAGCTGCGTCAGCGCATCACCGCGCTTGGCCGCGCGCATGATTTCGTCCGCCCGCACAGCGACCAGTCGCGCCCGAGCGTGCGACAGGACAGCCTGCACGGCCTGCTCGAGGAGCTTTTCATCCCCTATCAGTCGCGCAGCGGCGAGCGCTTCACGATCAAGGGCGACAATGTCGTGGTCGACGATCGCGCCGCCACCCCGCTGGCGCTGATCTTCCACGAGCTGGCGACCAACGCGAGCAAATATGGCGCGCTGTCCAGCATCGACGGGCGGGTAACGATGATCGTCACCGACACCGGTCGGGACGTCGTCCTGCTATGGCATGAACAGGGCGGGCCGACGCTTCACGACGCACCGACGCAGCACGGCTTCGGCTCGCAATTGATCGAAATGAGCGCCAAGCGTCAGCTGGGCGGGACGCTGGTGCGGGAATGGCATGCGGACGGACTGCGGGTCGAGGTGCGCGTCCCACGCGAGGCGTTCAGCCGACTGGCGACCACCTGACGAAATCGATATTGTCGCCGGCAACGTCGACCGCGCGTGAAGCGGTGTGTGCGGCGGCGAGGATCGCCTCTTCGTTGAACGGCTTGCGAACATAGCCGAGCGCGGTGTCGCGGTTGGTGATCTGACCCGGATTGGCGGTGACGAAAACGACCTTCACGCCGTGTTCGCGCGCGATACGCTCGGCGATCTCCGGCCCGGTCGCGCCGTCGCGCAGATTGACGTCGACGAATGCGAAGCAACATCCCGGTGCTGCGCTCAGCGCTGATGCGGCGTCCGCCGCGATCGCAACGACGGTATAGCCGGCATCCTCCAGGATACGCTCGAGATCGAGCGCGACGAAAATCTCGTCCTCGACGATCAGCGCGGTGGGGGGTGCGGAATGGTCGGTCACGCCGATCTTAACCGAGATCAAACGTCATGGTTCCCGTCGCAGCAGGAACACCGCGTGTTCGGCGAACATGTTCGCCGCCGCGCCGCCGGTCCGCTTGTCGCCGGACAGGAACCACGCGCGCTCCACGATCACGCCGCGCTCGGCAAGATGCGCGCGGAAATCGTCGATGGTCACATGGTGGATGTTCGGGGTGTCGTACCAGCGTTCCGGCAGCAGCCGCGTCACCGGCATCCGCCCGCCCCACAACAGCGACAGCCGTACCCGCCAATGCGCGAAGTTGGGAAAGCTGACGAACGCGAAGCGCCCGATGCGCAGCAACTCGTCCAGCACGCGATCGGGCGCGCGCGCCGTCTGCAACGTCTGGCTCAGGATCGCATAGTCGAAACTCTGGTCGGGATAGCCGGCGAGATCGATATCGGCATCGCCCTGGATGACCGACAGTCCGCGCCCGACCGCCGCGGCGACGTTCGCAGCGTCGATCTCCAGCCCGCGCACGTCGACGCGCGCCTCGTCGCGCAGCGCGGCCATCAACTCGCCGTCGCCGCAGCCGACGTCCAGCGCCCGCGCGCCCGCGGGCACATGCCCGGCGATGATCGCGAGATCGGGGCGCAGGCTCATGCCGCGGCGCTCAGGAAGCCGTGCATCACCCGGTCCAGCTCGGGTGACTCGAGCAGAAACGCGTCATGCCCGAACGGGCTCGATAATTCGACGAAGCTCGCCGGTGCGCCGGCCGCCATCAGGGCATGGACGATACTGCGCGACTCGGAGGTCGGGTACAGCCAGTCGGTATCGAAGCTGACGAGGCAGAACCGCGTCGCCGCTCCGCGGAAGGCGTTCGCCAGCATGCCGCCATGCTCCTCGGCAAGGTCGAAATAGTCGAGCGCGCGGGTGATGTAGAGATAGCTGTTCGCGTCGAAGCGGTCGGAGAACGCCAGCCCCTGGTGTCGCAGGTAGCTCTCCACCTGGAAGTCGGCGTCGAATCCGAACGACTTCTGCTCGCGCGCCTGCAAGCGCCGCCCGAACTTCTCGGTGAGCCCGGCCTCCGAAAGGTAGGTGATGTGTGCCGCCATCCGCGCCACCGCCAGGCCTGCCGCCGGTGGATCACCGTCGTAATAGTCGCCGCCGCGCCAGTTCGGATCGGCCATCACCGCCTGTCGTCCAACCTCGTGGAAGGCGATGTTCTGTGCCGAATGGCGCGCGGTCGAGGCGATCACGACGCATTTCGCGACGCGCTCCGGGAAGGTCGCCGCCCAGCTGAGCGCCTGCATCCCGCCCATCGATCCGCCGACCACCGCCGCCAACCGCGCCACGCCGAGGTGATCGAGCAGCAGTGCCTGCGCGCGCACCATGTCGCGGATCGTGATGACCGGGAACGTCATCGCGAACGGCCGGCCGGTCGCCGGATCGATGCTCGCGGGCCCCGACGTTCCCATGCACGAACCGAGCACGTTGGTGCAGATCACGAAATAGCGATCGGTGTCGATCGGCCGGCCCGGCCCCACCATCCGTTGCCACCACCCCGGCTTGCCGGTGCGCGGATGCGCGCTCGCCAGATGCTGGTCGCCGGTCAGCGCATGGCACACCAGCATCGCGTTGCCGCCACCGGGCGCGAGCGTGCCATAGGTTTCGTAGGCGATCTCGACCGGCGCGAGCAGCGCGCCGCCGTCGAGCCTGAGCGGCCCCGGCAGCGCGACACGCCGCGACAGGCCGAACCGCTGGTCGAGCGAGGAAGGCGTGCTGAGCATCGAGCCCCTGCCTTTACGCGCGGCGGGGGCGGGGTGTCGAGACGGGAAGGCGCATGGTGCCCCCTTCCCGGGATTGCTCCGGAATGGAGGCGCCTTCGCCGTCGACAGGCCGCCGCCGGTCTATCTCCGGAACGCGGCACATTAGCCGCGCTCGGGTGGCGAGAGGTTTGCGGTGGACGACAGGGCGATTGGCGCGATCGGCGACGTGGCGCGTGGCGAGCTGAACTTTTCGTGGTTCAGATCCGCGTTCAGGCGGGATCATGGAGCGAAAGGTGCGCTGGACTTCGGACACGCCGTGATCGGCACGACAGACGATCTGGACCAGTATCTCCACAGCTACGGGCCGATGATCCGTAGCCAGTGGGAGAGGATCTCACACCTGCTCGCCGCCGTCGAACCACCGACGACGGTCTTCGATTATGGCTGCGGACAGGGTTTGGCGGGCCTTCTCGCCAACGATCTGACCAGGGGCCGGCTTTTCGGGCAGGCGCGCGACATCGTACTGGTCGAACCATCATCGCTCGCGCTGGCGCGGGCCGTGGCGCTATACGCGCGCCTGGCGCCTGATGCGAAGGTGACCGCCATCAACCGGCGCTTCGACGAGGTGGACAAGGAACAGGTACCTGCCACCTCACCGGGCGCGACCCTGCACCTGTTTTCCAATTCCTAGACTTACCCGGGTTTGATGCGCTGACATTGCTGATAGCGACGGTGCGGGCGGGCCGGCATACGATACTGTCGGTCAGTCACGACCGCGACTTCAACGGGGGATCGCCGCAGGTCGAAGCACTCGCGGCGACCATGACGCAAGCGGGAAAGGACGGCCACCTGATCGATTGCCGGTCGACGGTGGAGCGATTTACGTGCGACAATCCCGGCCGGTCCGCGGGGATCGGCTGGCTGTGCGAGTTCGAGGTCAAGGATGGCTGATCTTTTTGCTCCGGCGGCGCCGACACCGCCCTTCGTCCTGCCGGCCGCTCCGGGGTACGACGTGTCGTGGAATAAGGATCGCAACGGTTTCGACGTTACGGTGCCGGGCGGCGCGTTCTTCTACGCGGAGCATTTCTTCAGCAAGGCGTGGAGCGACCGCATGTTCGCCTACCTTCAGGAGAACGACAGCGCCGACTGGCGCACGATCGACTGGCGGAAGGTGTCGGCGGAAGCGCTCGGGCAGATCGGCTTCACGAACGTCCGCTGGAAGCAGGACAGCATGAAACTGTACGGCAAGGATATTCCATTGCCGCGGCTGACCGCGTGGTACGGCGATCCCGGCGCCGCCTATACCTATTCGGGTATAAAGTCCGAGCCCAATCCCTGGACCGACGGCCTGCTTCATATCAAAGATCGGATCGAGGATGCCAGCGGCAGCACGTTCAACTGCGTGCTGCTGAACTGGTATCGCGACGGCAAGGACAGCCTTAGCTGGCACGCCGACGACGAAAAGGAACTGGGCGTGGATCCCGTGATCGCCTCCGCCAATTTCGGCGCGACGCGCGACTTCCAGTTGCGCCGCAACAGCGATCATGCCGAGAAGATCACCATCCCCCTGCAGCACGGTACCCTGCTCCTGATGCGGGGCGAGCTTCAGCGGCACTGGAAACATGCCGTGCCGAAACGTGCGACCGTCGACGGTTCACGCTTCAACATGACCTTTCGTACGATCTATGGCGTCATACCGGCGTCTGGATCGTAGCTGGCAAGCCGCCCGGCGTCGCCCCTGCCGACCGGCAAGTGCCACGTGGTCCGGACGCTCACAACCTACACGCCCGATCCCGGTCGCGTCCCCACTTCCCCCGCGCCCGCGCGCGCGCTACCCGCATCGGCCATTGATGCGGGGCGAGCTTCAGCGGCACTGGAAACATGCCGTGCCGAAACGTGCGACCGTGGACGGTTCACGCTTCAACATGACCTTTCGTACGATCCATGGCGTCATACCGGCGTCTGGATCGTAGCTGGCAAGCCGCCCGGCGTCGCCCCTGCCGACCGGCAAGTGCCACGTGGTCCGGACGCTCACAACCTACACGCCCGATCCCGGTCGCGTCCCCACTTCCCCCGCGCCCGCGCGCGCGCTACCCGCATCGGCCATGACGAACGCTCCCACGCCCAAGCCCTGGATCATGGACATCGCACCCTACATCCCGGGGCGATCGACCACCGACGATGGCCGGACGGTCGCGAAACTGTCTTCGAACGAGAACCCGCTCGGCACCTCGCCCGCCGCGCGCGCCGCCTATGCCTCGGCCGCTGACACGCTGGAGCGCTACCCCGATGCCAGCGGTGCGATCGTGCGCGAGGCGATCGGCGCGCGCTTCGGGCTCGACCCGGCGCGCATCATCTACGGCAATGGTTCGGACGAGATCCTGCACCTCGTCGCGGGCGCGTTCGCCGGTCCGGGCGACGAGGTGATCTTCGTCCGCTACGGCTTTGCGGTGTACGAGATCGCGACGCGGCGCGTCGGCGCCACCCCGGTGATCGCGCCCGATCGCGATTACGCGACCGACGTCGATGCGATCCTCGCCTGCGTCACCGATCGCACGCGCGTCGTCTACGTCGCCAATCCCAACAACCCGACCGGCACCTTCGCACCGGCCGCGGAGATCGCCCGCCTCCACGCCGCGCTGCCGGCAAACGTGCTGCTGGTGCTCGACCAGGCCTATGCCGAGTACCTCGCCGATGCCGACGACGACGGCGGGCTGGCGCTGGCGAAGACCGCCACCAACGTGCTGGTCACGCGCACTTTCTCCAAGATCCACGGCCTCGCTGCCGAGCGGATCGGCTGGGGCTATGCACATGTCGACATCATCCAGGCGCTGCACCGCATCCGGCTGCCGTTCAACATCACGATCGGCGGACAACGCGCCGCCGTCGCGGCGATCGAGGACACGGCGTTCGTCGGACATACCCGCGCCCACAACGCCACGTGGCGCGCCTGGTTCTCGGACGAGATCGCCAGGCTCGGGAATGCCGGGCTGCGCGCGATCCCCAGCGAAGCGAACTTCGTGCTCGTCGTCTTCGAAGGGGCGGTGACCGCCGAGACCGCCTACAAGGGGTTGATGGACGCCGGCTATATCGTCCGCTGGCTCCCCGGCCAGGGCCTGGCGCAAGGGCTGCGGATCACGATCGGCACCGAGGAGGAGACGCGCGGCGTCGCCGCGGCGCTGCGCGGGATCGTCGAGCGCGGCGCCGCCCCGGCCCACGCCACCGCACCCGACAAGGGCATCGAGCGCGGCTGATGCTGCCGTTCGCCCGCGTCTCGATCATCGGCCTCGGGCTGATCGGCTCCTCGATCGCGCGGGCGGTGCGGCAATATATGCCGACCGTGCGGCTGACCGGGCATGACGCCAGCGCCGCGGTGCGCGAGACGGCGCGGCGCATCGACCTGCTCGACGACGTCGCCGACCACGCCGGCGCGGCGGTGATCGACGCCGATCTCGTGATCCTGTGCGTGCCGGTCGGCGCGATGGGCGCGGTCGCCGCCGAGATCGCGGCCGACCTGCCCGCCGACGCGATCGTCAGCGACGTGGGCAGTTGCAAGGCGTCGGTGGCGCAGGCGTTGTCGGCGGTACTCCCGCCCGCCCGCATCATCCCGGCGCACCCGGTCGCCGGCACCGAGCAGAGCGGCCCGGAGGCGGGCTTCGCGACACTGTTCCGCCGTCGCTGGTGCATCGTCACCCCGCTGCCCGAGAGCGACGAGGCGGCCACGGTGCGCGTGGAGGAATTCTGGCGCCGGCTGGGCGCGGACGTCGAGCGGATGGCCCCCGACCATCATGACCTCGTGCTCGCGGTGACCAGCCACCTGCCGCACCTGATCGCCTATACGATCGTCGGCACTGCCGACGACCTGCAACAGGTGACGCAGTCGGAGGTGATCAAATTCTCGGCCGGCGGCTTCCGCGACTTCACGCGGATCGCCGCCTCGGATCCGGTGATGTGGCGTGACGTGTTCCTGTCGAACAAGGAAGCGGTGCTGGAGATGCTGCAACGCTTCAGCGAGGACCTGAGCCAATTGCAGCGCGCGATCCGCTGGGACGACGGCGACGCGCTCCACGATCGCTTCGCGCGGACGCGCGCGATCCGCCGCTCGATCGTCGACCAGGGCCAGGACGATGCGGCCGCCGATTTCGGGCGCAAGCACGACTGAAGACAACGCACTCGCCGGTCATACCCCGCGATGATCGGGATGACGGGCGCGCCCTAGATCAGCGCCAAAGCGCTCAATTGCCCCATCAGCGCCGGTGGCATCGCCGCCAGCCCGTCGGCCACGTCACCGCCCAGGTCGAGCGGCGCATCGCCCGCCTCGAGGTATCGCCAGCCCTGATGCGCGCGCCGCGGCTGTGCGAGCACCAGCCGCAGTTCGGGATCGATGTGGATCGCCACGCGCCCGCCCTCGGCATCGCCGAACGACAGGATCGGCGAACGCGCCACCAGCTGGTGCTTGATGATCCAGAACAGCGAGCCCTGCCCCGCCACTTCCTCGTGGCGCTTGGGCAGATAGCGCGTCGTCAGGAACACCGGCCCGGCAGCGGCACGCGCGCGCAACCGATCGGCCAGCAGGTCGACGCTGGCCGCGCCGAACGCGACCTTGGTGAGATGGAGCGGCATGGGAGGCGCGATGTGGGTCGCGCCGGCGCATCCCGCAAGCATTTACGACACCGCGCGTATTTCAGCCGGACCGGGCGAGCGGACGTAGTGCGGAATTGTAGAGGACGCCCGCGGCGACAGCGACCGGACACCGGCAAACGCAAACCGCGCCGTCGCCAGTCCCTATTGCAGCGGCGTGCCTGCCAGTCGCGCGATCTTCGCCTTCATCGCGCGGATCGTCGCTGCGGGCAGCGCCTGCAGGCTGCTCATCGCGATCGAGCGCGGGTTCACCGGACGCCCGTTCTGCCACACTTCCCAATGCAGGTGCGGCCCGGTGGAAATGCCGGTCGATCCGACATAGCCGATCACCTGCCCGCGCTCGATGCGCATTCCCGGTCGCACCGCGAAGCGGCTCATGTGCCCGTAACCGCTCGCCAGTCCACCGGCATGCGCCAGCTTGACGAAATTGCCGTACCCGCCGGATCGCCCGGCGAACTGCACCACCCCGTCCATGGCGGCATAGATCGGGCTGCCATAGGGCGCACCGATGTCGGTGCCCTTGTGCATCCGCATGAAGCCCAGCAGCGGGTGCATCCGCATCCCGAAGGTGGAGGTGACGCGCCCGGCGACCGGCATCCCCATCGTCCCGCGCCGTTCGACCTGCCCGCCAGGGTTCATCAGCTCGCCACCGCTGCCGTCGCGGTCGCCCCAGCGCACCAGCGTGATCGCACGGCGTCCCTGGTCCAGCCCGGCGTATTGCAGCTGGCCGACCTCGACCTCGCCGGTGGCGGCGCGTTGCTGGTCGGCGACGATATCGAACGTGTCGCTCGCCGCGATCCGCTCGATCGGCATGTGGGCGCCCAGCGCCTTGAGATAATTCTCCACCACCCGCGCCGGCACCCCGGCGGCCCGCGCCGAGCGATAGAGGCTGGCGCCCACGATCCCGCGGATGTGCAGCGGCGTGCGGTCGATCGCGATCGGGCGGCGGATCACGCTCAGCGCGTCGCCGGCGCGCAGCACCGTCATGTTCAGGTCGAAGGCCGCACGGAAATCGAGCTTTTCCAGCGGGCGCGGCTGAAACCTGGTCGGACGGCGTCCCAGCGTCAGCGACAGGATCGTGCCGGGGCGCAAGGTCGCCCCGCCGATCAGCGCCGCGACCCGCGTGGCTTCGTGCCCGCCCACCCCGGCACGCTGCAAGGCGCCCGGCAGAGTGTCGCCATCGGTCAGCGCCGCGGTCAGCTCGATCTGCGGGCGCTCGGGGGTTTCCTTCAGCGGCCGCACCAGCGCACCCGCCGCCATTCGCCGGCCGGTGGTCGCCCCCAGCGCCAGCGGTGCGAACGACTGCGTCCGCGCTTCCTCGAACGCCGCCTCCGTCATCACCGGCGCGCCATGGCCCAGGATCGGCTGCCAGCCCGGCGACAGGAACCAGGCGCCGGCGCATAGCGCGGTGCAGGTCGCCATGCCGCGCCACCAGGTGCGGCTGCCGATGTCACGCCCCAGATCGGGCACCCAGTCGGTCTGCGCCGCGGCGATCCGCAACCGGTCGATCGTGCTGCGCTCGGCCAGCGGCACCAGCGTCCGGCCGGACACGCGCGCACCCGCGGCGCCCGCCCATTCCAGACCCTGATGCTCGCGCAAGAACACGCCGGCGTCCCGCCCCTGACGAAAAGCACGCCGCCCATGCGGCATGTGACTGGCGCAGCGTTGTGAAGGCGATTCGCTAAAGTCAAATTAACCCCGGCATGCGGAGCGCAGCGCTGCGGCAAAGCGTTTATGACCAGCGGCGAAGTGGAGGCGCTTGATATGCGACGATTGCAACCACGCCTTCGCGCCCCGATGTAGGGCGAGTCATGGTGGCTATCGACCGACCCCGCGTTACGGCCGTGCTGGGGCCGACCAACACCGGGAAGACGCATCTCGCGATCGAACGGATGTGCGCGCATTCCAGTGGGATGATCGGCTTTCCGCTGCGGCTGCTGGCGCGCGAGGTCTATGACCGCGTCGTCGCGATCAAGGGCGCGGATCGCGTGGCGCTGATCACCGGCGAGGAGCGGATCGTTCCGAAGGACGCGCGCTGGTTCCTGTGCACGGCCGAGAGCATGCCCATGCAGCGCGACGTCGCGTTCGTCGCGCTGGACGAGGCGCAACTCGGCAGCGACCGTGAACGTGGGCATGTCTTCACCGACCGGATCCTGCGGGCGCGCGGCCGCGAAGAGACGATGATCCTGGGTTCCGATTCGCTGCGTCCGGTGCTGCGCGCGCTGGTGCCCGGCATCGAGATCGTCGAGCGTCCGCGCTTCTCGACGCTCAGTTACGTCGGCGCCAGGAAGCTGTCGCGCCTGCCGCGGCGTTCGGCGATCGTCGCCTTCTCCGCCGAGGAGGTCTACGCCACCGCGGAGATGCTGCGGCGGTTGCGCGGCGGCGCGGCGGTGGTGATGGGGGCGCTCTCCCCGCGCACCCGCAACGCGCAGGTCGCGATGTTCCAGGCGGGCGAGGTCGACTATCTCGTCGCCACCGACGCGATCGGCATGGGGCTGAACCTCGACGTCGGACATGTCGCCTTTGCCGGGCTACACAAGTTCGACGGGCAGCAGCGCCGCCGCTTGCGGGTGGCGGAGATGGCGCAGATCGCGGGCCGCGCCGGTCGCCACCAGCGCGACGGCACGTTCGGCGCCCTTACCGAGGAAGGCCCGGATGCGTTCGAGCCCGAGGAGGTCGCCGCGATCGAGGGGCATCGCTTTCCGAAGCTCGACTGGCTCTATTGGCGGAACGGCAGCCCCGACCTGTCGAGCATCGATGCGCTGGTGGCCAGTCTGTCGGAGCGACCCGACGGCGACCGGCTGCGGGCCGCACCCGAGGCGCTCGACCTCAAGATCCTGAAACGGCTCGCCGAAGAGGCCGGCGTTCGCGACCGCGCACGCGGTGGCAACGTCGCGCGGCTGTGGGCGGCATGCGGCATCCCCGATTTCGCCAAGCTCGGGCTGGACCCGCACGCGCGCTTCGTCGGGCGCGTGTTCGGCTATCTGTCGCACGGCCACATCCCGCACCAATGGTTCGCCGACGAGGTCGCGCGGCTCGACCGCATCGAGGGCGATGTCGAGACGATCGCCGGGCGCATCGCCGCGATCCGCAGCTGGGCCTATATCGCGCAGCGCCCCGACTGGCTCGCCGATCCGCAGACATGGGCGGCGCGGACGCTGGAGATCGAGGAGCGGCTGTCGGACGCGCTCCATGCCGGACTGACGCAGCGGTTCGTCGACAAGCGGACCACGGCGCTCGCCCGCAAGATCGGCGGTGGAGTCGGCGCATTGCCGGTCGAGATCGACGCGCAGGGCGAGGTGACGATCGACACGCACACGATCGGCCGGCTCGACGGCTTCCGCTTCGTGGTCGCGCCCGACGCGCGCGCCAGTGACAAGCGGCTGCTGCTCGCCACCGCCGAGAAGCGCCTCGCCGGTGAGCGCCGCCGCCGTGCCGAGGCGCTGATCGCCAGCGACGATGCGCGACTCGCGCTTAGCGAGGACGGCGCGATCGCGGTCGACGGGCTGGCGGTCGCGCGGCTCGCGCGCGGCACCTCGCTCGCGCGTCCGCAGGTCGTGCTCGACGACGCGCTCGACTGTCTCGACGCGGCGCTGCGGACGCGCGTGATCGAGCGGTTGCGGCGCTGGACCGCCGACACGATCGCGCGCACCCTGCCAGCGGTCGCCGCGCTGGCGACCGCGAGCCGTGCTGCCGACGCCGGCCCCGCATTGCGCAGCATCGCCGGCGCGATGGAGGCCGGTGCCGGATTTGCGGAACGCCTGCCGCTCCGGGACGCGATCGAATCGCTTTCGCCGGGCCAACGCCACTGGTTGCGGCAGCAGCGGATCACAATCGGCGCGCTCGACCTGTTCGATGCGCGACTGCTCAAGCCCGCCGCGCAAGGCTGGCGGCGCGCGCTGCTCGCCGCCGATGGCACGCCACCGCTCCCGCTACCGCGGCCGGGCGCCACGACGCTGCCGCGCGGCGCGCCGGGCGCGGTGCCGCTGATGGGATATCGCGCGCTCGGCGGGCAGGCGGTGCGCATCGACCTGGTCGAACGCGTCGCCCGTGCCGCGCACGATGCGCGCGGGACGAGCGGCCGCGCGCCCTTCGCCCCCGATCCCGCGCTCGCCGTCTCGATCGGGCTGGAGCCGGCGACGGTCGCGCGGCTGATGGCGGAGCTCGGCTTCCGCCCCGTGACTGTCCCGGACGCAGCGCCGCACTATGTGTGGCGCGGGCGCGCACGCGCCAAGGCGATCGCGCCTGATCCCGGCAATGCCTTCGCCGCGCTTGCCGGGCTGGTCGGGCGATGAGCGGCGCCGACACGATGCGGCTCGACCGTTTCCTGTGGTTCGCGCGACTCGCCAAGACGCGTGACGTGGCGCAGGCGCTCGCCAGCAACGGCCACCTGCGGCTCGACGGACGCGCGATCGACCGCGCGCATGCACCGGTGCGGGTCGGCAACATCCTCACCTTCTTTCACGGCGGCCGCGTGCGCGTGCTGCGCGTCGAAGCGCTGCCCGTTCGTCGCGGTGCCGCGCCCGAAGCGCAGGAATGCTATCAGGAACTGGCACTGGCCGCGCCGCTTTCTACGCCAGAAGCGTTGACGCGCGCGACGACCGGCGCGAAAGCGGCGCCCGAGAAGTAAGGAATAGCCGACCATGACCTATGTCGTCACCGACGCCTGCATCCGCTGCAAGTACATGGACTGCGTGGAAGTATGTCCGGTCGACTGCTTCTACGAGGGCGATAACATGCTCGTCATCAACCCGTCGGAATGCATCGACTGCGGCGTGTGCGAGCCGGAATGCCCCGCCGAAGCGATCCTGCCCGACACTGAAAGCGGGCTGGAACAATGGCTTGAGCTCAACAATACCTTCTCGGCGCAATGGCCCAACGTCACGCGCAAGCTGGATCAGACGCCGCCCGACGCCGACGAGATGAAGGGCGTGGAGGGCAAGTACGACAAGTTCTTCTCGGCCGAGCCCGGCAAGGGCGACTGACGCCGATGCACCTGTCGCGCCGCGCGCTCCTTGCCGCGGGCGCGGCGGGGCTGCTCGCGCGACCGGCGTTCGCGCGAGACGCCAGCTATCCGCGTCCGACGCGCGAGGCGATGCTGCCGGTACCGGGCGGGCGCGTCTATGTCCGCGTCAACGGCGACCTGCGCGGGCCGCGCGCGCCGCTCGTGCTGATCCATGGCGGGCCTGGCGGCACGCACACGTCGCTGCTCGACGCGCTGGCACTCGCTGACGAACGCGCCGTGATCCTCTACGACCAGCTCGACAGCGGTCGCTCGGAGTGGCCGCAGGCGCCGGCCAATTGGCGCGTCGCGCGCTTCGTCGACGAGCTGGAGGCGGTCCGTGTCGGGCTGAATGTCCCGCACTGGCACGTTTGCGGCCTCAGCTGGGGCGGTACGATCGCGCTCGAATATGCCGCGCGCCGGCCGGCCGCACTCGCCGGCGTCGTGCTCGGCGGCCCGCTGATCGCGACCGGCGCGTGGCTCGCCGATGCCGCCGCGCTGCGCGCCGCGCTCCCGGCCGATGCGCGCGACACGCTGGTCGCCTGCGAAGGGGACACGCCGCCGCCCGCCGCGGCCTGCGACCGTGCTACGGACGTTTTCTACCGCCACTACAATCGCCGCGAGGACGCCCCGGCCGCGCTGCGCGATGCCGCGCGCGTGATCGGGAATCGCGGCTTCAATCAACGACTTTACGAGACGATGTGGGGGAAGAGCGAGTTCGTCGCGACCGGCACGCTCCGCGATTACGACGGCACGCCGCTGCTCGCCCGGCTCGACGGCGCCCGCACGTTGTTCATGGTCGGCCAGTATGACGAGGCGCGCCCCGTCACCGCCGCCGGCTTCGCCGCGCGCGTGCCGGGCGGTGCCGAAGTCGCAGTCATTCCAGGCGCGGCGCACGGCACTCTGTCGGACCGCCCGGTCGAGACCGTCGGCATCCTGCGCGGCTGGCTGGCGCGTCACGACACGTCCCGATTGTAAGAAAGTTCCGCTTCGTCAGCGCCCCTGCCCTAAACAGGCTGGAAATTTTGTTGCAAAGCGTTTATATACGTCCGGCACGGGCGCTTCGTCAGCGTTCGCCGGAGACGTCCAAACCTTATCGCCCCAGCCTGATTGTCGTTTCGCGGTGCTCGCGTCACGGGTCGCGCCTGTTGGGGCCACAACATTGGAAAGGCCACCTATGGCTGCCAAGGCTCTGCATTTCGATGTCGGCGACTATGTCGTCTATCCCAAGCACGGCGTCGGGCGCGTCATCGAGCTGCAGAAACAGGAAATCGCCGGCATGCAGCTGGAGCTTTATGTCCTGCGGTTCGAGAAGGAGCGCATGACGCTTCGCGTGCCGACCAACAAGGCCGAATCGGTGGGCATGCGGAAGCTGTCGTCGGACAAGACGATGCGCGAGGCGATGGAGACGCTCAAGGGCAAGCCCAAGGTGAAGCGCACGATGTGGTCGCGTCGCGCGCAGGAATATGAGGCGAAGATCAATTCGGGCGACCTCGCGTCGATCGCCGAAGTGGTCCGCGACCTGTTCCGCGCCGACGACCAGCCCGAGCAGAGCTATTCCGAGCGCCAGATCTTCGAGGGGGCGTGCAGCCGCCTCGCCCGCGAGCTGGCCGCGATGGAGCAGATCGACGAGCCGGCGGCGCAGGAGAAGATCCTCGATATCCTGCGCAAGGCCGCAGCGATCTACAACAAGGACAAGGTGCCCGCCTGACGCGGTCGCCTGACCCTGTTGCGTGCGGAAAGGGCGGCCGGCGACGGTCGCCCTTTTTTCGTTTGTGCCGGCCGCAGGCGTGTATTAGCATCGCAACACACAAGGGAGACGGGTGATGCGGACGATGGTTCTCGCGGCGCTGCTGCCGCTGGTGGCGTGCGGCAACAACGGCGACGATGGCAAGTCGGGGAACGCGCCGAACGGTACCGGCAGCTCCCGCAGCTATGACGTCCGTGACTTCGACGCGGTCCGCCTCGCGGGCAGCGACGATGTCGACGTCCGCGTCGGGGGAGCCTTCTCGATACGCGCCGAGGGCGATCCGAAAATCCTCGACAAGCTGAAGATCAGCAAGAACGGCAGGCAGTTGACGATCTCCCGCAGCTGGTCGTCCGGCGATGGTGACGCGCGCATCCATGTCACGGCGCCCGCGCTTACCGCGGCCGCGCTCGACGGTTCGGGCGATTTGCGCGTGGACCAGGTGCGCGGCGCGTCGTTCGATGCGCGCCTCACCGGATCGGGAGACCTGACGCTCGCGCAGGTCGCGGTCGATCGGCTCCGCCTCTCGATCGTCGGCTCGGGCGGGCTCGCCGCCCGGGGTGAAGCGCGACAGCTCGCGATCGACGCGACCGGATCGGGCGACGTCGCCGCCGCGCAACTGATCGCGCGCACCGCGCACGTCCAGTCGGCGGGCTCGGGCGATATCCGGGTCACTGTCCGCGGCGACGCGACGGTGTCGGCAAGCGGCTCGGGCGATGTCGACCTCGGCGCGGAGGCGCGCTGCACCGTTCGCAAGGCCGGCTCGGGCGACGTACGCTGCGGCGGCTGATCCCGCTGCTCGCGACGCTTGCGGTACCGGCGCACGCCGCCGAGCGCCGGTGGCCGGTCGGCAGCGTCGAACGTATCCGGATCGAGGCGCCGATTGACGTGCGCATCACCACAGGGGCCGGCACCGGCGTGCGCGCAACCGGGCCGGGGCGCGCCGCGCTCGACACGCTCGACGTTCGCGTGGACGGCAATACGCTGACGATCCGCGCGCCGCGTGCATCCGCGCCGATCGGCCACGTCACGATCTTTACCCCGCGCGTCGAGTCGATCGCGCTGTTCGTCCCGGCGACTGTCACACTCGACGCGCTGCGCGGCAGCCGGGCGAGCGCATCTGTCGCTGGCACGGGCACGATCACGATCGCGCGTGTCGACGCCGACAGCTTCGCCGCGACTTTGGTCGGCGACGGTACGATTACCGCCGCCGGGCGCGCGGCTGAGGTGCGGGTGACGGGCAACGGTCCCGGCACCATCGACGTGGCGGGCGTCGCATCGGACCGGATCGCGGTTCAGGCGATGGGCGACATCATCGTCCGCGCCGCCGCCCGCACGGCCGCGCAGGTCACCGCCGGCCCGGACGCGCAGGTATCGATCGCCGGACGGCCGCAATGCACGATCCGCGCCGCGAAGCCTGCCAATGTCGTGTGCGGCGCCCGTCAGGCGCCCGCCACGTAGAGCGAAGCGCGGTCGACGGGGCGTCGCGCGGTACACGGCATTGATAGTGCAGGCCGCACCGCCGCTATCTTCGACACGCTCACCGCACGCCCGCCCGGCACGATCGAGCGTGACGAACAAACGCCGCTGCTCGCCCGGCAGCGATCCGGGTCAATTCGAATCCGGCCCCAGCGTTGGATCGACATCGCGCGGCCGCACGAACCGGCGCAGCAACCCGCGCCCGGCCGCGACGTCCTGCCAGTCGTCCGTGTCGAACGTCAGCTCGGCGAGTGTTGCGGTGGGATATTTCTCCTCGGCCGCCTCGCGCAGCCCGCCCGCCTGATCGGACACCAGCAACAGCGTAAGGTCCTCCAGCCCGGGATTGTGCCCGATCAGCAGGATCGAGGCGGACGCCCCGCCCAATTCGTGCACCAGATCGAGCAACGTCGCGGCGGAGGCGAGGTACAGCCGACGGTCCCACTCGGGGGAGAGCGCGCGCCCCAGCCCGTGCTCGATCTCCGCCACCGTCTCTTCGACGCGCACCGCGGGCGAAGCGATCACGCGATCGAACTGCAAGCCAAGCTCGCGCAGATGCCGCCCCATCGTCGCCGCGGCGCGGCGCCCCTTCGGGTTCAGCGGGCGATCGAAGTCGCGCGCCACCGGATCGTCCCAGCCCGACTTGGCGTGGCGCAACAGCGTCAGCGTCTTCACGCGCGAGGTTCTCCGTCAGGCGTCGAGGCGCGCGTCATGCCCGATGTCACCGCTTGTGGATAGCCGCCGCCTTACTCTTTCCACCGCCTCGTCCAGCGGCACGCGCGTCACCGGCACACCCGGCGGGAACGCATCGAGCAAGCGCGACGGCATCGCCGCGGACAGCAGCACGAACAGCCCTGCGTCGCTCTCGCGCCGGATCAGCCGCCCGAACGCCTGCGCCAGCCGCGCGCGCACGATCCGGTCGTCATAGGCGCTGCCGCCGCCGGCCAGCCGCCGCGCGCCGTGAAGCACGGTCGGCTTCGGCCATGGCACCCCCTCCATCACCACCAGCCGCAGCGAATGGCCGGGTACGTCGACGCCGTCGCGCAGCGCATCGGTGCCGAACAGGCTGGCGTGCGGATCGTCGCGGAAGATGTCGACCAGCGTGCCCGTATCCACCGGATCGACGTGCTGCGCGTGCAGCGGCAGCCCGGCGCGTGCCAGCCGGTCTGCGACCCGCGCATGGACGGCGCGCAACCGCCGGATCGCGGTGAACAACCCCAGCGCCCCCCCGGCGCTCGCCTCGACCAGCCGCGCATACGCGTTGGCAAGCGCGGGGATGTCGCCGCGCTTCACATCGGTGACGATCACCACTTCGGCGCGCGCTGCGTAATCGAACGGACTCGCCGCCTGGAAGCGCCCGGCGGCACGTGGCAGGTGCGGCGCTCCGACCCGCGCCTCGGCGGTGTCCCAGTCGCCGCCCGCGGTCAATGTCGCCGAGGTCACCAGCGCGCCGTGCGCCCCCTTCAGCACCGTCTCGGCGAAGGGCAGCGTCGGGTCGAGCCAGCGCCGGTGCAGCCCGATATCGTATTCGCGCCCTTCGACCCGGTCGACCGCCAGCCAGTCGACGAAGCGCGGGTCCGCCGGCCCACCGACGCGTGCCAGCAACGCCAGCCACGACGCCACCGTCTCCGCGCGCCAGCCGAGCGAGGCGATCGCCCCTTCCACCCGCGCGCGCGCTGCGCCGTCCAGCCAGTCCGGCCCCTCCGCCAGCACCGCCTCCAGCCGCTTGCCCAGTGCCACCATCGGCCGCACCAGCGCGTCGAGCGCGTGCGCAGCGGGCGCCGCGGCTTCGATCAACTCGGGCGACGGCTCGGCCAGTTCGGTTTCCAGCCCGTAGCCGGCGTCCGCGCCGCGTTCCTCGGCGCGGGCATAGGCCAGCCCGCGCACCGCCCCCAGCAGCGCCTCGACCGCGCCGAACGGTTGCCCCTCCGCAACCCGCGCCAGCCATCCGTCCGATGCCAGTGCCTGCGCCGCTGTCACGATCTCGCCGACCGCGCGTCCGCCCTGTTCGTCGTAACTGGCGACATCGGACAGTCGCGCCTGCAACCCGCGCCGTCGTCCGCGCGCCGTCCCCTCCGGCCCGATGATCCAGCGCCGCAACTCGATCGTCTCCGCACCGGACAGGACCGTGCCGAACATCGCGTCGGCCGCATCGAACAGATGATGTCCTTCGTCAAAGACGTAGCGGGTCGGGCGTGTCGCCAGTTCGCGCCCACGCGCGGCATTGACCATCACCAACGCGTGGTTGGCGATCACCAGATCCGCTTCCGCGGACGCACGCGCCGCGCGCTCGATGAAGCATTTCCGGTAATGCGGGCAGCCGGCATACACGCACTCGCCGCGCCGGTCGGTCAGCGCGGTCGTCCCGTTGCGGCGGAACAGCGCCACCAGCCATCCCGGCAGGTCGCCGCCGATCATGTCGCCATCGTCGGTATACGCCGCCCAGCGCGCGACCAGATGCGCCAGGATCGCCGCGCGCCCCGCGAACCCGCCCTGCAGCGCGTCCTCCAGGTTGAGCAGGCACAGGTAATTCTCGCGCCCTTTCCGCGTCACGACCTTTGCCTTGCGGACCGCGCGATCGGGGTGGAGCCGCCGTGTCTCGTGCCCCAGTTGCCGTTGCAGCGCCTTGGTATAGGTCGACACCCACACCGCCCCGCCCGCCTGCTCCGCCCACAGGCTGGCCGGCGCGAGATAGCCGAGCGTCTTTCCGATCCCGGTCCCCGCCTCCGCCAGCACCAGGTTGGGCGTGTCGCGCGCCGCGCGCGGGGCAAAGGCGGTGCTGGCGGCGGCGGCATAGGCACGCTGCCCCACGCGCGTTTCCGCACCCTGTCCGGTCAGCCGGTCGAGGCGCTCGAGCACCGCGCGATCCTCCAGCGTCACGCTGCGCGGCGCCGGGCGTGGCGCGACCTCCTCCCATTCGGGCAGGCGCGAGAACAGCCAGCGTTCGTTCTGCTGCGGCTTGGGGATGCGCGCCGCCACCATCGGCGCCCATGCCCAACGCGCGCGGGTGAGCGACTGCGCCGCGGTCCACGCCCCTTCGCGCTCGACCCAGGCGCCGTCCGTTACCGCCAGCATCCGCTCGGCCGCCGCACGCAGGAACGCGGCGATCTCGTCGTCACGCGTGGGAACCGGCAGCCCGCACGCATCTGCCACACCCTTCGGGGTCGGCACCATGAACCGCGCCGGGTGCAGGAACGCGAACAGTTCGAGCAGGTCGAGGCCGGACAGCTCGGCATAGCCGAGCCGTTGTCCGATCAGCGGCGCGTTCAACAGGATCACCGGCGTGTCGGCCGCCAGCCGGATCGCCTCGCCGCGCGACAAGGCACGCGTCGCGTCGCCTTCCGCCACCCAGATGCCGGAATGGCTGGCGTGCAGCGCCGGATGCGGAAGCCGTATCACGTCTCCGGCATGGCGCAGCGGGAACGTTCTGGCAACTTCTTCCGCTTATTGCACTTGCTTCGCAGATGCTGGACGATAAAGGGTGGATTCGCTTGCACCATTGTGCTCTAGGCTGGCGCGATTTTATCGCTGCACCTGGGAGAGCCCCGTGAACATCCACGAATATCAGGCCAAGGAACTGCTCGCGAAGTTCGGCGTCGCCGTGCCCGCCGGTCATGCCGCCATGACCGTGGAGGAGGCCGTCGAGGCGTCGAAGAAGCTCCCGGGGCCGCTCTACGTCGTCAAGGCGCAAATCCATGCCGGCGGCCGCGGCAAGGGCAAGTTCACCGAGCTGCCCGAGGGCAGCAAGGGTGGCGTCCGTCTCGCCAGGACCGAGGAAGAAGTGCGCCACGCCGCGACCGAGATGCTCGGCAACACGCTGGTGACGATCCAGACCGGTGACGCCGGCAAGCAGGTGAACCGCCTGTACGTGACCGATGGCGTCGACATCGCGAAGGAATTCTACCTCGCGCTGCTCGTCGATCGCGCCACCGGTCGCGTCGCGTTCGTCGTCTCCACCGAAGGCGGGATGGACATCGAAACCGTCGCGCACGACACGCCGGAGAAGATCCACACCTTCGCGGTCGATCCCGCCACGGGCTTCCAGCCGCACCACGGCCGCGCCGTCGCCAATGCGCTGGGCCTGACCGGCGACCTCGCCAAGCAGGCGCAGAGCCTGGCCGGCAAGGTCTATGACGCGTTCGTCGGCACCGACGCCTCGCAGATCGAGATCAACCCGCTGGCCGTCACCGACGATGGCAAGCTGATGGTGCTCGACGCCAAGGTCGGCTTCGACGGCAACGCGATGTTCCGCCACAAGGATCTCGCCGAGCTGCGCGACGAGACCGAGGAGGATCCGGCTGAGCTGGAGGCGTCCAAGTACGACCTGGCCTATATCAAGCTGGACGGCGACATCGGCTGCATGGTCAACGGTGCCGGCCTCGCCATGGCGACGATGGACATCATCAAGCTGAACGGCATGTTCCCCGCCAACTTCCTCGACGTCGGCGGCGGCGCGACCACCGAGAAGGTGACCGCGGCGTTCAAGATCATCCTCGCCGACCCGAACGTGAAGGGCATCCTCGTCAACATCTTCGGCGGGATCATGAAGTGCGACATCATCGCCGAGGGCATCGTCGCCGCGGCGAAGGAAGTGAACCTCTCGGTGCCGCTGGTCGTCCGTCTTGAGGGCACGAATGTCGAGAAGGGCAAGGAGATCCTCTCGAACTCCGGTCTCGCGATCGTTCCGGCCAACGACCTGGGCGATGCCGCGCAGAAGATCGTCGCGGAGGTGAAGAAGGTCGCCTGACCTCTTCCCGAATCGGTGATTTGTCGAAACGGGCCGGGCGCATCGGCGTCCCGGCCCGTTTTCATGCGCGCTGACGCTACGACATCGCCGCGGGACCGTACCCGACTTGCGAAACCCGCGCCGAACCGCCACATCTCGCGCCGAGAATGTCTGTAAAGAACGATCCCCGGAAGGAGCCTCGATGAAGGTCTTGGTGCCGGTCAAGCGCGTGCTTGACTACAACGTGAAGCCCCGCGTGAAAGCGGACGGTTCGGGCGTCGACCTGGCCAACGTCAAGATGAGCATGAACCCCTTCGACGAGATTGCGGTCGAGGAAGCCATCCGCCTGAAGGAAAAGGGTGCGGTCACCGAGATCGTCGTCGTTTCGATCGGCGAGCTCAAGGCGCAGGACACGCTGCGCACCGCGCTGGCGATGGGCGCCGATCGCGCGATCCTCGTCACGTCGGACACCAAGGTCGAGCCGCTGGGCGTCGCCAAGCTGCTTGCGAAGATCGTCGAGGAGGAACAGCCGCAGCTGGTGATCCTCGGCAAGCAGGCGATCGACGACGACAACAACCAGACCGGGCAGATGCTCGCGGGGCTGCTCGGCTGGGGCCAGGGCACGTTCGCGTCGAAGGTCGAGCTGGGCGGCGACGTCGTCACCGTGACGCGCGAAGTCGATGGCGGCCTGGAGACGGACACGTTCAAGCTCCCGGCGATCGTCACTACCGACCTGCGCCTCAACGAACCGCGCTACGCCAGCCTGCCCAACATCATGAAGGCCAAGTCAAAGCCGCTGGCGACCAGGACCGCCGCCGATCTCGGCGTCGACGTCACGCCGCGGCTGACCACGATCAGCGTCGCCGAACCGGCCAAGCGCCAGGCCGGCATCAAGGTGGCGGACGTGGATGCGCTCGTCGACAAGCTGAAGTCGATGGGCATCGCGAAGTAAGCGGCGGGAGAACGGACATGAAGACTCTGGTTTGGGTCGAACACGACGGTTCGGCCGTCAAAAGCGCCACACTCTCCGCGGTCACCGCCGCGGCGAAGCTGGGCGAGGTACACCTGCTCGTCGCCGGGCAGAACGTCGGCGGCGTCGCGGATGCGGCGGCGAAGATCGCCGGCGTCGGCAAGGTCCATGTCGCGGACGACGCCGCCTATGCGCATGCGCTGGCCGAGAACGTCGCGCCGCTGGTGGTCGAACTGATGGGCCACCACGATGCGTTCGTCGTGCCGGCGACCACCACCGGCAAGGCGGTCGCCCCGCGGGTCGCCGCGCTGCTCGACGTCATGCAGATCAGCGACATCCTGTCGGTGGAGGGCGAGGACACGTTCACGCGCCCGATCTACGCCGGCAACGCGATCGCCACCGTCCGTACATCGGACGCCAAGAAGGTCATCACCGTCCGCGGCACGGCGTTCGAGAAGGCGGCCGCCGAGGGCGGTTCGGGAACCATCGAGGCGGTTGCCGCGACCGGCGACACCGGCCTCGCCACCTTCGTCAACCAGGAAATCGCCGCGTCCACGCGCCCGGAACTGACCAGCGCCAGGATCATCGTGTCCGGCGGACGCGCGCTCGGCTCGGGCGAGAAGTTCCACGAACTGATCGAGCCGCTCGCCGACAAGCTGGGCGCGGGCGTCGGCGCCAGCCGCGCCGCCGTCGACGCGGGCTATGTCCCCAACGATTATCAGGTCGGGCAGACCGGCAAGATCGTCGCCCCGGAGGTCTATGTCGCGGTCGGCATTTCGGGCGCGATCCAGCATCTTGCGGGCATGAAGGACAGCAAGACGATCATCGCGATCAACAAGGACGAGGACGCGCCGATCTTCCAGGTCGCCGACCTCGGACTGGTCGGCGACCTGTTCAAGATCATCCCGGAACTGACCGGGAAGCTGTAACGACGGACGGCGGGCAGCCGCGAAGCGATGCTGCCCGCCGGTTCCGCACCCGAGCGAGCGTCACGCCCGCGTCACTGCCCCGCCCCCCTGTGAGCATCGCGAACCAATCAAGCGCCCGCCCCGCACGCGCTGGAGCGTGGCGCAACGTTCGTCATGACGATGATGGATCGACGCAGGGCGACGCTCTTGCATAATCCCGCCCTCCCCGGCCTGCTCGCCGCCGGGCCGATCATGCCGTCGCCGTCCGCCGCCTCGGCACCCGCGCGCGCCCGGTCCGCGCCGTCCTGTTCGACAAGCGCGCCGCGACGAACTGGGCGCCTGGCTGGCATCAGGATCGGGCCATCGCGGTACGCGCGCGTCGACGTCGCCGGCTACGGTCGATCAAGCAGGGAATCGTCCATGTCGAGCCGCCCTTCGCCGTCACCGCCGCAATGCTGACGCTGCGCGTGCACCTGGACGACATGCCCGACGACGATGCGCCCCTGCTGATCGCCCCGGCTGGGCCGATCGCCGGGGGGGGGGGGGGGGGAGGCGGTCGCGCCACCGTCGCACGCTGCGGCACGATCCGTTGCGTCGCCGCGGCGGGCGACATCTGGTGCTATGCCACCGCTATCCTCCACGCGTCCGCCGCGGCGCATGGCCATCGCCGCCGCCGCGTGTCGCAGGTCGACTATGCCGCTGACGCGCTGCCCGCCGGGCTCAAGTGGCCGGGGATCTGACGGCGTTGCGATCGTCGCAGGCGATCCGTACATCGCTGCTCATGCGCCTCCCCCGCCTGCTCCTCGCCCTGCTCGCCCTCGCCCCGCTCCCGGCCGCCGCGCAACGCGCCGATCGGGCCGTGCCCGGCTGGGTCCGCGTCCGGCTGGAGACCGCGGACGGCCCGATCGTCCTCGCGCTCGACCGCCGCCACGCGCCGGCCACTACCGACAATTTCATGCGCTACGTCGATGACGGCCGCTTCGACGGGGTCAGTTTCTATCGTACCGCGCGAAGCAGGAAGCTGCCCGGCACCGGCTTCATCCAGTCGGGCATCCGCACCGACGCGCGCCGCTTCCTCGACATGATCCCGCACGAATCCACGAAGAAGACCGGTATCCGCCATCTGAACATGACGATCTCGATGGCGCGCAAGGGCCCGCCGGGATCGGCGAACGGCAACTTCTTCATCACGGTCGGTCCGGCCGCGTACATGGACTGGAGCCCGCGCGATCCGGGTTATGCCGCCTTCGGCCGCGTCGTTGCCGGGCAGAAGACGGTCAAGCGCATCCTCGCCGAGCCGACCGGGCAGCAGATGAACGGTACGCTGATGCTCCGCCCGGTGGTCGTCACCCGCGCGATCCGGCTCGACGGCACGCCGAAACCGACCGGTCGCCCGCGGCCGTGGCTGCTCGAACATCGCCGCGACGGATGACGCGCCGCCACTTCACCATCACCGGCCGCGTGCAGGGCGTCGGCTATCGCGACTGGTTCGTCGCGCAGGCGCGCGCACACGACGTCGCGGGCTGGGTCCGCAACCGCAGCGACGGCAGCGTCGAGGCACTAGTCGAGGGCGCGTCCGACATCCTGGACCAGCTCGCGACCGCCGCCCGGCACGGCCCGCCCGCCGCGCGCGTCGCGAACGTCGCGGTGACGGACGCCGCGACGTTCGAACCGCTCGCCGGCTTCATGCGCCACCCGACGCAATGACCGACGCCCTCACCGCACCGGTCGACCCGGGCTGGCGCGCGGCGCTCGCCGCCGCGCTGGCCAGCGACACGATGGGCGCGCTCCAGCGTTTCCTCACTGCTGAGGAAGCCGGGGGCGCACGCATCTTCCCGCCGGCCGCCGACCGCTTCCGCGCGCTCGAACTCACCCCGCTCGCCGACGTGCGGGTCGTGATCCTCGGGCAGGATCCCTATCACGGCGCCGGTCAGGCGCATGGCCTGTGCTTCTCGGTCCGCCCGGGCGTGAAGCCCCCGCCCAGCCTCGCCAACATCTACCGCGAACTCGCCAGCGACTGCGGCATCGCCCCGCCCACGCACGGCTTCCTCGAATCATGGGCGCGGCAGGGGGTGCTACTGCTCAATACCGTGCTGACCGTTGCGGAAGGCCGCGCCGCCGCTCACCGCGGGCGTGGCTGGGAACAGTTGACCGACGCCATCATCCGCGCGGTCGCGACGCGTGCGACGCCGACCGTGTTCATGCTCTGGGGCAGCCACGCGCAGGCAAAGATCCCGCTGATCCGCGCCGCCGATCCGCACGGGCGACATCTGATCCTCACCGCTCCCCACCCCTCGCCGCTGTCGGCGTACAAGGGCTGGTTCGGCTCGGGTCATTTCAGCAAGGCCAACGCCTTCCTCGAAGCGCATGGCCGCGGCACGATCGACTGGACCGTCCCGCCGCTGGCGTGATCGTCGCCGGATCGACGTACGCCGGCCGTCGACGTTTGCCGTCACTGGCGGGCTTGATCGGGCGACTCCCGTGCCAATCACGGCTCTGGTGGTGGGACCTCCGCAGGAGGATTTCGCAACGGCAATAGCATCCCGCGGATCGCGAACGCGCGCTGCCCGGCGAATGGCGGCAAGAGCGAAGGCCGTTACGGAGGCGATCGGTCACGCAGGTGTCCTGCCACTGCAGCAGGCTTGGGCTCCGCACGGCATGGTCGAACCCATCCGTCATGGCGAGCGTAGCGAAGCAATCCAGAGCGTCCCGGTCGAACCCGTTATTGCTTTGCTGCGCTCGCCATCACGCGCGGCGGGGTCAGCCCCGATCAACATCGCATGACGCAGCCGATACGGTTGCCTGCGTCGTCGATCGATCGCGCAGGTGCGCTGTCACTGCACGATGCGTAGCCACCGCACGGAGCGGTCGAACCGATCCGTCATGGCGGGCGTAGCGAAGCGATTCAGCGCGTCCTGGTCCGATCGGGGGTCGCTTTGCTGCGCTCACGACGACGAGAGGCGTCGGCCCCGATCAACGTCGCGGCGTACGGCCGATACGGTTGCCCTGCCTCCCGCGATCCCGTAGCGCCCAGCGTATGAAGCGCCTCGCCATCTACTGCGGCTCCGCCACGCCCGCCGACCCCTTCTACGTCGATCTGGCACGGGAGGTCGGGCATGCGCTCGCCACCCGCGGGATCGGCGTCGTCTATGGCGGCGGGCGGCTGGGGCTGATGGGCGCGATCGCCGATGCGGCGCTGGCGGCGGGCGGCGAGGTGATCGGCGTGATCCCGCAGGCGCTGGTCGACGCGGAAGTCGCACATCGCGGCCTCGCCGAGTTGCACGTTGTGACGGGGATGCACCAGCGCAAGCAGCTGTTCACCGACCTCGCCGACGGCTTCGTCACCCTGCCCGGCGGCACCGGCACGATGGACGAATTGTGGGAAGCGCTCAGCTGGGCGCAACTCGGCTATCACGCCGATCCGGTGGGGTTGCTCAATGCGCGTGGCTATTACGACGCGATCGTCGCCTTCTGGGAGAAGATGGGCGAGGTCGGCTTCCTGCGCGCGCAGCACCGCGAGCTGCTGATCGTCGACGCGACGCTCGATGGGCTGCTCGACCGCATGGCCGCACATGTTCCGACGCAGCCGATCGTGCGCATGGCCGCGTCGGATCTTTAGGGAGCGCATCCGGTGATCGAAACGCGCGCGGCGCTGGTCGAAAGCGCCCGCGCCTCGATCGCGCGCGGGTCGAAGAGCTTCGCCGCCGCCTCGAAACTGTTCGCCCCGGTCGTGCGCGAGCGTGCGTGGCTGCTGTACGCCTGGTGCCGCGCCTGCGACGATCTGGTCGACGGGCAGGATCACGGCCACGACCGCACGATCGTCACCGACGCGCAGGCGCAGGTCGACAGGGTCCGCGCACTCAGTGACATGGCGCTCGACGGGCAAGCCACCGGCGAGCCCGCCTTCGACGCGCTGGGCGTCGTCGCGCGGGAGACCGGGCTGCCGCGCCGCTTCGTCCACGACGTGATCGACGGTTTCCAGCTCGATGCCGACGACTGGCGCCCGCGCAGCGAAAACGACCTCTATCGTTATTGCTACCATGTCGCCGGTGCCGTCGGCTGCCTGATGGCGGTAGTGATGGGGGTGTCGCCCGACGACGACGCGACGCTCGACCGTGCCTGTGACCTCGGCCTCGCCTTCCAGCTCGCCAATATCGCGCGCGACATCGACGAGGATGACCGCGTCGCGCGCTGCTACCTGCCCGACGAGTGGCTTGCCGAGATGGACATGCCGCCCGGCCAGCACATGAAGCCGCCGTTTCGCCCGCGGCTCGCGGTGCTTGCGCGCCGGCTCGCCACGCGCGCGCAACTGCACGAGGACAGCGCGGCGATCGGCACCAAGGCGCTGTCGTTCCGCTCGGCGTGGGCGGTGCTCGCCGCGGCCGGCATCTACGGCGACATCGCCCGTGCCGTTGCCGCGCGCGGCGAACGCGCGTGGGACCACCGCGTCACCACGTCGAAGGCCGCGAAGCTCGGCTGGATCGCGCGCGCCGCGGTGCAGGCGGCGCGCCGGCAATCGCTCCCCGACACGCCGCGCGATCACCGGCTCTGGACCCGCCCGCGCTGAAGATCGGCGCGGCGACGGCGCGTTACATCCGGTCCAGATAGGCCTGATGCACGGGCAATCCGCGCACGGCGCCCGCCACCTGCCCGGCGAGCTGTCCCAGCGTCTGCTGCAATCGCCCGGGCGGCATCATCCGCGCCAGCCGGTTGTGCGTGTCCGGCATCAATCGCTGCCCCAGCATCACCTGCACCCACGACGTCACCGTGAACAGTTCGTCGCTCGCCTGGAACGCCTGCGCGCTCTCGCGGAACAGCGCGATCCGCGTCGCCAGCGAATCGGGTAGCGGCATGTCGCGCATCCGTCGCCAGAACGGCTCGTCGCGCTGGTTGAGCGTGTAGTGCAGGATGATGAAGTCGCGCACCCCCTCGACCTCGCGCTGCGCCATGTCGTTGAAGCGCGCCGCCGCCGCCTCGCTGACCCCGTCGAACGGAAACAGCTGCAACAATCGCGTCAGTGCGATCATGATCAGGTGGATGCTGGTCGACTCCAGCGGTTCGACGAACCCGCCCGCCAGGCTCAGCGCCACGCAATTGCGCTCCCACGCCTTCACCCGTCGCCCGGTGCGGAAGCGGATCGTGCGCGGCTCGATCAGCGTCTCGCCGGTAACCGTCGACAGCAGCCGCGCCCGCGCTTCGTCCTCACTCAGGTAATCGCTGGCATAGACGATTCCGTTGCCCAGCCGATGCTGGAGCGGGATGCGCCACTGCCACCCTGCGTCATGCGCGATCGCGCGCGTATAGGGCACCGCCGGCCCCGTCGCGGTCGTCTGCACCGCGATCGCCCGGTCGGTCGGCAGCCACTCGCGCCAGTCCTCGTATCCGACCCCGAGCGCGTCGCCGATCAGCAGCGCGCGAAAACCGGTGCAATCCAGGAACAGGTCGCCCTCGACGCGCGCGCCATCCTCCATGATCAGCGCCGCGATGTCGCCGCTCTCGCCGTCGCGCTCGACCCGCGCGATCTTGCCCTCGACGCGCGTCAGGCCGTCCGCCTCGCAGCGTTCGCGCAGATAGCGCGCATAGCGCCCGGCATCGAAATGATACGCATAGTTCAGCGCGGCATCCTGCCCGCCCGCGAATCGCTCGCCGCGTGCCGCCTCATGCTCGACGCAATAGGCGCCGAGCTCGTCGGCGACGCCCTGCGCGCGGCCCTCCAGCCAGAAATGGTGGAAGTCCGCCATCCACGTCGAATGGCCCAGCTTGCCGAAAGAGTGCATGTAGCGCTCCGCCTCGCGCGACCAGCCTTCGAAGGATATCCCCAGCTTGAAGCTGGCGCCGGTCGCGCGCACGAACTCGCGCTCGTCGATCCCCAGCAGCGCATGGAAGGCGCGCACCGTCGGGATCGTCGATTCGCCGACGCCGACCGTGCCGATTTCCTCCGATTCGACCAGCGTGACTTCCACCATCGCGCCGACCTGCTTGGTCAGGATCGCCGCCGCCAGCCAGCCCGCGGTCCCGCCGCCGGCAATCACCACCCGCCGTACGCGTGTCATCGGTTCAGCTTCCTCAGCAAGTCAGCGCGCAATCGCCGCGCCGCGATATCGTCGAGCGGGGCGAGCGGCCCGCGCGCGGCCTCCGGCAAATGCGCCGCGGCGCGGCCGGCGTCGTCGAACACGTAGTAATCGAACAGCGCCCGCCACGACGCCTTCTCCGCCGCCGGGCGGTCGCGCAGGCTCAGCAGCGCGTGGAGCAGCGTGTTCATCGGCGTGTCCATGAACGCGGGCGCGTCGTTCCACCAATAGTTCACCAGCACGTTGAACGGATCGAGCGCCTCGACATGGTGCCACCAGAGCGCCGGATAGACCACCGCGTCGCCCGGCCCCAGCTCCGCCACCTGCGCCGCCGCCACCGCCTTCGGGAAATCCGGGTAGCGCGTCGGGTCCGGCGCGCGGAAATCGACCAGCGACACCACCTGCCCGCCCGGTGTCGGCTCCAGTGGCCCCGGATAGAGGTTCGCCACCTGTTCGGGCGGGAACAACGTGAACCGCCGCCGCCCGACCGCGCATACCGCGATGTTGTTCGACATGTCGTAATGCGCCGACGCGATCGTCCGTGTCCCGATCCAGATGCTGCGCAGCACGCGCGCAACATCGGCGTGCGGCAGCGGGTTTTCGCCGGTCATGCCGGGGAAGAATTGGTCGAGGTCGGTCGAGCCGATGTAGAAGGACGGCGCGCCCACCTCCTCCAGCGACGCCAGCATCCGTGCCAGGTAATCGTCGAGGGCGACCCGCTCCGCCGCGAAATCGAGCCGCGTCAGCGTCTCGTCGTAGAAATACCGCCCGCCCCGGTCCGCCGCCGCGGTATAGCCCGCCCCCGGTCGCCCGCCGTAGAAGCGCAGCAGGTAATCGACCGCCACCTTCGGCCCCGCCTGCCCCGCCACCACCAGCGGCCAGTCCGCGGCCAGCCCGCGCACCACCACCGGCTGCCCGCCCGCGACCAGCGCGGGAAGGTCGCGCGCCGCCGGATCGTCCGCCGCGATCTCGCGCGCGCGCACGTCGGTGATCGCCGCGCTCACCCCGCCACCCGCAGCGTCTTCAACTCGATCAGCCGCTCGATATTCCCCAGCGACGCCGCCGCCATCGTCGCCGCACGCAACAGGCCGTTGCCGTGCAGCCGCTCCAACACCGCGCCCGACAATCCCGCCAGAGCCGCCTGATCGATCGTCAGCAGGTCGGTCAGTTCATATCCCCCGGCGTCGCCCAGATCGATGCGCAGCGTCACGTCGCGCAGCAGCCCCGCCGCCGCAAGATCGGCATGGATCGCGGCCGCGCTCGCCTGCCCGTCGCGCAGCAGCCGCAACGCCGCGGTGACATGCTCCAGATACGGCGCGTCGCCGCCATGATCGCGGAACAGCGGCAACCCGTCCGCCGCCCCGACCCGCGCATCGTCGAGATCGACCTCGATCGCCTCCTCGCCGGTCGCCGACCGCGCCAGCGCGAACGGCCCGCGCCGCTGCACCGCGGGCACATAGCGGGTCGTCCACTGCCCATCCGCGACGAACAAATTCTCGCCGCGATCGAAGCCGAGCAGCACGAAGGCCGCGATCCCGTCGCCGCCGCGGCGAAAGACGATCGGCAGGTCGCGCTGCGCCTCCTCGAATTCGGCCGGCACGATCGGCAGCAGGTTCGCGTGGTCGCCGAATTCGGCGCCGGCGCGCACCGCGACGGTCAGCGCGTGGTGATCGACATTGTCGAGTGGGACGAAGGTCATCGGATCATTCTTCCAAACGCAAAGGGCCACCGCAAGCGGTGGCCCTCCGGTAATCGCCGGCGTGTCGCCCGCGCCTCAGAAGCGATAGCGCGCGCCCAGCAGGAAACGCGGCTTCAATTCCTGCGCCAGCACCAGGTTACGCTCGGTACGGCCATAGGTCTTCACGCTCTCGCTGGTCAGGTTGATCCCTTCCAGCGTGACCGCGACATGGTCGTTCACGTCGTAGCTGATGTTGACGTCCAGCGTGCCGAACGGCGCCACGAACAACGGGTTGCGGTTGCCGCCCTGGTTGGTCGCGACCAGGTACTTGTCGCGCCAGTTGTACGCGACACGCGCCGACAGGCCGTTCTTGTCGTAGATGCCGGTGGCGTTCGCGCTGTTGCCCAATCCGGTCAGCGCGAAGATGTTGACCGTCGGGTCCGCGTACGGATCGACGTTCACGTCACCGCTCACCTTCGTGAACGACCCCGCGAAACCGAAGCCGGTGTTCCCGAAGAAGTTCGTCCACGCCAGTTCGAAGCCGTGGATCTTGCCCTCGCGGTTGTTGATCGGCTGCGAGACCGAGAAGTTGAACAGCGGATCGTTCGGATCGGAGGCGATGTCGACCGCCGCCAGCAGGCTGTTGACGAACGACTGGTTGAGTGCGCCGCCGCCATTCGGGCCGGTGACGTAATTCGCCTCGAACTGCGAGGTCGCCGCCGCCTGATTGCCGTTGTTCTGCACCAGCAACGCCGTGTAGCTGAACAGATTCACGTCGCTCAGGTCGCGTCCGGCGCCACGCAGGTATGCCGCCGCCGTGCCGGAACGCGATCCGGCCGCGCCGGAGCTGGGGTCGCGCAACCCGAACAGGTTCTGGTTGATGACCCCGGTGCCCAGGAAGTTGGCGACCCGCTTGTCGAAGAACCCGATCGAGACGAAGCTGGACGGCTTGTAATACCACTCCAGCGACACGTCGAAGTTATCCGACAGCAGCGGCAGCAGGTTGGCATTGCCCTTGTTGCCGGTCGGGATGCCGCCCAGCGCGGTCGGACGGCCCGGCGCACCCGCCGATTCGGTCGCGAACAGGTTGCCGTAGTCGGGCCGTGCGAGCGTGCGGCTGAACGAGACGCGCGCCTTCACGTTGGTGATCGGCTCGATGCTGAAATCGACCGCCGGCAACAGGTTCTCGTAATTGCCGCGCTGGCGTCGGCTCGTGAACACCCCGCTCGAATCGCCGCGGAAGTCGTTGTCGGCCGTCCAGACGATGTTGTTGTAGGTCTGCACCGCGTCCGACTGGACCCGCGTCTGCTCGTACCGTGCGCCGATGACGAGGTTCGCCGGCTTGCCTGCGACTTCGCCGTTCCACGTGAACTGGCCGAACACCGCCCAGATCTTTTCGCGGACGGTGTCGTCGGCGGGGGCCGACGGTGCCGGCGGCTGGCCCAGCCCGGTGTAATAGGGGCTCAGCACGTTGTAGAGGTCGATCGCATTGCCGCGGAACGCGATCAGCGACTGGCCTTCCGACGCCGGGTTGAAGTGGTCGAACTTGCAGGTCAGGCAATATTGCTGGACCAGCTCCGGTGCCAGCTGCGAGATGATGCCCGGATTTTGCAGGCCCCAGTCGCCCAGCGTCTGCTGCGTCTGCGTCTGCGTCGAATGCATCTTCGAGTCGGTGTACGAACCACCGGCATCGAAGCGGCTGCCGCCGCCCAGATCCCAGCCGAGCCGCGCCTGCAGCTGGTCGATCTGCTGCCGCTGGCGCGAGATGATCGTGCGCGCCGGGGCGGAGCCCAGGTCGCCGATGTCGAGCACGCCGTTGCAATTGCCGCTGGCGATCGACGTTGGCGTCGCGCGATAGCAGTCGTTGATGACCTGCGCCTGCTGCGGGAAGCCGGTGCTGAAGTCGAGCGAGTGGCCCTGGATCACCGGCGCGCCCAGCGCCACCGTCGTCGCGGTGGTGCCGTTGGGGTTGTCCGGCGACGAGGTCGACACCGAATGGTGCCCGTCGACGGTCAACGTCAGGTTGGGCATGAACTCCCACTTGGCGTTCAGGCCGACCGATCCCAGCCGTGCCTTGGTCGCCGCCTGCTGCTGCTCGAAGCCTTCGTCCTTCGGGCCGTTCGGCAGGTAATCGCGCAGGAAGATCGCGGTCGCCATGTTCGGGTTGTCGTCGAAACGCACTTCGCTGAACGGGCGGTTGAACCAGTTCGTCTGCTCGCTGCGCTGCTCACGCAGGCGGTTTTGCGCGAACAGGCTGTCGACCGTGAATTCCAGGGTGTCGGTCGGCTTGAACTGCAACACGCCCTGGAAGTTGATGCGCTCGCGGCGGTTTTCCGAGAACTGGTAGCGGCTGTCGTTCGGCACCAGCACGTACGGCGCGGTCGGACGCGTGCCGTCGATGACCGTGGTCGAGTTGATGAACGTGCCGGGATTGAAGAAGTCCGCGGTCGGAACGACGTTCCAGTAGTTCGGGTTCGACTGCGCCGACGCCGAGTAACGCAGCTGGTAGCTGCCGAACACCGCCGCGCCGAACGTGCCTTCGTCGTTCTTGTAGTTGAGCAGCCCCGACACTTCCGGGGTCACGCGGTGCTTGCTGTCCTCGGACTTTTCTACCGACGTGTCGTACAGCGCCTTGGCGCCGATCGAGCCGGTCATGCCGCTCTCACGCGAGTCGAGCGGCTTGCGCGTATCGATGTTGATCGTGGCGCCGATGCCGCCGGTCGGCACCGAGGCGCGTCCCGTCTTGTAGACCTCCAGCCCGCTGACGCCTTCCGAGGCGATGTTCTGGAAGTCGAACGAGCGGCCCGCGCCGCGTGCGAACAGATTGCCGCCGCTGGTGTCGATGTTGGTCGCGGGCAGCTGACGCCCGTTGATCGTCACCAGGTTGAACCCGCCCGAGAAGCCGCGGACAGAGACCTGCGAACCTTCGCCGTTCACGCGGTTGATCGAGACGCCGGTGATCCGCTGCAACGATTCGGCGAGGTTGGTGTCGGGGAACTTGCCGATATCCTCCGCGCTGATCGCGTCGACGACGCCCGGCGAGTCGCGCTTGATCGCGATCGCGCGGTCGAGGCTGGCGCGCACGCCGGTAACGACGATGTCGTCACCCCCGGCGCTGTCCTCGCCCACGGCCGTGGTCGGGGTCGCGGTGTCCTGCGCGAGCGTGGTGGCGCCCGGCTGGGCGTTGGTCGGGCTCGCGGTCGTGCCGCCGGTGGCGGTCTGCGCGCCGGCCACGCCGGTCACGCCGACGCTGACGGCCAGCGCCCACACCGACGACGAGCGCGCGAGCGCGCCGAGAATTTGGCTTCCCTTCATAATCCCCTCCAGTTTTTCGCGGCCCGTTCGCCGCGTTATCATTCACGCTCTGCTGCGCGCTTGGTGATATCGCTATCAGGGGGTAAGCCGCTGTCAATCAAGAATAAGGTCTATATCGACGCTGACGCGCAACATGTGTGGCACAAACAGCACAGCAATTTTCATCAGTGTCCAGGCGTTTCACCTGCGCCGGTTTTTTGAGGGCCATCGGGTCTCGGATGCCTGTTGGGGTTTGGGAGGGCAGCGAATGCGCGTTCGGGCAGACAGTCGGTATACGCGATCCGCCACACGCGGCATTCTTGCCACGGTCGCGCTGATTGCCGGCGCGGTGGCGGTGGAGGCACAGGTTTGGCGCAGCGACCGTGGGGACGGCAGCTACGCCAATCCCCCGCTCAACGCGGATTATCCCGATCCCGACATCATTCGCGTCGGCCGCGACTTCTATTTCGCCAGCACCACGTTCGCCAACGTCCCCGGCCTCACGCTGCTGCACTCGCGCGATCTCGTGAACTGGGACATCCTCTCGCACCTGATCCCGCGGCTGGATGGCGAGCCGCCGTTCGATGCGCGGCACGGCGGCTCGTACCGCCACGGCATCTACGCCCCCAGCCTGCGTCATCGCGACGGCATCTTCTACGTCGCGGTCACTCCCGTCGGGCAGCACACCCGCATCTACAGCGCGCGCGATCCCAGGGGACCGTGGCGCTACGTCTCGCTCGATCGCGCCGCCTTCGATCCGGCGTTGTTCTTCGACGACGACGGCGCGGCCTATCTCGCCACGTCGATCGGCAGCGACGGGACGATCACGCTCCACACCCTCGACCACGACGTGACACGGATCACCGCGTCGCGCGTCATCCACTACAACAAGGGCGCGGAGGGCTCGAAGCTCATCAAGCGCGCCGGCTATTACTACCTCTTCAACGCCATCCCCGGCAAACTCGCGCTCACCGTCTCACGTTCGCGCGCGCTGACCGGCCCGTGGGAAACGCGCGCGCAGATCGACGACACCACCGGCGGGCATCAGGGCGCGATCGTCGATCTGCCTGCCGGGAGCGCCGGGGGCGGCTGGTACGGCTTCGTGATGCGCGATGCCGGCGCGATCGGGCGCGTGACCAACATCAGCCCGATCTTCTGGCGCGACGACTGGCCGGTCTGGGGTACCCCGGATGCGCCCGGCCGCGTGCCCGACGTCGCGCGCAAGCCGATCGCCGGGCAGCCTTTCGTCGAGCCGCCGGCCAGCGACGATTTCGCGCGCCCCACGCTCGGACGGCAATGGCAGTGGAACCACGATCCGCTCGCACGCCACTGGTCGCTCACGGAGCGGCCCGGCTGGCTCCGCCTCCACGCCGCGCCCGGCACGCAATTCTGGTGGGCGCGGAACACGCTCGTGCAGAAAGGCCAGGCGCCGCGTGCCCGTGGCGAGGTGTTGATCGACACCCGCGGCCTCAAGCGCGGCGACATCTGCGGCTTCGGCACGCTCGGCAAGTTCAGCGCGCAGCTGTCGGTCGCGGGTGGTGCGAATTTGCTCACCATGCGTGTCACCGAGGATCGAAAAAACGGTCCGAATGTCGAAATTCGTGAGCCCGGACGCTCCTTTCGCGGCACCCGTCTGTGGCTGCGCACCGACATGGACTTCCCCGCGAAGACCGCGTTGCTGTCCTACAGCGAGGACGGCCGCCGCTTCACCGCCGTCGGTGGTGCGGTGCCGCTGGTCTTCGACTGGCAGACCGGCACCTTCCAGGGCGTCCAGTTCGCGCTATCCTGCTACAATCCCGCCGAAAAGGGCGGGTGGCTCGACATCGACCGGTTCACGCTGTCAAAGCCGTGAGCACCGGCGCCGCGTGCCCCGGCCCGAATGGGCCGAAGCCGCCGCCAACCGCATATCCGTTCTTATATCAACGGCTTCGCATCACGCACGACCGACGCGGCTTGCGGACATTGAGATCGCAGGCGACGTGGATACGTCCAGGATGCCAGGAACAGGCCATCTCAACCCTCAGACAAGCGGATTTCCGTTCCCGTTAATAGCCGGATTCGAAGACTTTAAGGTCGCTCGCTGACTTGCGACGCCGCGTGTCCCGATGGTTCGGCATCACGAGCTGCAGTGCCCGTGCCGGAGCGGACCATCACGAAAAGGATCGCTCCCCTCTTCGCCGTAGATCAGCATCAGCCAAGCAGGTCACACCCCCCGACCACGTCACCATCCTCAATGGTCGTGGTGATCGTGCCCCGCGACGCTGCGCAGCGCCTCCAGAACATCATCGGTCCGCGCCGGGTCGCCGATCGCCAGCACATGTCCCGCGCTTGCGGCGGTCAGCGGATCGCCGTTCCAGTCGCACATTCGCCCGCCCGCGCCCTCAACGATCGGCGCCAGCGCCGCGAAGTCGTAGAGTTGCAACCCGGACTCACAGACGATGTCGAGGAACCCGCTCGCCAGCAGCCCATAATTGTAGCAGTCACCTCCATATACCGGCCCTTGCCGCGCCGCGCCGCCGCTCGCCGCCGTCACCAACGCCATGAAGTGCGGTACGTCCGCTTCCTCGAACAGATGCGGACTGGTCGTCGCGACGATCGCCCCGTCCAGCGCGGCGCACGCCCGCGTCCGCACCGGCGCGTCGTTCAGCAGCGTCGGTCGGCCCGCCACCCCTGTCCAGCGCTCGCGCTGCACAGGCTGGTCGATGATCCCCAGCACCGGCCAGCCGTCCTCGACCAGTGCGATCAACGTGCCGAAGATCGCGCGCCCGGCGGTGAAGCTGCGAGTCCCGTCGATCGGGTCCAGCACCCATTGCCGGCCCGTCACGCCGTCTTTCGTGCCATGCTCCTCCCCGACCACCCCGTCGGCCGGACATTCCGCGTCCAGCAGCCGGCGCATCGCCTCCTCCGCCTCGCGGTCTGCGCGGGTGACGGGCGAGCGGTCGGCCTTCAGCTCCAGCCCGGCCGGCTGGCGGAAATAGGGACGGATCACCGCGCCGGCGGCGTCGGCGAGGCGATGAGCGAGGGCGATGTCTGCGGGGCGTACGGGCATGATACCTGCCTATCGCCTGCGCCGCCAACAGGCTAGAAGGCATACCATGTCCGCCGTAATCGCCATCCTCCTGTCCGCGCTGGCGATGAGCGCCATCGTCGGCGTGCGCTACCTCGCCGCCAGCGGCGGCTTCGCGCTCGCCACGCGGCTGCGCCATCCGCGGCTCTACGCCGGGCTGGACCCGCAGATCCGCCGCGAGATCGCGTGGAGCCTCGCCTCGGCGTTCATCTACGGCACGCCGGCGGGGGTCGTCGCCTGGGGCTGGCAGAACCGCGGCTGGACGCGGATCTACGACGACGCGCACGCCTGGCCGCTATGGTATCTGCCGGTTTCGGTGCTGCTTTACCTGCTGGCGCACGACACCTGGTTCTACTGGACGCATCGCTGGATGCACCGCCCGCGCGTCTTCAAGCTGGCGCATGCCGTGCACCATGCCAGCCGACCGCCGACTGCCTGGGCGGCAATGGCCTTCCACCCGATCGAGGCACTGACCGGGGCTGTTGCCATTCCGCTACTGGTCTTCGTGATTCCGATCCATGTCGCCGCGCTCGGGATGGTGCTGACGATCATGACGGTTATGGGTGTAACCAATCACATGGGGTGGGAGATCTTCCCCCGCTTCATGTGGGGGGGCAGGGTAGGCGGCTGGCTGATCACGGCCAGCCATCACCAGCGGCACCATGAACGGTACGGATGTAATTATGGCCTATATTTCCGCTTCTGGGACCGGCTGTGCGGCACCGACGCCGGTCTTGGGGATTTTGCGCGCGCGCATGCCCGGGCACAACGGGCGCAAGCGGCTGGGAGCCATGGCGCTGGCTCTGCTGGCGGTGCCGCTGATTGGCGCGGCTCCGGTGGGGGCGTTGCAGGTCGACATCGCGCAGCTGCGTTCAGCGAAGGGCATGATCCGAATCTGCCTGACGGCTGATCCCGCCAACTTCCCCAATTGCGTCGACGATCGCGATGCTGTGACGCGCTCGGTCCCCGCCGATCAGCACAGCATCCGCTTCACCGCGTTGCCACGCGGCGACTATGCTGTCGCAGTGATTCACGACGAGAACGACAACAAGAAGCTGGATACGTTCGCGGGCATTCCGAAGGAAGGCTTCGGCTTCTCGCGCAATCCCGCGATACGCTTCGGGCCGCCGCGCTTTGCCGCGGCGCGCTTCACGCTCGCCACTGATGCCGAAGAGCAACAGGTCCGGATGCGTTACATCCTCTAACATCGATAAGGTGGAGCGAAATACCTGGAGGACGGTTGCACGACCGTATCGAAAGGGAATCTACGTGAACGTTACCCGTATTGCGCTTCGCTCGCTTGCTGCCGCCGCCTTCGCCTGCCTATCCATCCCGGCGCTGGCGCAAAGCGCGTCAATCCCGGCCGAGCCGAATCCGACGCCTGATCCAATGCTGGTCGGCGACACCGCAACCGTCGCGGTCGCCGCAGCCTATCTGCCGGATTACGAGGGTTCGAACGATTACCGCTTCGTGCCCGGGCCGGCGGCGATCGGCTCCTTCCACAATTTCGCGTTCCAGATTCTCGGCAACCGGGCCTCGATCGACCTGATCCCGAATCCGAGCGGGCCGTCGTGGGATCTGCAGGCCGGTCCGGTCGGCGTCATCAACTTCAACCGTACCAACAACAATGCGATCGACGACCGCCGCGTCCGCGCACTGGGCGAGCGTGGCACCGCGATCGAACTGGGCGGCTACGTCGGCATCGGCAAGACCGGGGTGCTCACCAGCCCGTATGACAAGCTGTCCGCCTCGGTCAGCTACCGCCACGACGTGAACGGCGTCCACGACAGCGGAATCTGGAGTCCGTCGGTCAATTACTTCACGCCGCTCAGCCTGAAGGCGGGCGTCGGCCTGTTCGCATCGGCCGAGCGCGTCGAGCGCAGGTTCGCGCGTTCCTATTTCGACGTCGACGGCGCGCAGGCGCTGGCCAGCGGTCTGCCGCAGTTCCGCACGCGCGGCGGGTGGAAACATTGGACCGCGGGGATCGCCGGCACGTATTCGCTGAGCGGCAACCTGTTGAAGGGGTGGAAGGCGATCGGCGGCGTCACCTACAAGAAGATGTTGAACGACTTCGGTGATTCGCCGGTGGTGTCTGTGGCGGGTTCGCGCAGCCAGTGGCTGGCGGCGCTGGGCATCGGCTACACCTTCTAGTCGCTAGGCGTCCCGGCGCATGCTGCGTCGGGACACGCCCGAGCTCGCCCGGCGGGCGTGAGCCCAGACCGCCGACGCGGTTTGCCGCCTCGGCCTCGGCGAAAGCGGCACATCGCCGGTACGACCTCCCCGTAGTCTTCGACTTTCGGTTCGACATCGAAGTTACCGGCTCGTGACCGAATAATCCATTGCCCGTCATCCTCGCTCAAGGCGAGGGTGATGATAGGCGAAGGTGGGCGATGATTGTCGATCCGCACCAAGCCTGCGAGTGGCGCGTACACCGCCACGACCGGGAGGCGGCACCCTGCCGCCGTCCCGATCGATCACCCTCTCATCCAGCAGCCGCGATCACACCCGCGGCCACCACCGGACCGGTTGGCGCACCCGTCATCGATCCCCCGACCGGCTCGATCGACACCGCCAGCGTCGTCCCTGCACGCAACAATCGCCGCGCCGCCACGGGCACTGCGATCCGGGTCGAACCGTTCGCGGCGAGCAGGCCAAGCGACACCGGCGCCGCGCCATCGGCCCCGATCGCCCACAGCTCGGCCGCCCGTCGCGACGGCACCGCCGCGACCGGCGACACCCGAACAACCCCTGCCCCCGCGTCCACCGCCGCCGCCAGCGCGGCCCGGCCCGTGGCCTGCTGGTCCGCCGGTACTGCAAGCGCAGCGAGCAACGGCGCCGACACCGCGCTACGTGGTGGCGGGACCGGAGTCGGCGTATGCAGCGGCCCGAGGAGCAGCGCCACGATGGCGGCCGCCGCTGCGACAACCGCGAACGCCAGCCCACGCCACCCGCCACGTCGCGTGGCGGCACCCGGGACATCGCCCTCGATCGCGGCCATCACCTTGGGTTCCAGCGTATCAGGTGGCGCCACGTCGGGCGCGGCATGCACCAGCGGCATCAGCCATGCCTGCCAATAGGCAACCTCCACCGCGAAATCGCGGTCGGTCAGCAGACGCGCGCGGGCAGCGGCATGTTCGCTCGCGTCGAGCAATCCGAGCACCAGCTCGGCGGCGAGTGCGCGATCCTCAGACGTCATCGGACAAGCACCCCCGCAACCGGATCAGCGCCCGTCTCACCATGCTCTTCATCGTCGCCAGCGGCACCGATTCGCGCGCCGCAAGCTCGGCATAGGTCACGCCCTCGTAGAAGGCGGTGCGCACCGCATTGCGTTGCCGCGCCTCCAGCTCTTCCAGACAGGCCCGCACTCGCGCCGCCTCGTCGGCATCGATCAATTCGGCCTCTGCGTCCGGTGCGGGATCGGCGATCTCGGGCAGCTCCGCATCCGCGCCTTGCGGCGTACGCGCATGCGCGCGGCGCCAATCGAGCGCACGGTTGCGGGCGATCGTCGCCAGCCAGGTGATCGGGCTCGCGCGCCCCGGCTCATAGGCGCCCGCGCGCCGCCACACCTGGACGTAGACGTCCTGCAACACATCCTCCGCTGCCTGCCGCTCCCCGCAGATACGCAGGCAGATGCCGAACAGCTTCGCGGACGTCATGCGATAAAGCTGTTGGAAGGCCGCACGGTCCTCCATCGCCGTGTGCAGCAATGCACGGACCAGCGCGGCGCGACCACCGTCGGCCTCCAAACCGGCAGCGTTCACGCGGCGATATCGTAAAGAAATTTGCCCAAGCCGCGCATCCTTCCTATTCCGCCGCCGTACCCGGCGGGCCTATTGCTCGTTTATGCCAGCCAGTCGGCGCGAAAACAAACTTGAGGGATGAGCCTGCCATGACGGATAGCGAGCAGCTGATCGAAACGCTCGACGCACGCGTGCGACGCCGCGATTCTCGTCGCACTTTCTTCACCGGCGTACTCGGCGCCGCCGCCGGGGCCGCGGTGCTGTCGAACGCCGCGCAGGCGCAGACCACGCCGTCGCCGACGCCGTCGCCCACCGCGACCTTTACCGAAGCGGACATCCTGAACTTCGCGTTGAACCTCGAATATCTGGAGGCGAATTATTACGCCTTCGCGGTGACGGGTGCAGCCCTCGCCAGTGCCGACACCGCCGGCGCGTTCGGCACCGCGGGTACGGCGACCGGCGGGCGTGCCGTCACGTTCAAGGATCCGGTCGTCCAGCAATATGCCAACGAGATCTACCAGGACGAGCTGGCGCACGTCCGCTTCCTGCGCAACCAGTTCACCAGCACGACGGTGCTCGCACAGCCTGCGATCGACCTGAGCACCAAGGCGTTTAGCGCCGCGGCCAGCGCCGCCGGGCTCCCGGCCAGCTTCGACCCCTATGCCTCGGATGAGGATTTCCTGCTCGGCGCGTATCTGTTCGAGGACGTCGGCGTCACCGCCTACAAGGGGGCGGCGCCCGCGCTCATCAACAACAAGCTGTATCTGGAGGCTGCGGCCGGCATCCTCGCGGTGGAGGCGTATCACGCCGCGATCGTCCGCTCGGTGCTGTATCGCAAGGGCATTGCGACCCCGTCGCTGCAACTGATCGAGGCGACGACCGCTATTTCGGCGGCACGCGACCGTCTCGACGGCAACCCGGCCGTGGATCTGGTGCGTGGCATCGCCCCCAGCGACGACCAGGGCATTGCGCCTAACAACACCGACCCGCTCGCGCCGGTATCGAACATCGTGCCGCTCAACTCGAACGGCATCGCCTTCAGCCGCTCGCCCGCACAGGTGCTCAACATCGTCTACCTCAACGGGGCGGCGGTCAGCAGCGGCGGATTCTTCCCGGCCGGGGTCAACGGCAACATCAAGACGAGCGCGGCGGCGAGCTGACGCGGGCGGCCACCCCCCGTCCCCGTCCCGCCCCACCCGCCCCGCACAAGGGAATGATGCCATGATCAAGGATTCCATTTTCGCCGCGCTCGAGCTTGCCGAGGTTCGCCGCGCCGAGCGCCGCCGCTTCCTGAAGCTCGCCGGTGCCGGCGCCGCGACTGCCGGCGGCCTCGCCTTGCTGTCCGCGTGCGGCAGCAGCGACGATAACAGCACAAGCCCCAGCCCGACGCCGTCACCCACCCCGACCGCGACCCCAACCTCCGGGGTCTCCACCGACATCGGCATCCTGCAACTCGCGCTGAACCTCGAATATCTCGAAGCGCAATTCTACTCGGCTGCCGCCTTCGGTCAGGCCCTGCCCACCGCCAGCACCACCGGCAGCGTCGGCGCGCTGGGGGCGGTCACCGGCGGTCGGAAGGTTAACTTCAGCGATCCGATCATCGCCAGCTATGCGCGCGAGATCGCCGGCGACGAGATCGCGCACGTCAACGCGCTGCGTGCCGTCATCACCGCCGCCGGGTCGACGCTGGTCATCAACCAGCCCGCGATCAACATCGACGGCGGCGCGAACGGCGCCTTCACCCAGGCGGCACGTGCGGCGGGGATCGTCGGCGCGACCGGGACCTTCGACCCGTACGAAAGCGACGAAAACTTCCTGCTCGCCGCTTTCCTGTTCGAGGACGTCGGCGTCACGGCCTACAAGGGCGCATCGCCGCTGATCGGCAGCGCGATCTATCTGGAGGCAGCGGCCGGCATCCTCGCCGCAGAGGCGTATCACGCCGGCCTGATCCGCGCCGAACTCTACCGGCTCGGCCTGCTGTCACCAACTACATCGAAGGCGATCACCGGCGCCAACGCGATCTCCAACGCGCGCGACAGCCTCGACGGTGTCGGCACTGACAAGCTCCCCAACCTGAACGAGCTGGACGAGGGCATCACCCGCACGGTGAACGGCGCGCAGGTCGCGAATATCGTGCCCGCCGACAGCAACGGCATCGCGTACAGCCGCTCGCCGACGCAGGTGCACAACATCGTTTACCTCAACAAGGCGGCGGCGGTCAGCGGCGGGTTCTTCCCGGCCGGCACCAACAATTCGATCGACGCGCTGCGCAGCAGCGGCGCCAACGGCTGATCGCACGACCGAGCGAACAAAGGCCGCGTCCGTGATTGCGGATGCGGCCTTTTTCGTTGGTGCTGCGATGCCGACGCGCCTATACCGGCCGCTTCCCCGGGGGACCGCCGATGCTGCGGTTGAGAGGAGGGCCGCAGTCCTCGACCCGCCGAACCTGATCCGGCTGACACCGGCGTAGGGAGTGGATGCGGCGTCCCCGGACCCTCGTCTTCCTCCCGTAGATGGAGAGACGATCGATGGCCGATATTCCCGCCCGCACCGAAATCGGTGTCACCACCGGCCCGATCCGGGGCTCGCGCAAGATCCACGTCGGGCCGCTGAACGTCGCAATGCGCGCGATCGATCTCGATCCATCGTGCGGAGAACCGCCGCTCAACGTCTACGACACGTCGGGTCCCTATACCGATCCCGCCGTGCGGATCGACATCATGGCCGGCCTGCCCGCGTTGCGCCGCGACTGGATCATCGGCCGCGGCGACGTGGAGGCGTATGGCGCCCGCGAGCTTCGCCCGGAAGACAATGGCCAGCTCGGCCCCGACCGCTCGGGCGGCGTGCAGCCGTTCCCGAACATCAACCGTCGCCCGCTGCGCGCGAAGGCGGGCGCGAACGTCAGCCAGATGCACTACGCCCGTCGCGGTATCGTCACGCCCGAGATGGAATATGTCGCGACCCGCGAGAATCTCGGGCGCGAAATGCTGCGCGACTATATTCGCGACGGAGAGAGCTTCGGCGCGGAAATTCCCGACTTCGTGACGCCGGAGTTCGTCCGCGACGAGGTCGCGCGCGGCCGGGCGATCATCCCGAACAACATCAACCACCCCGAATCCGAACCGATGGCGATCGGCCGCAACTTCCTCGTGAAGATCAATGCCAACATCGGCAACAGCGCGGTCGCCAGCAACGTCGCTGCCGAGGTCGACAAGCTGGTCTGGTCGATCCGCTGGGGCGCGGATACGGTCATGGACCTGTCGACCGGCCGCAACATCCACGACACCCGCGAATGGATCATCCGCAACTCGCCGGTGCCGATCGGCACCGTCCCGATTTACCAGGCGCTGGAGAAGGTCGGCGGCATCGCCGAGGAGCTGACGTGGGAGATTTTCCGCGACACGCTGATCGAGCAGGCCGAGCAGGGGGTCGATTACTTCACGATCCACGCCGGCGTTCGCCTGCCGTACGTGCCGCTCACCGCCAAGCGTGTGACCGGCATCGTCAGCCGCGGCGGCTCGATCATGGCGAAATGGTGTCTCAGCCACCACAAGGAGTCGTTCCTTTACGAACGCTTCGACGAGATCACCGAGATCATGAAGGCGTATGACATCGCCTATTCGCTGGGCGACGGGCTGCGCCCCGGGAGCATCGCGGACGCCAATGACGAGGCACAGTTCGCTGAGCTCTACACGCTGGGCGAACTGACCAAGCGCGCCTGGGAACAGGACGTGCAGGTGATGATCGAGGGCCCCGGCCACGTGCCGATGCACAAGATCAAGCAGAACATGGAAAAGCAGCTGGAGGCGTGCGGCGAGGCCCCCTTCTACACGCTGGGGCCGCTCACCACCGATATCGCGCCCGGCTACGACCACATCACCAGCGGCATCGGCGCAGCGATGATCGGTTGGTACGGCACCGCGATGCTCTGTTACGTCACCCCGAAAGAGCATCTCGGCCTGCCGGACCGCGACGACGTGAAGGTGGGCGTGGTCACCTACAAGCTCGCCGCCCACGCCGCCGATCTCGCCAAGGGCCACCCGGCCGCGAAGATGCGCGACGACGCCCTGTCGCGAGCACGCTTCGAATTCCGCTGGCGCGACCAGTTCAACCTGTCGCTCGATCCCGACACGGCCGAATCGTACCACGATCAGACGTTGCCGGCCGAGGGCGCCAAGACCGCGCATTTCTGCTCGATGTGCGGGCCGAAATTCTGCTCGATGAAGATCACGCAGGAAGTCCGCGACTTCGCGGCGAAGCAGAACGCGCCGGTCGAGACGTTCGTCGCTGCCGAGGCAGCGGAGGCCGGAATGGCGGAGATGAGCGAGCGGTTCAAGGCGAAGGGCGGCGAGGTGTATCTGCCGGCGGCAGAGTAGCGCGGGGAGGGGTGGGTCGCGTAGCGCCCCCCCCTCGATTATTTCAGCCGCATCGAATGGCCTTCATGTCACATCGGCGCGTGGGACGACATACAAGGCCTTGGTGCGATCGAGGCCGCGGTAGAACGGCCGACTGGCGTGCCCGGCGAGTGTCGGAATAGGGCAGCGCGCCATCGGCGTGTCGGATAATCCCGCTTTCCGACTGTCAACAGCGTTCGTTGACTGATCGCGTCTCGACAATGCCGCGACCCCGTCGCCGTCGCCGCGCTCGGCCCCGTCCTGGACAGCATCGCGAAGAGGATCTGCTGTACGGGAGCGATCCCGCAAACAGCGCAAGCATGAAGGGCGCTCACCACGTTCCTGCTGCGGTTCCGCAATATGCCTCGTCAGCGCACGCGGATCGATCGATCGCCATATTGCGGCGACAAGGATGCTCGGCGGCTGACCAGGTTGCCATGCTTTGGTTGAAGCAAAAGGTGGCTCATCAGTACTACCCCTTTGCCCCGCGTCCACTGAACGGCGCCGGGCGGTCTACACGCGCCACCGAAATACCACGGCTTGCCTCAGCCCTCCAGCATCAGCGCCGCAGTCGCCTTCGCGCTGCCGACGACGCCGGGGATCCCCGCCCCCGGATGCGTCCCCGCGCCCACGAAATACAGGTTCGGGATCGCATCGTCGCGGTTGTGCACGCGAAAATACGCGCTCTGGGTCAGGATCGGCTCCAGCGAGAAGGCGCTGCCGAGATGCGCATTCAGATCGTGCGCGAAGTCGGTCGGTGCGTAGCTGAACTTGGTGACGATCCGATCGTGGATGTCCGGGATCAAGCGCCGCCCCACTTCGTCGAGGATGCGTTTCTCCAGGATCGGGCGCACCGTCTCCCAGTCGCCGGTGAACTTGCCCATGTGCGGAACCGGGGCCAGCACGTAGAAGGTCGAATCACCCTCGGGCGCCAGCGACGGGTCGGTCACCGTCGGGTGGTGGAGATAGAGCGAGAAGTCCTCGCTCAGCACGCCATGCTCGTAGATGTCGTCGAGCAGCCCCTTATAACGCGGCCCGAACAGGATCATGTGGTGGGGGATGCCCGGCCACGTGCCCTTCACCCCGAAATGGATGACGAACAGGGATGGCGAATAGCGCTTGCGCTCCAGCCGCGACGCCGTGCGTCGGGCCGCACCGGATTCGGGCAGCAGATCGCGATAGACGTGCATGATGTCGGCGTTGGCCGCGACCATGTCCACGGGCTCGCGCCACCCGCTTGCGGTCTCGACCGCGGTGACGCGGTCGCCCAGCGTCTCGATCCGCGTCACCGGGTCGGCCAGCCGCAGCGTGCCGCCCAGCCGCTCGAACAGCGCGACCATGCCGGCCACCAGCCGGTTTGTCCCGCCACGGGCGAACCATACGCCGCCGTCGCGCTCCAGCTTGTGGATCAGCGCATAGATCGCGCTCGTCGTCATCGGGTTGCCCCCGACCAACAACGTGTGGAACGACAATGCCTGCCGGAGTCGCTCATCCGCGACGAACTTCGACACGATCGAGTAGACCGACCGCCACGCCTGATACTTGGCGAGCGCCGGCGCAGCCTTGATCATCGACGCAAAGTCGAGGAAGGCGACGGTACCGAGCTTTTCATAGCCTTCGTGATAGACACCCGCGGCATAGTCGAGGAACTTGGCGTAGCCGGCCACATCGGCCGGGTTCAGCTTGGCAATCTCGGCGCGCAATATCGTATCGTCGTTGGTGTAGTCGAAGTTGGTCCCGTCCGGCCAGTTGAGCCGGTAGAACGGCTGCACCGCGTCCAGTGTGACATCGTCGGCCAGCTTCTGCCCCGACAACGCCCACAATTCCTCCAGGCAGGCCGGATCGGTGATTACGGTCGGCCCGGCGTCGAAGGTGAAGCCGTCCTGCTCCCAGAAATAGGCACGCCCGCCCGGCTTGTCGCGCGACTCGACGATCGTGGTAGCGACTCCAGCCGACTGCAGCCGGATCGCCAGCGCCAACCCACCGAACCCGGCGCCGACGACGACCGCGCGCCGGGATGCCGGCGGCATCATGCCCGCCCACTCAGCGCGGCGATCGCGCGACCCACGGGCACCGGCGGTTTCCCCGAAAGCACCCGCAACTTGTCGAGCGTCGTCGAGTGTGCGGCATAGAAGCGCGCGATCAGATCGGGCGACAAGCGATAGAATCGTTCCAGCACCCGGTAGCGCTGGTCGGGATTGGCGGCCTTGAACAGCATGAGATCGAGCATCCGGTAAAAACCTCGTTGTCGCCACAAACGCGCGGCGTGGCGAAAAGTCAGGTCGTGCAGCGCCGCGCCCGAAAGATCGCTGTGTTGCGCGATCAACACCGCCAGCCGCGCCGCGTCCGGCAGCGAATAGCCGGTGGTCGGGTGGAACAGCCCGGCGCGCACCCCGGCCTTGGCGACCTTCGCGCCGGTCGAACGCCAATACGCGTCGAAGTCGCCGCCGCTGACCACAGGCAGCACGCCGCGCTCGCGGTGGACGATTTCGGCGTGCCAGCCCCTCTCTCGGGCATAGTCGCCGATCCGAGTCGCCAGCGTCGGCTCGTCCAGTTCGGGCGTATCGCTGTAATAGGTGTCCTCGACCAGCAAGGTGTCGGGGGAGAACGGCAGCAGATAGACGAAGCGATAGCCGTCCAGCTGCGGCACGGTGGCGTCCATCACGACCGGGCGCGTCACGCCATGCCCGCCGACGACGCGCAGTTCGTGCCCGACGAACTTCTGCCACCCCCCCTTCAGCAACGACAGGTCGCCCGCACCCCGTGCATCGATCACCCCGCCAGCACTCAGCCGGTCGCCGTCGCCCAGCACCACCGCAGTCGCGCTGCATGCCAGAACGTTACGCCCGGTCATCACCGCGCGCCGCGGCAGCATGGCGCGAACGTGCGCGTCCAGCGCCGCCGAGCGGACCGTGTAGTAAGACTGGTCCAGCGTCCGCGCATGGCCGGGGAAGCGGACGTCGTAATCGGGCCAGCCATGCGCGATCACCGGCGCCACCAGCGCCAGCTCCGGGCCGTCGAGATCGGCGCCGAAGAACGACCAGAAGTGATTGCCGCCGATCGCGTCGCCAGCGTCGATCAGCCGCACCTCCAGCCCCGGATGCCGCGCTTGCACCGCCAGCGCGACCAGCGCGCCGGACAGGCCGCCGCCGACGATCGCGAGGTCGCATTTCAAGGTGGATGGCATGGCCATCGCGCTACCCGATTGCCGGACGATGCGGAAGCCCGGCGATCGGTGATGCGCGAGCGGGCTGGCTGGCGGCGCCGACCCCCGCTACGAAGGCTTGTTCGCCACCGTCCCTGCCGGAGATTGCCCGATGCGCCGCCTGCTTGCCGCCACCCTCGCTCTCACACTCGCCACCCCGGCATTTGCCGCTCTGGCGCCCGGTGCGAAGGCGCCCGATTTCTCCACCCGCGGCGCGATGGCCGGCAAGGTGGTGCCGGTGCGACTCGCCGATGCGCTGAAGCGCGGGCCGGTCGTCCTCTACTTCTTCCCCGCCGCCTTCACCGGCGGCTGCAATGCGGAGGCGCGCGCCTTTGCCGAGAAGGTCGATGCGTTCCGTGCCGCCGGTGCGACGGTGATCGGCATGTCCGCCGACAACGTGCCCGATCTCCAGCGCTTCTCGTCCAGCGAGTGCGCGGGCAAGTTTACCGTGGCCAGTGCCGGACCGAAGGTGGTCGCGGGCTACGACGTCGCGCTCGGACGTGAAGTCAAGGGGCGGCAGGTAACCAGCCGGACCAGCTACGTCATCGCCCGCGACGGCCGGATCGCTTCGGTCTATTCCGATATGAACCCCGCCGAGCACGTCTCGCGTTCGCTGGAGGCGGTAACCCGGCTCGCCGGACACTAAGCGGGTGCTTAGGATATCTTAGGAGTTCCCGCATTATAGCGCTCCCATCGAAGTGGGGACAATATGGGACGGGCGATGGCGAGCAGGGCGGTCGATGCCGGGCAAGCGAACGGGGGAGACCGGCTGTTCGCCCGCATCGGGGCGTTCCTCGCCGCCCACCGCCTCAGCCCGGAACCGGCGCATTACGCCTTCGCCTATGAAGTGATCGCCAATTGCGAAGGGCTGGTCGCCCGGCGCGTCGCGGCGATCACCGATGGCGGCGTGCGGTTGACCACCCATGACATCGCGTCGCTTGGCGGCAGCGCGGTCGCTGGCGTGCCACTCGTTGGCGACGACGACGGCGACGATGTGCCGCTGACCGGAGATGCCGACGCGCATCAGGCGATGATGGAGCGGATGATGCTTCAACTGGACGGGTTCGACGACACGATGCGCGTCGTCCATGCCGAGGCAAACGACTTCGGTCGTGACCTGCAACGCTCCGCCGACACGATGCGGGACATGGGTGCGGAGGCCGGAATCGAGGCAATCGCGGCGCTGACCACCGACATGATCCAGCGCGTGCAGCGTGCCGAATCGAAGCTCGACCACGCGCTGCGCGAGACCGAGGAACTGCGCACCGCGCTCGACGAGGCACGCGGCTCGGCACGCACCGATCCGCTCACCGACCTGCCGAACCGACGCGCCTTCGACGAGACCTTCGCGTCGCTGCATCGTGATACGGCCGTCACCGTCGCAATCTGCGACATCGACCACTTCAAGCGCGTCAACGACAATTTCGGCCATGCGGTCGGCGATCGCGTGATCCGAATGGTCGCGCAGATGCTCGCGTCCGAAAAGGGCATGATGGTCGCCCGCTATGGCGGCGAGGAGTTCGCGCTACTGTTCGAGGACACCCCTCTCGACGAGGCCGCACAGGTGATCGAACGCATCCGCCAGGTGATCGCCGAGCGCCGCCCGCGTGTGCGCGAAACCGGCGAACTGATCGGTACCGTCTCCTTTTCCGCCGGCGTCGCCGAGGGGCGTGTGGGCGAGGGACGCGCCGCGCTGATGGCGCGCGCCGACGCTGCCTTGTACCGCGCCAAGGACCAGGGGCGGGCGCGGACGATCACCGCATCGTAATCCGCGCCGCAATCTGGCGGAGCTTACCGGAAACAGCTGGCGGATCGCGCCAGTTTTGTGGCGACACGACGTCGATCCCTCTTGGCAGCCAATTGGCACGGTCCCTGCAGTGAACCTGGCATCGGCCGGATCGACCGGCCCGACGCATCAGGAGTTCACCAAATGACCATCCGTTTCGCCGCTCTCCGCCAGTCGCTGTTCTCGATCGCCGCCGCCGTCGCCGTCGCCGTCGTGATGGTCAGCGCCGCCGTCCCCGTCACCCCGATCGCCTGACCGGAGCCAGCCCGATGTCGCACTATCCCACGCTCGCCCGCTCGCTGCTGATCAGCGCCGCCAGCTTCGCCACCACGGCACTTCTGCTCTACGTTGACGCAGTGACGGCGATCACGGCCTGACCGAACGGACCGGCTCCACCCTCCCGCGCGTTTGGCAGGGATGGATCTCGCCCGCTTCGTCGCCGCTCAGGCGCCCCTTTACGACACCGCACTCCGCGAACTGACGCAGGGCGCCAAGCGCACCCACTGGATGTGGTTCGTTTTTCCGCAAGTCGCCGGCTTGGGCCAGAGCGCCACCGCCCGGCATTATGCTATCCGCGATGTGGACGAAGCGCGCGCCTATCTGGCGCATCCGCTACTCGGCCGTCGCTATCTCGAATGTGTCACTGCGCTTGGCCCGCATCGTGGACGGTCGGCCGATTCGATCATGGGCGTGGTCGACGCGATGAAGCTGCGCTCGTCCCTGACACTGTTCGATCGTGCCGGCGCCCCGGCGATTGTCGCCGAGACGCTGAAGGCGTTGTTCGACGGGCCCGACCACGCCACCTTGCGGCTGCTTGGCGAACGCACCTAGCGGCCCTGCGACCGCCAGCGGTGCACAGTGCGGGCAACCATCTCCTCCTCGCCGCCGGTGTTCCGCCACAATTCGGAGAAGATCGGGTCATCGGATGCCGGCCGCCGCCCTTCCTCCAGCGTGTCGAACGCCACCCGGATCGGGATCGCGACGCCCTCGCCGCAGACGATCGCCTCACGATTGCGGAGCGCCGGCAGGGCGTCGAGGAAGCCACGCGCGCCTTCGGGCATTGCGGCGCGGACGAACGCCTGATCGCGATCGTTGTTCAGCCGCATCGAGATGATCGTACCGCATTGCGACAGCACGCCCTCCGACAGGTCCGACGGGCGCTGCGTCACCAGCCCCAGTGCGACGCCGTACTTGCGCCCTTCCTTGGCGATCCGGCCGAGGATCTGCGCCACCGATCCCCGAGCGGCGGGATCGGCGGGGACGTAACGGTGGGCCTCCTCGCAGACCAGCAGGATTGGCCGCTGCGCCTCGCCGCGCGACCAGATCGCGAAGTCGAACACCATCCGCGCCAGCACCGCGACCACCACTGACGTGATCTCGCTCGGTACGCCCGACACGTCGATGATCGAGATCGGCTTGCCCTCACCAGGCAGACGGAAGATGCGTTGCACGAATGCCGCCATCGTGTCGCCGACCAGCATGCCGGAGAACATGAAGCCGTAGCGGGGATCAGCGCGCACTTCGTCGATCTTGTTCTTCAGCCGCAGATAAGGCGAGGTATCGCCCGCGCGGTCCATCTTCCCCATTTCCTGCTGGATGATCTGTGTCAGGTCGCTGAGCAGATATGGAATCGGGGCGTCGACGGTAAGTTTCGCGATCTCCTGCCCCGCGCGGCTCCTGGCCTTGGCGGCGAGCAGGCATTTGGCGAGGATATCGGCGTCAACTTGCCGTGCCGTGCCTTCGGAGGTGACGAACACCTCGCAATGCTCGTCGAAGTTCATCAACCAATACGGCATCTGCAAATTCGAGACATCGAACAGCGCGCCTGCTTTGCCGAACGCGGCGCCATATTCGCCGTGCGGGTCGATCATCACGACACGCCCCTGCGGCGCAAGCGTGCAGATACGGTGGAGGATCAGCGCCGCGGCGGTCGACTTGCCGGTGCCGGTCGAGCCGAGCAACGCGAAATGCTTGCCAAGCATCGCGTCGATGTAGAGCGAAGCGCGCACGTCGCGGGTCGGGTGAACGGTGCCGATCTCGATGGCGGCGCGTCCGGTCGCGGCATAGATTTCCTTGAGATCGTTGCCACCGACCGCGAACACTTCCGTCCCCGGCGTCGGATAGCGGGTGACCCCGCGGCGGAACCCGTGGAGCCGCCCTGTCAGTCGCTCCTCATCACCTTCGCCGAGGAAGTCGACCTCCGCGGCGACCGGATCACGCGGCCCGCCCACCAGGCTTAGCGCGCGGATCGTGGCGATCAGCCAGGTCGCGCCGACACGCGCCTTTACCTGCCCGCCGACCTGCCCCGCCATCGCAAGCGTCGGATCGGCGTCGGCCTGCAGCGCCGCGAGCATCGCCCCGTCGAGCATCAGTTCGCCCCGACCACCGGCGATCTGCCGGACATAGCCGATCGCGCCGCTCGCATCGTGCAGTGGCGGCGCGCCCGAAAAGGCGGCGGCGATTGCGGCATCGAAGGCGTGCGAGCCTGGTATGTCGTTCATGTGGTTGGCGCTTTCTGGCGTCTGACACGTGACTCTAGCACCGGCTTCGTAAACAACCGGTGGAGCCGTCAGCGCCGCGCCAGCCGCCCCGCACCCCAGCCGAGTGCTACCGACAACAGCACCGCCGCGCCGCCGTACAGCCATTCGTGACGATCCGCGGCCTGCGCTACGAATCGCTCGAAGCCCGATTTACGGATATCGATCTCACGCACCGCCACCGCCAGCACGCGGCCGTCGCGAATCAGGAACGTCTCCGCGGTGAAGCGCCCCACCGGCACGCGAGCGGGGATCGATACGCGCGCCCGGTAAAGCACGCCGTCGGTGATCTCCACCGCCCGCGGCGCTTCGTAGAACAGCCCGGTTCGCGTCCGCTGCTCGACCAGGCCGCGGGTGAAACGGTCCTGCACGTCCGACGGGGCGGCGGAGGCGGGCGACAATTGCAGGCTGTCGAGCCCCAGTTCGTAAATCGCGCGCGTCCGCTCGTCGACCAGACGCCCCAGCGGACGCGACGATGCCACGGCATAGAATGACGGTGCCGAACGATAGCGCAGCCGCCCGGCGTTGACCCAGATGCCCGCCACCTTCTCCTTCTCGCGGATCACTACCGATTGCGTCGGCCCCTTAACGACCACCACGACGTCGGTGCCCTTGTCGCCGACCGGCAGGCGTCCGCCGGGATAGATGATTGCGCCGAACAGCAGCAGTTCCGCGCCGGTGAAGCTGTAGGCGATGTCTATCTGCCGCTGCGACACGTCGGGCACCAGCAGCGGCTTGGCCTGCGCCATCATCAGCGGCGCGGCGAGCGCGAGCAGCAGCGCCGCCCTCACGACAGCTCAACCGCGTAGATCTCGTCCGGGCGCCAGCCAAGCCCGAGCGCGATCCGCCCCGCGACCAGAAGTACCATCAACGCCAATGCGAGCCGCAGATATTCCGGCCTGGCCTTCGCCGCGAAGCGCGCACCGACCTGCGCCCCCGCCACCGAACCGACCAGCAGCAGGCCCGCAAGCACGATATCCACGGCTTTCGTGGTGGTCGCATGGACCAGCGTCGCGGCGGCGGTGACGAACAGAATCTGAAACAGGCTGGTCCCCACCACCACTGTCGTCGACATGCCGAGCAGGAAGATCATCGCCGGCACCAGCACGAATCCGCCGCCGACGCCGAGCAGGATCGTCAGGATGCCGGTGAAGAAGCCGAGCAGCAACGGCGCGAGCGGCGAAATATAGAGCCCGGAGGCATAGAAGCGGGTGCGGAACGGCAGGCTGGCGACCAGCGGGTGATGTCGGCGACGCCGCGGCCGTGCCGTGCGGTGGCCCTTGGCGATCAAGACCGCCTCCACGGCTTCCTTGAGCATCATTAGCCCGATCGAGCCGAGCAGCAGCACGTAGGTGATCGCGATCGTCGTATCGATCTGCCCCCATTGCTGGAGCAGCCGGAAAAGCCACGCACCGAACAATGAGCCGAGCACACCGCCGATCACCAGCACCGTGCCCATCCGCGTATCGACGCCGCCGCGGCGGAAATGCGCGAACACTCCCGAGACGCTCGCACCCGTCACCTGGCTGGCGGCGGAGGCGGCGGCGACGGTCGGCGGAATGCCGTAGACGATCAGCAGCGGCGTGGTCAGGAACCCGCCGCCGACCCCGAACATCCCCGAGAGCAGCCCGACGCCCGCGCCCAGCGCGATCATCACCAGCGCGTTCACCGAGAGGTTTGCGATCGGCAGATAGATGTCCATGACGGCTCGCAGCGCTACCCGCTTCGCGCCGATGACGCCATCAATAGTCGGCACCGATCGACAGTGCCGGCCCGGATCCCGGCCGGGCCTCGCCCGCAACGCGCTGGCGCCATTCGAGCGCGATCCTCAAGCGCGGCGCATTGCCTAGCGGTACCTCCAGGATCGCGGCCGGGCCGATGTCGACACGGTGTGCGTCACGCTGGGCCGCGCCCCACGCGCCGGCACCCAGCGACAGGACGGTTCCGCCGTTGGAACGAAACACCGGACGCGCAACGCGCAGCGCGCCGTCTGCATAGCTCTCCACCCGGTCGCGCAGCACCGCACCGACCTGCGCGTAACCGTCGAGGCGGAAGCCGATCGGAAGCGGTTGTTCGCTGACCCCACCGACCATCCCCACCGCGGCCCCGCCGCGCTGGTTGACGAGCCCGAAGCGACGCTCGGCGACAATGCGGACCGGCAGGCGGGTCGGCCGCCATTCGACGCCAAGCGCGCCCTCCTGCTGCCTCGTGCCGAGCGCGGCGGCCACCCGCGCCGCAACCGCCAACCGGCCGCGCGCATCGAGCGTTCGCGCAATCCGTATTCCCGCCTGCCCGCCGCCGAGTTGCGGCGTCGCGACGCCGCCGCCCGGCCCTGCACCGCGAACGATCGCCCAGCCACTCGCCGACCAGCGCCGCGCGGTGGGCGGCGGCGGCTCTGGCGCACCGTATCGAATCATGCCGAGCAAGCCGAGAACGTAGGAAGCACGTTCCTCGACCGGCGCGGCGGCAGCGGGGTCACCAGACGACGTGACGGATCGCAGAGGCGGCAACTCCGCCACCTTCGCCTGCGCCGCCAGTTGATGCGGGCCGAATATCGTCCGCTGCGTCCGCCGCGGCGGTAGCTGCTCCGCCGGTCGTGGATAGGATCGCGGCGTACCGCGCGCGATCACCCGCCGCATCGCGTCACGGACAACCGGGGGCAACGGCGTGTCCGGCCACAGCTGCCACGTTCGCATGCCGATCCACGCGCCCAGCACCAGCGCCAGGAAGCGCAGGGGTCGGCCGGCACCCATCATTGCGAGTCGGGCAGCGATTCTGGGAAACGGTGCGCCGTCTTGTCCCAGCGCGGGGCCGCGCCGAGCAGGGTGCCGACGTAGCGCGTCAGCGCGCGCCGCGCCGCGAGCAGCGCGATATAATTGGCGACCAACGCCCTCGGGATCGACCAGCATCCCTCCCGCCAGCCATGTTCGGCGGCGGTGTGCGCGGCGCGCGCTGCCAAGCGCCAGCAAAGGAGCGCGGCATTGAGCATTAGCAACACACGCAGCCCGGCGCCGACCGGCGCTGGCACGGTGCCGTTCCACGCATGCGCCAGCCACGAGACACTCCAGCCGACGAGCGCGGCGTAAGCCGCAAGCAGCGCGATTACCGCCAGCAATCCGCGCCGGTCGCGCATGCGCATCCAGTATTCGGCCGGATTGCGCCGATGCCCCCAACCGGTGCGATCCCATCCCGACAATGCGATCCCGGTAACCCAGCGCGCTTTCTGCCGCACGGCGGCGTCGATCGTGTCCGGGAAATATGCGCGCGTGGCGATCAGCGCCCCGCCTGCCCGCTCGCGCCACCGTACGAACCGCGCCGGCATGCCGAACGCCGCGACGCGCAGGCCCAGTTCGTAATCCTCGGTCAGGCTCTGCGGCTCAAAGGGCATCCCGCGTCCTGCGGCGAGTCGTTCCAATGCGTCGCGGCGGATCGCGCAACCGACGCCCGCCAACGGCAACGCCGCTCCCAACGCCGAGCGTACGACGAGGTCACGCCGATGCGACTCGGCGAACTCATCGGCATAATGCCCGGACACCAGCCGTCGGCGCGGATCGATCAATGGGACGACCGGCAATTGTACCAGCGCCACATCGCGAAGGTGATCGTCGAACAGACGTAGCTCGGCACGATGCACGACATCCTCGGCATCGTGCAGCACCACCCCCGCGGTGCGCCGATCCACGCGCTCATCGTCGCGGCACAACGCGCGCCACATGTGATTCAGGCAATCTGCCTTGGTGGTCGGCCCGTCATGTGGCGCCATCACCACACGGACGCGCGCGTCGCCTGATGCAATCGCCCGGACGACTGTGCAGGTACCGGGATCATTGGGGTAACAGCCTACATACAGGCGGTAATCCGGGTGATCGTAGCGCGCCAGCGTCGCCGCCAACATCGCGCCGATAACCCGCTGTTCGTCCCAGGCGGGAACGAACACCGCAAGCGGCAGCGGCGGTGCCGACGGCATGTCGGTGCGAAGCGGCTCCTCGCGCCGTACCCGCCACCACGTCAGATCGACCAGCAGATCATCGATGCCACCCGCCAGGATGATCGCCGCGCCGAACAGCGCCACTTCCAGCAGGATGCGATCGAAACCGCCGAGTGCGGCGTTCATGCCCCGTTACGATCCATGCTGCTCGTCCCCCGACCGTCGCGACGATGGCAAGGCTGTTGCAGAATGGCAACGGACTAGGAAGAACCGATGACCCGATAAGAACCGAATGGCGGAAAGAACGTTTGCCGCACGGTCCCTTTCCCCCTTTCGGGACCGGTGCCGACCCAAGCCGGTACCGGCCGCGTCGCCGCGTACAGGGCGGCGCGGCCGAACCGCGGGTCGGCGCTGGGATCAGCCGTAGAAGCCGCGCACCACGTCGAGCACGACCCCGCGACGGTGGTCGACCAAGAGCGCGTCGTCGTAATGACGCACCCAACGCGCCGCCCGTGGCGCGGTCGGCAAGCGGTATCGCCCCGGATCGGCAATCACGTAACGCGCCCCGTAGTAGGTGGGCGCAATCCTGACGCCGGGTCGGAACGACTGATAGCGGAACGGTGCCTGCCAGCCGCCACGAGCGTAGAGGTCGCGGTGCCCGGAACGCCAGCGCTGCATCTCGTCGCGCCATTCGCGACGATCGCGCCGCCATTGGCGACGGTCCCGCAGGTCGCGACGATCGTCACGGAACTCGCGCCGCGCCTCGCGCAGATCCTGTCGCTGCTCGCGCACGTCACGCCAGTCGCCGCGCGCGCGGGCACGATCCAATTGCTGCTGCTCACGACGAATATCCTGCCGGTCGCGCCATACCTCGCCGCGCGATTGCGCCGCCGCGGGAACGGATATCGCGATCCCAGGCAGCGCGGTAACGGCAAGCAGGACCACGGTGATCATCTTACGCATCACTATCCTCCATACCCAACGAAGCGGCACTACCGCTTCGTTGGAGAGGATATGGCCGCTGCCCGCTGAATGTGCCGCGAACGCGGCCGTCAGCGAAGCGACAGGATCCTTATTGGCCGTTGCGTCCAGTCGGCCCCGCCCCGCCCGGGCCGCCGGCCGCGCCGACTGCGCCGATGTTGCCGAACAGGTCCTGGAAGAAGCCCCGATCGCGGCCAAGCGTCGGAGTCGTCTTGCCATATGGCGCAAGGTTGACGACCTGCTCGACCCCGGATTTGCGGATCGCGCTGACGTTGCCGGTCTGGTCGAAGCTGATCTGCAACGTCAGCTGATCGCGCGGTTTGGGCGCGTTGAAGGCGTAGTTGCGGCTGTCGCGCGCGATATAATACCAGTCGCCCTGGTTGAACTGCGCGGCGAAGCTGGGCGTACCGAGCGTCGCGAGCACCGACTGGCGATTGTCGACCCCCGGCTGGATCGAGTTCACCAGGTCGGCATCGACGATATAGCCCTGATGCGAGCGGAGCGGCGTGCAGCCCGCGGCGAGGACGCCGGCCAGGGCAAGGAAGATCAGCGGGCGCATCGATACTCCGGTCACAGGCGCGCGTGGACTTTGCGGCCAGCGGCCTCAATATGCTTACAGGCGGGGCGAGACAAGCGCGCGCCGTCGCGGGTGTGCGCACGATCGAAGGGAAGACGGGTTGGGCTGGTTGACGAAGGTATTGCGGCGGCGCGACCGAAGCGCGGCGCTGCCGCTGTACGACGCGGTGGTCGCTCGCGCGCGCGCGCCGCACTGGTATCTGGACGGCGCGGTGCCGGATACGCTGGACGGGCGGTTCGACATGGTGGCGGCGGTGCTGGCGATGGTGTTGCTCCGGCTGGAGGAGGATCCCGACGGACCGGAACCGACCGCGCGTCTCACCGAGCGATTCATCGACGACATGGACGCGCAGGTGCGCCAGATCGGCTTCGGCGACATGGTGGTCGGCAAGCATGTCGGGCGGATGATGGGGATGCTGGGCGGTCGGCTCGGCGTCTACCGCGACGGGTTGGCGAGCGGCGACCTCGACGCGGCGCTGATCAGGAACTTGTATCGCGGCACCGCGCCCGGCGAGGCGGCGCTGGCGCATACCCGCGACGGTCTGGTCGCGCTGCGCGGCGCACTTGATGCGGTGACGGTGCCGCAAATGATAGAAGGACGGGTGCCATGACGACGGAATTTTCCCGCATCGAGCGGCTGGACGAGATCGGCGGCGAAGACCGGCAAGTAATGATTGAGGCCAACGACGCCGAGCGCATGGCGCTGGCGCAGCGCTTCGGATTGCTGGCGGTCGAGCGGTTACAGGCCGATCTCGCGATCCGCCGTGAGGCTAATGGCATTATGGCGCACGGCCGGGTCACTGCGCGGGTCGTGCAGGCCTGCACCGTCACCGGCGATCCGCTGCCGGCGACGGTCGACGAACGCGTAGCGCTGCGCTTCGTTGAGCCGGCACGTGCCGGCGAGGAGGAGATCGAACTGGCCGGCGACGCGCTCGACACGATCGAGATCGAGGGCGGCGGGGTCGATCTCGGCGAAGCGGCCGCCGAGACGATGGTGCTGGCGCTCGACCCGTTTCCGCGTAGCCCGGATGCTGGCGCGGTACTCAAGCGTGCGGGAGTGCTTAGCGAAGAGGAAGCCGGCGCGTTCGGCGCGCTCGCAGGGTTGAAGGCGCGACTGGAGGCGAAGGATCAGGGCTGATTCAGCACGTTGATCGCGGCGTGCACCCGCGCCTCTGCGTCGCGGCGCGGCAGCCCCGGCGGGATGGGCGCGCCGATCCGGATCGTGATGACGCCCGACCGCTTCGGCCCTTTTTTCGGCAGCAACCGCCCGCTGTCGAGCGCGATCGGCACCACCGGCAAGTTGAGCGCCTTGTAGAGCCCGGCGAATCCCGAGCGGAGCGGCGGGCTCTCGCCGTGCGGAACGCGTGTCCCCTCGGCATAGACGATCACCGACCGCCCCGTAGCGCGTACCGCCGCCGCCTCCCGCATCAGCGCGCGCAACGCCTTGGACGACGCCTCGCGATCGACGACGATCGCCCCGTACTTCACCGCCGACCATCCCCACAGCGGAATGCGCATCAACTCACGCTTCAACACCATTGCGGGCGACCCGAGCTGCAGTTGCAGTTCCAGCGTCTCGTACATCGCCTCGTGCTTGGCGACGAAGAGATATTGGCCCGTTGGGATCACTCCTTCGATGCGCGGTGTGATACCGAGAACCCGCCGCATCAGGAACCGGTGCAGTCGCGACCAGCGATCGGAATGCGCGATCAGTACGCGTTGCCCGAACAAGCCGGCAATCGGCGTCGTCGCCACGATCGGCACCGACAGGATGTAGAATAACGTCCGGAATGCGATCGTGCGAAACCAGTTCACCGCCAGTTCTCCCCCCACAAGACCACGCGGCGAAGCAGCAGCTTGTTATATTCATTGAATGCCTGGGTCAGCGTCGGCTGCGCCGGCACGCCGTCGACTATGACGGTCACCTCCGTCCCCAGCACCGGCCCGAGTTCCAAGGCCGCGCGCCGGGCGTGCCAGTTCGAGGTGACAAGCCGGATCGAGCGATAGCCACGCGCCCGCACCCAGGCGGCTGTCTCCTCGGCGTTGCTGCGCGTGTCGACCGCTTCCGCACCGAGATCGACGCAGCAGGCGATCGTCGCGGCATGACCGGCGACGCGCGCGAGGTCGGCGCGGGTGACGCCCGGCGCGGTCCCGGTCACCAGCATCCGCCGCGCCCGGCCATGCTCGAGCAGGTCAAGCCCGCGGGCGGTCCGTCCCGCCGCACCGGTCGGCACCACGATACCGTCTGTCAGCACCCGCGGATCGGCAGGCGCGGGCAACGCCAGCATGAAGAGCGCGAACCCCAACATCCAGGCCAATAGTGCCAGGGCGAAAAGTCGCTTTGTCACGCTACCCGCCCCAACGCACGCACGACCGCCACGTACGCCACCGTCGCCGCGAACCCGACGAACGCGAACGGCAGCGCAATTATCGCGATCCAACCGTTTTGGCCCAGCGTCATACCGTCCAGCAGTTGCGATCGGGTAACGCCGGCAAGCTGCCCGAGCAGCAGGATCACTCCCCAGGCCGCCACACTGCCCGCCGCCGCGCCGAAGCCGGCGTCGCGCGCGATACGTCGTTGAAACAGCTGCGCCACCTGCGCATCGGTCGCGCCGAGCCCGTGCATGATCTCGATCGTCGTGTGATGCGCGCCGAGCGCCGAGCGGATCGCCAGCAACACCACCGCTGCGCTGGCCGCGATCATCAGCACGACCGTCGTGCCCGCCAACACCGTAAGCGTAGTCAGCAGCGTGCCAGTCCCTGCAAGTGCATCGGCATGTGCATCCACTCGCGCCGCCGGTGTGATCGCTGACAAAGCGGCACGAACTTGTGCCAGCGCATCCGGACGCGGCGCCAGCTCGATATCGATCAACGCCGGAACCGGCAGGTCGGCACTGGCCGCCGTATCGCCCAGCCACGGGCCGAGCAGTCGCGCCAGTTCGGCGGGCGGCACGGGACTAGCACGGCGTACCGCCGGCGCAATGCGCAAGGTCGCCAGTACCCGCGCGGCGATCGCCTTCCGACTCGCCGCGTCGGCCATCACGATCTGGACCGTTGCGCGCCCCGCCAGCGCTTCGCGCAACGCCTCTGCCCCACGCGCCGCGCCGATCCCGCCAGCCGCCGCGAGCATTGTCAGGAACAGCATGATCGCCAGCACGCCGGCCATCATGCGGCCCTCGTTCGCAGTATCGAGGACACGGGCAGTCGCTGCGGTCATGCGCGCTCGCGCCAGGCCGGGACGCGGGACGCGCCGGCCGGATCGGCCAGCCGCCCGCCGGCGATCCGCATCGTCTGCGCGGCGGGCACCTGGGCCAACAACTGGGCGTCGTGCGTCGCCACTACGACGGTGGTGCCCAAGGCGTTGAGCGATACAAACAACTGGATCAGCCGGTCGGCCATCGCATCGTCGACGTTGCCGGTCGGCTCATCGGCGAGGAGGATGTCCGGACGTGCGATCACCGCGCGCGCGATCGCCGCACGCTGCTGCTCGCCGCCCGACAGCGTCGACGGGCGCGCGGCGGCACGATGCCCGAGCCCGACCCAGGCGAGCATCTCGCCGACCGCCTCGCGCACCTCCTCCTCAGGCACTGCGGCGATCCGCAGTGGCAGCGCGACATTGTCCGTGATCGACAGGTGAGGGATGAGCCGGAAATCCTGGTAGACGACCCCGATCCGCCGCCGCAGCAACGGCATCCTTGCGCGCGGCATCGTGACCACGTCGGACCCGAAGAGCCGGATCACCCCCCGGCTGGGGCGCTGCGCGAGGTACAGCAGCCGCAACAGCGAGGTCTTGCCAGCCCCGCTGGCACCGGTGAGAAAATAGAAGGCGCCGGCAGCGAGCGCGAACGTGACGTCGCGCAGCACCTCTTCGCCATGGCCGTAGCGCAGGCCCACGTTCTCGAACTGCACGATCGCCGCCATCGCCCACAGCCTTTGCACGCGCGGCATGGCCGCTTCAAGCATGGGGGACTCGCAGACCGCTTCGCCGCTTGCCTTCGTACTGGCGCGCGTGCTTAGATTCGGCTCGTTCGTCCTGCCGGTGCCGCGCCTATGATCCTCGATTGTCCCGAATGCCGCGCCCGCTACCTGGTGCCGGACCACGCCATCGCGCCGCCGGGCCGCACGGTACGCTGCGCCAATTGCGGGCACAGCTGGTATCAGGACGTCGCCTACGCCGACGAGCCGGACGAGGAAGCGGCAGAAGTCTTCGCACCCGTCCCCCTGCAGGCGCCCGCGGCTCCGGAACCGGAACCCGCGCCGGTCGCGGAGGCGCCCGCTCCGCCCCCCCCGCCTGCGCTGCCACTTCAAGCGCCGCCGGCAAAATCCGCCACCACGCCCGCGGACCCCGGCAATTACGACGCATTCGCGCACCGGCCGCCATTTCGCGCGCCGAAGCGCGGCAGCGCTCGAATGCGCACGATCGCAAGCCTCGCCGCCGGGCTGCTGATGCTGGCTGCGGTTGCTGTGATCCTGTGGACGACCGCGCCGGGACTCGCGCAACAGATCGGCCTGTCGATCGGCCCGGAGGAACTGCCGCTGCGCATCGCCGACAATCCCATCGAGCGCCGCAAGATGGCCAATGGTTCGGAGCTGTTCGCGGTAAGCGGGCGCATCACCAACCCGTCCTCGACCCGGCAGCGCGTGCCGGATATCCGCGCCGACCTGCGCGATTCGCAGAACCGCATCGTCTTCAGCTGGACGATCACCCCGCAACAACGCACCCTGCTGCCGGGCGGCGCGATCGACTTCAATTCGGCACAGGTCGATGTTCCGGCGAGCTCCAAGCGGCTCGATTTAAGCTTCGTCGGCGAGACGAACTGAACGTCGCAATCGGCGCGCCTGACGAATTGACGTTGCCAGCCGCCAAGCGCTTTGCTAGGGGCGCGTCCCTACCAGACGCCGGGTTTGCCCGGTGGACAACACGTGCGGTCGTGGCGGAATTGGTAGACGCGCAACGTTGAGGTCGTTGTGTCCGAAAGGACGTGGAAGTTCGAGTCTTCTCGACCGCACCATCCTCCCGCTTCGATGCGGTGAGTGAGAGGCCGGGGCCAGGCGCCGCGTAGCCGCCCGTCAGCCCGATGTGGCAGACGTCTTGTTAAGCCCCGCTCAAGCCTCTATCCGCCACGGGCTTAATATGGCCCGCGCCCGTACCTCCCGCTCCGCCCCGTCCAAAGCCCGTTCGCCGTGGCGACGTCGGCTGGGCCTCGCCCTGAAACTGGCGCTCGCCGCCATCGTGCTGGCGACTGCCGCACTGGTGACCGCTGTCTATATCGCGCGTTCGCAGCTGCCGAGCTTCGAATCGCTCAAATCCTCGCCGAACGGGCAAATGATCCGCGTCCACGCCGCCGACGGATCGGTGCTGGTGTCGCTCGGGCCGAGCTATGGCGAATGGCTTTCCTACGATCGCATTCCCGCGGTGATGCGCGAAGCGACGGTCGCGGTGGAGGATCGCCGCTTCGACCATCACATCGGCGTCGACCCGATCGGGATCATGCGCTCGCTCTACGTCAACTACGAACGCGGCCGTCGCGTGCAGGGCGCCTCGACGATCACGCAGCAGCTGGCTCGTAACATCTTCCTGAACAACCAAAAGAAGTTCGGGCGCAAATTCCGTGAGGGCATTCTGGCGCTCGCGCTGGAGCGCAAGTTCACGAAGGATCAGATCCTCGAGCTTTACCTCAACAAGGTCTATTACGGCGGCGGCGCGTACGGCATCGACGCCGCCAGCCGGAAGTTCTTCGGTCACGGTGCCGGTGAACTGAGCCTCGCGGAAGCGGCGGTGATCGCCGGCCTCGTGAAGGCGCCGTCCAATTACTCGCCGACCGCGGACGCCGAGGCGGCGGTCGGGCGTGCCGGCGTCGTGATCCAGCAGATGGTGCGCAACGGCTTCATCTCGGTCGCCGACGCACGTGACGCCAATGAGACCGGTGTGAAGCTGGCCCCTGCGCCGCGCCAGAACAGCGTGCGCTACTTCACCGACTGGGCGTTGCCACAACTCGACCTGCTGATCGACGAAACCGAAAAGCCGCTGGAGGTTTGGACCACGCTGGACCCGGCGATGCAGCGCGACGCGGATACTGCGGTACGCGCGAACGTGCCCAAGGGGGCGCAGGGGGCGCTGGTCGCGATCGATCGCGACGGGTCGGTGCGCGCGATGGTCGGTGGGACCGATTACGTCAGCTCGATCTATAATCGCGCGACGCAGGCGCAGCGGCAGCCTGGGTCGTCGTTCAAGCTATTCGTTTACCTCGCCGCGCTGGAGGCCGGGCGCACGCCCGAGGACAGGGAACTCGACGCCCCCGTCACGATCGACGGCTGGAGCCCACGCAACGATTCGCGGCGCTTCTCGGGCGAGGTGACGCTGCGCACTGCCTTCGCCTATTCGCTGAACACGATCGCGGCGCGGCTGGGGCAGGCCGTCGGCTTCCAGACCGTGGCCGACATGGCCCGGCGCTTCGGCATCACGACGACGGTCAATACTCACCCCTCCATGGTGCTGGGCACGTCGGACGTGCGGCTGATCGACATGACCCGCGCCTTCGCAAGCGTCGGGAACAAGGGTGTGGCGGTGACGCCGTTCGGCATCACCCGCGTGACGGCTGACGGCGAGGAAATCTATCGCCACGAAGTGGATCGCAGCCAGGTGCTGGTAGCACCGAACGTCGCGGCCGAGATGACCGACCTGCTCCAGACAACCGTCAACACCGGGACGGGACGCGCAGCACAGATCGGACGGCCGGTCGCAGGCAAGACGGGTACGACGACCAGCAGCAAGGACGGCTGGTTCCTCGGCTTCTCCTCCGGGCTGACGACCGGGGTGTGGATGGGGCGCGACGACGCACGTCCGATCGCCGGGCTGCACGGGGGGACCGCCCCCGCGCGCGCGTTCCAGCTCTTCATGAGCAAGGCGGTCGCGAATCGTCCGATTGAGCGATTCGAGACCGCGGTAACGTTGCCGGAGGCGCAATTGGAACCGGACGCGGAGAGCTATTATGGCGCGCCCGACAATTCGGCCTTCGTCGATCAGGACGGCTACGGTCCGGACGATGGCACCCCGGCGCCGCAGGAACAGGCACCGGTATTCGGACCCGAGCGCCCTGTCGTCCAGCCGCTGCCACCGCGCGACGATAATGGCGAACCGCGCCGCGACGATGAGCGGTTGGACCAGGACTGGCTGGATCGGGTTACCGGGCAACCACGCCGCGACGCGGTCCGCACCCCGCCACCGCGTACAGGCAATCCGACCAATCAGCCGCCCGGCGAGCGCCCGAACCAGTGAAGCGCGGCGCCGTTGGCGCGAAGCCAAGCACGTTCCACCTTCGGCTCGCGCCCGTAAAGCTGCGCGACCAGGGCGTGGAAGGCGGGCGAATGATCCATGTGGACGCGGTGCGCGACTTCATGCGCGGCGGTTGCGCGTCTTACGTCCGGGGGGGCGAGCACCAGCCGCCAGCTATAGCGGATCGCGCCATGATGCGCGCAGCTGCCCCAGCGCCCGCGTGCATCGCCGATCGCGACTCCAGTGACGATCACTCCGGCACGATCGGCGTAGAAAGCCGTATCGGCCTCCAGCAGCGCCAACGCCCGGCGGCGCAACCACGCATCGACGCGCCTTGGCACCATATCGGCGGGGCCGCCGACCAATAGCCGGTCGTCAATCGCCGAAGGTAGTCGTGGCGCGTCGGCAAGCCACGTGATCGTCAGCGCGCGACCGTCGACCGGCAGCACCGCGCCGGGCACGAACGGACGCGCCTCCGGCAAGCGACCGCGCTGCCGCTCGATCCATGCCGTTTGTGCGTGTGCCCATGCCAGCGCCTTGGTCGCCGATGCCCGGGACGGCAACGTCAGCCGCGCACGCCCGGTGACCGGATCGAACGACAGCCGCGTGCGACGTGCGCGCGCGTTGCGGACGACCAGTATGCCGTCGCTCACAACTGGCGATCGACCATATGCAATTCGAGTTCGCCGGCATCGTCCTCGCTAATCGTCCAGCCGCGCACCGATTCGCCCGCACGGTGCACCGCCTCCCGGTCGCCGGAAACGAGGTAATGCCATGTCGGCAACTGTTCGCCATTGGCGCGCAAGCGATAGGCGCAGGTGGTGGGCAGCCAGTCGATCGCATGGACGTTGCCCATCGTCAGCCGCACGCATTCGCTGACATAGGCGCGACGGTGGCGGTAATTCGAGCACTGCCCGCTGCCCCGGTCGAGCAGGCGACACGCTACGTTGGTGGCCACCAGCTCGCCGGTATCTTCATCCTCCAGCTTGTGGAGGCAGCACTTCCCGCAGCCGTCGCACAATGCCTCCCATTGCGCACGATCGAGCTTGTCGAGCGGGGTCGATTCCCAGAACCGGCCGGTCAGCGCGCCCATGTCGTTATTTCCTTCGCGATTGCGGCTGGTGGCCCTTCCGGCAGCAAGGCCAGTGGGCGGCCGTCCGGATCGAAGAGATATATCTGTCGACTGTGATCCATCAGGTAGCCGTCGGCCGTCCCTGCACCACGCGCGAAATAGATGCCATATTCCTTGGCGACCTTCGCGATCTGCGCCGCGCTACCGGTCAACCCCACCAGCCGCGGATGGAAGGCAGTCACGAAACGCTTGAGCGCAGCTGGCGTGTCGCGTGCGGGATCGATCGTGATGAAGATCGGCACGATCTTCTTCGCCAACGCCGGATCGTCGCGCTCCAGCAGCTTGAGCGCGGCCGCGATGTTCTGCACGTCTGTGGGGCAGACGTCCGGGCAGAAGGTGTAGCCGAAGTAGACGATGCGATAGCGCCCGGCGAAATCACGATCGCTGACGGCACGGCCGTCCTGATCGGTCAGCGAAAAGGCTCCGCCGATCCGCGCTCCGGCGAGCGGCGGGTCACCCGCGGGTTCCTGCGTGCATCCCGCGAGAGGCCCGGCGAGCAGCAACGCGAGCGAGACGGCGAAACAGCGCATGTTCATGGTGGTGGCAGATGTGATGGGTTATAGCGCCCGGCGCAACCCTTGGCCTCCCGCGAGAACCGATCCGATGCTTCGTCGTCCGCTCCTGAATGCCGCGCTGCTTGCCGCGCTGTCCGTCACCTCAGCCTTACCTGCCGTCGCGCAACAACAGTCGCAGCGCTACAAATTCCTGGAAGCCGTGCGTAAAGGCGACGGCAACGCCGTGATCGCGATGCTCGACCAGCCGGGGCAAACGATCGTCAACACCCGCGACGTGTCGTCTGGGGAAGGCGCGGTGCACATCGTGGTGAAGCGTGGCGACGCGGCCTATCTCCGCTACCTGCTCTCCAAGGGCGCCGACGCGAACCTGCGCGACGCCCAGGGCGATACGCCGATGATGTTGGCGGTTCAGGCCGGGCAGCCGGAGCTGGTGCAGATCCTTGGCACGTCGAAGGCGAACGCGAATCTCGGCAACAATGCCGGGGAAACGCCGCTGATCCGCGCGGTGCAGCGCCGCGATCTCGCCTTGGTCCGCGCCGTGCTCGCTGCTGGCGGCAACCCGGATCAGACCGATAACGTCGCGGGCATGTCGGCGCGCGATTATGCCAAGCGTGACACCCGCTCGCTCGCGATCCTGAAGACGTTGGAGGACGCACCGGTGAAGACGCAGCGAGCGGTGTCAGGTCCGAAGTTTTAAGCGGCCCACCCGCGCCGGATCAGAAGCCCTGCACCGCGTCCGGATCGTTCGCGGCGATGACGCGGCGCGCGGCGCGGCGTGCGAATGCCAAGGTGCCACGCTTGCGGGTCGGCGCCGGAAGCAGTTCGGTCCGCGCCTCGCGGATGATCGCGGCGTCGTAGCGATCGGCCACGATCAAGCCGGTGCGATCCGGCAGGAACGCCTCCCCTGCGATCGGTGATGCGTCGAATCCTGCTGGCACCGCCCAATAGAACCGGTCGCAATGCGCAAGGTAATCCTGCCATTTGCCGTCGCCCAGCAGGTCGGCACGCGATACCTTGATCTCGACGATGACGAGCTGTCCGCGCGGGTCGATCGCCATCAGGTCGGCGCGGCGTCCGCCATCCAGCGATACTTCAGCGATGGCGGTCAGGTCGTGGCGCAGCAGCATCCGCGTAACGCCCCTCGCCACATCCGCAGCGCAGAGGGCGGTCGTCGTTTCGCTGTGGCAGGTATCCGGTGTCGTCAGCATCGCCCGGAATAGTAGAACATCATGCGAACGAAAGCCAAGCCTTCGTTCGTCCCGACCCGCCGGTTCGTTCAGCGATAGAAGATGTGGTTGCCGATCGAGGCGACGCGGGTGCCGTTGGCATGACCGACACGACGGTGATTGAAGTACAGCGCGTTGGCGGCATCGCTCTCCCAAGCATCCTTCATCGCGACCTTGGCCACTGCCATCGCCGTGCGCCAATCGTCGTTGCTCGGTGCATCCGGCACCCGGCCGGAGCGCACGAACGAGAACTGGCCCTTCTGGGTCACAACGTCGCAGACGCTGCCACCGAAGCGGCGCGAGCGCGTGCGGTTCAGGATCACCTCGGCGACAGCGAGCTGGCCACTCAGCGGCTCACCGCGCGACTCGAAATAGATGGCGCCGGCAAGGCAGCGCAGGTCTTCGTCGACGTCCGAGCGGATCGACTGGTCGGCAACTGCAGCAGCAAGCGTGGGATAGGCGATCTGCTCTTCTACCTGCTCCGGCGTTACCGTGGCTTCCTGCACGGTCGCCGTGGCGGGAGCGATCGTGGGAACCTGCGACGGAAGTGCGAGTTGAATTGCAGTAGATGCGGCAGGAACGGCCGGAAGATCAGCGGCCAGGCCGGGTGCGCTCTGCGCTATCAGAGCCATGGCCGAGAAAGTAAGCGTCGCGAAAGTCGCGATGCGCGAGCTGAACGGCATTCCACATCATTTTTGTGCGGTGGGTGCGCGGGAACGATCGCTGAACCAGCGTTAGCTGCCTCCGTATCGCCCGGGTCCCCCCCGACTGCGTCACCGTTCGGGATCGCACCCCGCATCGGCACAACGCACATTGTCGATGAGGATCGGCTACGGCCGACAGGTTAACAGGGTCAATGCGACAGGATCGTTTCAGCGACGAACCGTTCGGCGTCCGGGACGTCCAGTTCGATGACCCACAAATCGGGATCGCGCCGACGACGGTTTTGCCAATAGTCCTCCAGCATCGCTGTCTCATTCGACTCCGGGCCAGCGGCAACCAGCGCGTCCCGGTCGTCAAGCCCGCGCATACGCTCGATCGCGCGAAGCCCACGCCCTTCGGCGATCAGTACCAGGATTGCCCCACCCTGCGGCTCGCCCCTGGCACGCACTACCGCCAGCCCGCCCGAATCGTTCACTCGCCGCAGCAGCGCTCCGATCGCGAGATGTGTCGGCAGTCGGCTGCTCATGCGGCGGCGTAGCCGGGCAGCGACGCGAGTGCGATCCGCGAGCGCATGAAGGTGCCCGTGCCGCGCGCGACTTCTTCACCATCCGCGGTCACCAGTCTCGCTTCGGCCACGAACACCCGGCGCTGCCCGCTGATCCAGCGACCTTCGGCAACCACCGGGCCCTCGCCTAACGGGCGGGTCAATAGCAGGCTGAATTGCGTGGTGAGGAGGAATCGATCAGTTACCAGGCTGTTGCAGGCGTAGAAGGCCGCGTCGTCCAGCATTTTGAAATAGCTGGTGCCGTGCGCGGCGCCTGCGGCGTGAAAGTGGCGACGATCGACCTCGAAATGGATGCGCGACTCGCCGGGGTTCGTCACCTCCAACCGCGATGCGAAGAAGCGATTGATCGGCGCGGCCGCATACAGCGCTTCGAGAGCGCGGTAATGCGCCGTGGCACCTTCAGGCGGCATCACGCGCCTCATGATCGGTCAACAACGCGTAGATCGCATCGGGCGAGCCGGCGCCGCGCAGCTTGGCGACCAGTCCCCGATCGCGCATTCGGCGCGCCACCCGGGCCAATGCCTTCAGATGCTCGCCTCCCGCTTGGGGCGGCGACAACATCGCCACGATGACGTCGACCGGTGCGTCGTCGACCGCACCGAACTCGAGCGGATGGGTCAGTCGCGCGACCGCTATCGCCACGCGCGGCAGCCCCGCGATCCGCGCATGCGGGATCGCGACACCGCCGCCGAAGCCGGTCGAGCCCTCTTTCTCGCGAGCGGCCAGAGCGTCCGCCACCGTTCGCGCATCGACCCGCAGCAGCGGTGCGACCAGCGCGCCGAGCTGCGTGAAGAGCCCTTTCTTGGAGGCAGCGGACATTCCGACCACGATGAGTTCCGGGACGAGCAGGTCGCTGAGATCACTCGTCATCGACGCGGATCAGCCGCCACGCTGCGGCTCCACCCACCCGATCGTGCCGTCACCGCGCCGATAGACCATATTGTACGATCCGGTTCCGGCATTCTTGAACAACAATGCCTGGGTGTTGCGCAGGTCGAGCATCATCACCGCATCGGATACGCTCGCGTCCGGCACGTCGACGCGCGTTTCGGCGACCACCAGCGGCGCATCGCCCGCATCGTCCTCGCCGATCTGCTCGGCAAACAGCGTGTAGCCGGCATTATCGTAGCCGATGCGTTCCTGGGTCTCTTCGGTCGCGGCATGCGCGGCGTGGCGATCCTTCAGGCGACGCACGTAGCGGCGCAGCTGCTTCTCGATCTTCTCCGCGGCACCATCGAAGACCAGATGCGCGTCGTGCGCGTCGTGCCGGCCCTTCAGGATCAGTCCGCGCGTGACGTGCGCCACGATATCGCAGGTGAAGCCGTTGTCGTGCGGACCCTTTCCGAACGTCACCTCGGCGGAGATCGCGCGGGCGAAGTATTTATCGGCGATACCCTGGAGCCGGTCCTGAACGTGGGCCTTCAGCGCGTCGCCGATCGCCACCTGATGACCTGAAATCCGGATATCCATTGCTTCTTCTCCTTATCAAGCCGAACCGCCCCCTCGCGGCCCGGCGGTCTTTCGCGTCAGTCGGACGCGGCGACACCCCACAGGGGCTCTTTGACCCCCTTCAGAAACGCAGCGTGCGCTACCAGTTCCGCATCGCTAGGCGAAAAGACCCGCAGCGGACGGGCGCGGACCGGTGCGGCAACCACCTCCACAGCGATGACCGGAGGCGCCTCGCTGATCAGGCCTAGCCCGATCTGGCGCCCGCCCAGCAGTTCGACATAGACCTGTGCGAGCAGCTGTGCGTCCAGCAAGGCGCCGTGCAGCACACGGTGCGAGCGATCGATGCCATAGCGGTTGCACAATGCATCGAGCGTGTGCTTCGCGCCGGGATGACGGGTGCGCGCGATCGCCAGCGTGTCCACCATCCGCGACCGGCACACGACGGTCTGGCCGCAACGCTCCAACTCGCCGTTTAGGAAGGAGAAGTCGAACCCCGCATTGTGCGCGATCAGCGGCGCGTCGCCGATGAACTCCAGCAAGGCCCCGACACCGGCGGCGAACAGCGGGTGTTTCGAGAGAAAGGCCGCGGACAGGCCGTGGACCCGCTCCGCCTCGACGGGCATATCGCGCTCTGGATGGAAATAGGCATGGAAGGTGCGACCGGTTTCAACCCGGTTGACCAGCTCGACGCAGCCGATCTCCACCATGCGGTCCCCGCCCGCAAAGCTGAGGCCGGTGGTTTCGGTGTCGAAAACGATCTCACGCATGATCGCATCGTTATCGGCGCTCGATGTCGTGCACGCAAGCGATGACACGGTCGACCGCCCCGCGCGTCTGCTCCAACGGCACGTCGGTGCCGATCACCCAGTCGGCGCGGGCACGCTTTTCGGCATCGGGCATCTGGCGCGCCAGGATGGCCTCGAACTTGTCGACGGTCATCCCGGGCCGGGCGAGCGTGCGTACACGCTGCACATCCGCGGCGGCGGAAACGACCACCACCTTGTCGACGTCGCGATCGCCGCCGGTTTCGAACAGCAGCGGTATGTCGAAGACGAGCATCGGCGCATTCCGATGCCGGTGGACGAACGCCGCACGCTCGGCCCGCACCGCGGGATGGACGATAGCCTCCAGCGTCCGCATCGCCGCATCGTCGCCCAGCACCGCCGCGCCCAGCGCGGCACGATCGACACCGCTCGTTCCCGTCGTTCCGGGAAAGCGCGCCTCGATCGCGGAGAGCAACGTCCCGTCAGGTCCTTGCAGCCGGTGAACCACGGCATCGGCATCGAACACCGGTACGCCGGCGTCGGCGAACATCGCGGCTACCGTCGACTTGCCCATGCCGATCGAACCGGTCAGCCCAAGAATTACCGGTCTCATGCCAGCAGGCGCGCGCGCAATTCCTCATCATGCTCGCGCGGCGGCGCGGCGCCGAAGAACAGCTCGAAGGCGAGCGCCGCTTGCCCGACGAGCATTTCCAGTCCGTCGACCGTTTCGAGTCCACGCGCCTGCGCCGCCGCAAGCAGCGGGGTGACAAGCGGTGCGTAGACGATGTCGTAGACGATCGCGTCGTCGGCAAGCGGGCCGAGATCGAGGTCGAGCGGCGGCTGCCCTGCCATCCCCAGCACGCTGGCGTTGACCAGCAACGCCGCCGCCGGAAGCCGGGCGGTCAACGGCAGCGCCTCGCCCTTCAATCCGAACTGCGCCAGCAGCGCCGCGCCTTTCAGCGGTGTACGATTTAGCAAGCTGACCCGCCCTACGCCGGCGCGAGACAAGGCGAACAGCACCGCCCGCGCCGCCCCGCCGGCCCCGACGACGACGATCGGGCGTCCGCTCAGGTCGAGGTCGGCGATCGGCGAAAGGAAGCCGGCGGCATCGGTATTCGTCGCGACCAGCGCACCATCCTCGCCGCGGAACACCGTGTTGACCGCGCCAATCGCGCCGCGCACGTCACCGGGATCCGGAACATGATCGAGCACCGCCAGCTTGTGCGGGACGGTGACGTTGCAACCGCGCCACGCAGTGTCCTGCTCGCGCTGCGCGAAGAAGGCGCCGAGATCATCACTGACCACGCGCGTTGCGCGATAATCGCCCGCCAGCCCGAGCTTCTCGAGCCAGAATCCATGGATCAGCGGCGATTTGGAATGGGCGATCGGATCGCCGATCACTTCGGCATAGGTCATGTCGGCAACACCTGTCGGACGCGCAGATAATCGAGCACCGGGAGCAACGGCATCCCCAGCACCGTGAACTGGCTGCCGTCGATGCGCGCGAAGAGCTGCGCACCCGGTCCCTCGATACGGTAGCAGCCGACACAGCTCGCGATCGCCGGCCATTCCGCATCGAGGTAGGTCTCGATGAACTCGGGTGACAGGGTACGGACGAACATCTTGGCCTTGTCGACGATGCGCCACACCGCCTGCCCGTTCTCGGCGATCACCGCCGCACTGACCAGATCGTGGCGCTTGCCGGACATGCGCGCCAGGTGATCGCGCGCCTCGTCGCGACTCGCCGGCTTGTCGAGGATCGTGCCGTCATCGAGCACGGCGAGGCTGTCCGATCCCAACACCAGATGGCCGGGATGCCGCGCAGAGACCTTCAACGCCTTCAGCTCGGCCAGCGCGTCGGCGATGTCGCGTGGATGACGCCCCGCCATCGCCTCCTTCAGCGCCGCTTCGTCGGCATAGGCGGGTTCGGCGCTGAACGGCACGCCGGCGGCGGAGAGCATGGCGGTGCGCGAGGCGCTTTGCGAAGCGAGGATCAGCATCAATCGGTGTTCCGTGCAGCTAGCCCGCGGCGTTCATTGACCAGGGCGATGATCGCGGCGGCGGTTTCTTCGATCGAGCGGCGCGTGACGTCGATCACCGGCCAGCCGTTGTCGGCGAACATGCGCCGCGCATAAGCGATCTCGCGCGCGACGGCGTCCTGGTCGACGTAATTGGTTTCGGTCGCCTGATTGAGCGAGAGCAGGCGGTTCCGGCGGATCTGGATCAGCCGATCGGTGCTGGTGGTAAGCCCGACGACCAGCGGGTTCCTGAGCGAGAACAGCACGGGCGGTGGCGGGCTTTCGACGACGACCGGGATGTTGGCGGTCTTGTATCCGCGATTGGCGAGATAGATCGAGGTCGGGGTCTTCGACGAACGGCTAACCCCGGCGAGCAGGATGTCCGCCTCTTCCCATTCCTCGTGCGCGATGCCGTCATCATGCGCGATCGTGAACTGGATCGCATCGACGCGCGCGAAATAGGCGGCGTCCAGCACGTGCTGGCGGCCCGGCCGCGCCTTGGCCTGCTGACCGAGCAGCACCGACAGGGCATCGTTGACGGGGTCGAGCGGAGCCACCGTCGGAAGCCCGAGCGCGCGGCAGCGCGTTTCGAGCGCGGTGCGGGTCGCCGGATTGACCAGGGTGAAGATCACCAGTCCCGGGTTCTGCGCGATCTCCTGGAGGATGCGGTCGAGGTGCGTCTCGGTGCGCACCATCGGCCAGAAGTGCCGCACCGTCTCGACATCGTCATATTGCGCCAGTGCGGCCTTGGCGATGTTCTCCAGCGTCTCGCCGGTCGAATCCGACAGCAGGTGGAGATGAAGGCGGTTCATGAACCTGCTGGACCGATCTGTGGATAACGTGTGGATCGGCGGTAGCGTAACTCGCTCGACCCGCCAAGCGCGGCACCCGGCCGTGGATAAACCGGATTCCATCCACACCGTCGTCCCCAGCCATGGATTCAATCCACAGCCTGTGAATCACGGGGATCATCTGCCGCGAATCCGCTCGGCTCCATCGAACGATCGTGAGTCAAGCTGTTGGCAATTCCGGTGATGACGCATAAGCCCCGCAACCCACGCGCCCACTACAGCAACAACCAGCTCTCTAGAATCTTCTTGAAGGGAAGATGGATCGCACATGATGGTTAACAAACCCCTGTTGCGAGTCCTGAACGGCACCCGCAGCGAGCGACCGCCGACGTGGCTCATGCGGCAAGCAGGACGCTACCTGCCCGAATATCGCGCGTTGCGTACCGAGAAGGGCGGGTTCCTCGCGCTTGCAACCGATCCGATCGCAGCCACCGAAGTGACGCTGCAGCCGATCCGTCGGTTTGGTTTCGACGGCGCGATCCTGTTTTCCGACATCCTGATGGTGCCATGGGCGCTGGGACAGGACCTGTCGTTCGGGGTCGGCGAAGGGCCGCGGCTGGCCCCGCCGCTGGTCGATGCCGCGCTGGAGTCGCTTGCGGCACTGCCGGCCCGGCTCGATCCGGTCTATGCGACGGTGCGTGGTGTGACCGCAGCGCTTCCGGTGGAAACGACATTCCTGGGATTCGCCGGATCGCCGTGGACGATCGCGACCTATATGGTCGCCGGGCAGGGTAGCCGCGATCAGGAAGCGACTCGCCGCTACGCCTATGCCGATCCGCAGGCGTTCGCCGCGATCGTAGATGCGGTGGTTGCGATGACGATCGACTATCTCGCCGGGCAGATCGCGGCCGGGGTAGAGGCGGTGCAGCTTTTCGACAGCTGGGCCGGCAGCCTCTCGCCCGAGCAGTTCGAGCGCTGGGTGATCGCGCCCAACCGTGCGATCGTCGATGGCGTGCGTGCGCGCTGCCCCGGCGTACCGATCATCGGTTTCCCCAAGGGCGCGGGCGGTAAGCTGGCCGCCTATGCCGCGGGTACCGCGGTCGATGCGATCGGCCTGGATGAGACGGTCGATCCGTTATGGGCAGATGCGGTGTTGCCGCCGGCATTGCCGGTGCAAGGCAACCTCGACCCGCTCGCGCTGCTGACCGGCGGCGTTGCGCTTGATCGCGGGATCGACCGCGTGCTGGCGGCGTTCCCGGAGCGGCCGCATGTCTTCAACCTCGGCCACGGCATCGGGCAGCATACCCCGATCGCGCATGTCGAGCAGCTGCTACAACGGGTGAGGGGCGAATGATGGCGGGTTTCCTTGGTGCGACCTACGATTGGGTGAAGGCGGCGCACGTCATCTTCGTGATTTTCTGGATGGCCGGATTGTTCATGCTGCCGCGTTATCTCGTCTATCATCAGGAGGGGCTGTCCGATCCCGCAGATGCGGCGCGCTGGACGGAGCGCGAGGGCAAGCTGCGGCGGATCATCCTGACGCCGGCGATGATCGCGGTGTGGGTGCTGGGCATCGCGCTGGCGTTGAACGCGGGGATCGCGGACGGTACGCCCGGGCTGGGGTGGCTGCATGCCAAGCTCGCGATCGTCTTTCTGTTGTCCGGTTACCATGGCTGGGCGGTCGGCTATGCGAAGAAGCTGGCGAAGGGACGCACGACCGTCTCGAACAAGGCGCTGCGCATGATGAACGAGATTCCGGCGCTTGCAGCGACGCTGATCGTCATTCTTGTGATCGTGAAGCCGTTCTGATCGGCGCATCCCCGCTTGACTAAGCGGGGCATGAATCATACCTCGCCCCTACGACGCCATCGGTCCTCGGTGCGCGCCGCATCCTTTACAGCTTCGTTTCTCGAGCGTTCTCCATCGCCGGCCGAGCTTCCCCGACCCCCGATCACATCGGACAGATACAATGCATCTCAAGGACTTGAAGAAGAAGGCGCCGGCCGAGCTCGTGCAGCTGGCCGAGGAACTCGGCGTCGAGGGTGCCTCGACGCTGCGCAAGCAGGATCTGATGTTCGCGATCCTGAAGGTGCAGGCCGAAAACGGCGAGCAGATCATGGGCGAGGGCACGATCGAGGTGCTGCCCGACGGCTTCGGCTTCCTGCGGTCGGCGCAGGCCAATTATCTCGCGGGCCCCGACGATATCTACGTCAGCCCGAACCAGGTGCGGAAGCACGGCCTGCGCACCGGCGATACCGTCGAGGGTGAAATCCGCGGGCCGAAGGATGGCGAGCGTTACTTCGCGCTGGTGAAGATCATGCAGGTCAACTTCGAGGAGCCCGAGCGCGTTCGTCAGCGCGTCAACTTCGACAACCTCACCCCGCTCTACCCTGACGAGCGGCTGAAAATGGAAATCGAGGACCCGACGATCAAGGACAAGTCGGGCCGCGTGCTCGACGTGGTCGCGCCGATCGGCAAGGGGCAGCGCTGCCTGATCGTCGCGCCGCCGCGCGTCGGCAAGACGATCATGATGCAGAACATCGCGCGCGCGATCGGACACAACCATCCGGAAGTGTTCCTGATCGTGCTGCTGATCGACGAGCGGCCCGAGGAAGTCACCGACATGCAGCGCACGGTGAACGGCGAGGTCGTCTCGTCGACCTTCGACGAACCGGCGACGCGCCACGTCGCGGTTGCCGAGATGGTGATCGAGAAGGCCAAGCGACTGGTCGAGCACAAGAAGGACGTGGTGATCCTGCTCGACAACATCACCCGCCTCGGTCGCGCCTACAACACCGTGGTCCCGTCCTCGGGCAAGGTGCTGACCGGCGGTGTCGACGCCAATGCGTTGCAGCGCCCGAAGCGCTTCTTCGGTGCGGCCCGCAATATCGAGGAAGGTGGATCGTTGACCATCATCTCGACTTCGCTGATCGATACCGGCAGCCGCATGGACGAAGTAATCTTCGAGGAGTTCAAGGGCACCGGCAACGCCGAGATCGTCCTCGACCGGAAGGTGGCGGACAAGCGCATCTTCCCGGCGATTGACGTCGGCAAGAGCGGTACGCGCAAGGAAGAACTGCTGGTCGAGAAGGGGCAGCTTTCGAAGATGTGGGTGCTGCGCCGGATCCTTATGCAGATGGGCACCGTCGACGCGATGGAGTTCCTGCTGGGCAAGATGAAGGATTCAAAGACAAACGACGACTTCTTCGACTCGATGAATCAATAACCAGTCGGGCCGGCCGCGCGCGCAGCCGGCCCCGTCCGATCGGGCCGGCAAGGCGTCGTATCTGGCCGATGTCGCGCGGCGGCAGCCGCCACTCCGCGGCACGTCGAGCGACATTATCGCTCGCAGGCCCGCGCCGGAACGTTATGCCGGTCAGCATCATTGATGTTGGTCAGCACGGGGAGTGACCTTATCTTGAGCCTTATCGCTACGCTTGCCGCCGCGGCTTCCGCGGCCGCGCCCATCCAGGGTCCCGGATCGCTGGGCGATATCTGGCATCATATCGTTGCCGACTTCTCCAATCTGTCCGATCCGGCGGCGCTGGCGGCGTTCGGATCGGTGCTGATGATCGATCTGGTCCTGGCGGGCGACAATGCGATCGTCGTCGGTGCCCTGGCGGCGGGATTGCCGACCGAGCAGCGCAAGAAGGTGATCCTGATCGGGATCGGCGCCGCGCTGGCCTTGCGGATCCTGTTTGCGCTGATCGTCACCTGGTTGATGGGGATCGTCGGATTGATCTTCGCCGGCGGCTTGCTGTTGCTGTGGGTCAGTTGGAAGTTCTGGCGCGAAATCCGCAGCGGCGGGCAGTCCGAGCTCGATGCGCATGGCGATCCGAACCTCGCCCGGCCGGTAAAGAGCTTCGCCGCGGCGGCGTGGGCGGTCGCGGTGGCGGATGTTTCGATGAGCCTCGACAACGTGCTGGCGGTCGCCGGTGCCGCCCGTGAGCATCCCGGCATTCTGGTCATCGGTTTGCTGCTGTCGGTGGCGTTGATGGGTTTGGCGGCGAACTTCATCGCGCGGATCATCGATCGCTATCGCTGGATTGCGTATATCGGCCTCGCGGTGATCGTCTTCGTCGCTTTCCGAATGATCTACGAAGGCTGGGTTGGCGCCGAAACCACTCCGGGGCTGGTTACGCTGTTTTCGTAAGGGTTCACGGCGGGTTCAATGCCGCCGTGGCACCGGCGGGACTTCGTATTTGTCAGGAGACATCATGTCCAAATACCTCCTGCCGCTGACCGTTCTGGTGACGGCCTCAGTGCCGGCGGTCGCACAGACGTCGCCGGATCTGGCGGCGGTACAGCGGCATCTTTCCGACACCGGGTCGATGACCGCAGCCTTTGCGCAGACCGATCGTAACGGCCAGGTACTGACCGGCACGCTGACGCTGAAGAAGCCGGGCAAGATCCGGTTCCAGTATCAGAAGGGCGTGCCGCTGCTGATCGTCGGTGACGGGAAGGCGTTCACGTTCATCGATTATTCGGTTCGGCAGGTGCAGCGCTGGCCGATCAACAATTCGCCGCTCAGCATCCTGGTCGATCCGACCCGCGACATCTCGCGCTATGCGAAGGTGGTGCCGTCGACGAATTCCGGCGTTCTGTCGGTAGAGATCTACGATCCGAAGCACCCCGAATATGGCCGCATGACGATGGTCTTCGCGCGTAAGCCGGATGCGCCGGGCGGGTTGATGCTGCAGGGCTGGGCTGCGCTCGATAGCCAGGGGAACCGTACGACGATCCGGCTGAGCGGCCAACGCTTCAACATGCCTGTATCCGACTCCACGTTCCGGTGGACAGACCCGCGTCGACAGGGTCGCACGGGCTAAGAAGGGTATTTTCTTCCAATCCGTTCATCTGTGCGAAAGGCTGGCGCCGCTAGATAGGAACCACGGTCGGTGGGCACCGGGATTTTCCCCCTGTTGCCCGGTCTCCCCGCCTACCGCTTGCGTGACGAACGCTGAGTCGGCCCTCGCTCCATGCCCCCGGAGCGGGGGCCTTTCTCTATGTGGCGGCTGGCGATCGCGTCGCCGCGCCGCGCCTTGTCGGCCCGTGCCGCCTTGGCTACCTAGGCCAGCGTGAAGATCGTCTCCTGGAACATCAACTCGGTCCGCTTTCGCATCGAGATCGTCGAGCAATTCCTTCGCGAGGCGCGGCCCGACGTGTTGTGTCTTCAGGAAACGAAGGTGATCGACGCGGACTTTCCTACCGACGCCTTTCGCGCGCTCGGCTACGAGCACGTGCTGCTTCATGGCCAACGGATGCACCACGGTGTTGCGATCGTCGCGCGTGTGCCGGTGGTGGAGGACGACCGGTTCGACTGGCAGGCGAACCGCGAGGCGCGGCATCTGGGCGTGCGATTGCCCAACGGCGTGCGGCTGGAGAACGTCTATGTCCCTGCCGGCGGCGATGTTCCCGATCGTGAAGTGAACCCCAAGTTCGGGCAAAAGCTGGATTTTGTGGAGCGGATGACACGCTGGTCCGAGGGATTGAGCGTCCCGACGATCCTGACAGGCGACTTCAACATCGCGCCGCTGCCAAGCGACGTCTGGAGCCACAAGGCGCTGCTGAAGGTGGTCAGCCACACCCCGATCGAGGTCGAGGCGCTCGAGGGGCTGAAAGGGTCGAACGACTGGGTCGACCTCGGCCGGCATTTTCATCCGGCGCCGGCGCGGTTGCACACGTGGTGGAGTTATCGCTCTCCTGATTGGACCAAGAACGATCGCGGGCGCCGGCTGGATCATATGTGGGCGACGGGCGATGTCGCGAAGACGGCAACGGCCCATAAGGTATTTGAATCGTGCCGTAGTTGGCTGAAGCCATCCGATCACGTGCCGATCATGACCGAGTTCGACTGGTGAGTGCCCGCAATGCCGCGCGCGCGATCGATGCGATGCGGCGAGGTTGGCCGATCGCCGTAGCGGCGGCAGGCGAGGCTCCGCTGGCGCTGCTCGCGATCGAGACGGCGGATGCCGAGCGGATGGCGCGCTTTACCGGCGACCGGGCGCACGACGTGCTGCTGTCGAGCGGGCGGGCCGAGACATTGAAGCTGTCGAATCAACGCGATGCGGCGGTGCCGGATTGGCCGGTGGTGATCGAGCATGCCCCATGGTTCGACATGGCGCTGGCGACGGCGCTGGCCGATCCGCAGCTCGATCTTGCGACGCCTTTCAAGGGACCTTTTCGCACGATTCCGGTGACATCGCCGCAAGCCGCAGCGGCGGCGCTACGGCTGGCGCGTATTGCGGGATTGCTGCCGGCCTTCGTGATCGGGGCCGGGGCCGTCGAGGAGACGGTGCGGGTCGAGGATATCGATGCGCATGAGGATTCGGGAAGACTGGCGATCGCCGTGCGCGCGCGGCTGCCGGTGGCGGGGGCTGAGCACGCCGAGATCGTCGCGTTTCGATCGCCCGAAAGCGCCGACGAGCACGTCGCATTGATCATCGGGGTGCCGAACGGTGCACCGCCACTGGTGCGTTTACACAGCGAATGTCTCACCGGGGACGTGTTGGGCAGCCTGAAATGCGACTGCGGGCCGCAACTGGAAGCGGCGATCCGCGCGATCGCGGCGGCGGGGTGGGGCGTGTTGCTGTACCTGCGGCAGGAGGGGCGCGGGATCGGTTTGGTCAACAAGCTGCGGGCCTATGCGCTTCAGGATCAGGGTTTCGACACTGTCGACGCCAACATGCGGCTCGGCTTCGCGATCGACGCGCGCGACTTTGGCGTGGCGGGCCGGATGCTGCAGTTGCTGGGGCAGGGCCGGGTGCGGCTGTTGACCAACAACCCCGCGAAGGTCGCGGGGCTGGAGGCGGCCGGGGTGACGGTGGTCGAGCGCGTGCCGCACGCCTTGCCGCCAAATCCCCACAATGCGAGATATCTCGCGACCAAGCGCGATCGGACCGGCCACCAGCTCTAAGCGAGCGGTTACCCCAACAGGGCGGCGACGTCGTCGAAGTTGCGGGCGATGGCATCCACCCCGATCGCGCGGAGGCGTGTTGCGTGATCCGGGCCACAATGCGCGCCGGCGACGAGCCCGACGACGAACGCGCCGCTCGCGACTGCCCCGGTCGCCCCGACCGGCGAATCCTCGATGATCGCACAGCGTTCGATCGCGACGCCCAGCTTCTCCGCGGCATACAGATAGAGATCAGGGGCGGGCTTGCCGTTGGCGACGTGCTCGGCGCCGGAGTAAAGGTGTTCGCCGAAGGAGGCGCGCAGCCCGAGATGGTCGAGATGCGTGGCGATCCAGTTCACGCGGCTGGAAGACACGACGGCGCGGCGCAGCGCTGGCGGGAGGGCGCGGACGAAGGCGGTGGCGCCCGCGACCTCGGCAATGCCTTCTGCCAGGCAGCGCTCGTTCTCGACGGTACGCTGCGCGTGGAAGTCGGCGGGGATGGCAGCGCCGATATAGGTCTCGACCGCGCCGAGGAAATCCTTGCCCGCCAGACCCATGAAGCGCGACATCGATTCCTCCGCGGAAATCGGATGCCCGGCAGCGGTCAGATAGTCGGCGAGGTGGCGGTTGCCCGATGCCTCGCTCTCGATCAGGACGCCGTCGAAGTCGAAGAGCAGGGCATCGAAACGCGGGGTCATGCGCGTGGCCCGAACAGCGCCGAGCCGACGCGGACGTGCGTGGCACCGAGCATCACCGCCTGCTCGACATCGTCGGACATACCCATGCTGAGTCCTGCCATTCCGGAATCCCTTGCGATCTTCGCCAGCAACGCAAAATAGGGCGCGGGTTCGATCCCCGCCGGCGGGACGCACATCAGCCCCGCAACCGGCAGGTCGGCGGCGCGTGCTTCGGCCAGCAGCGCCGGCAAGGCGCCGATCGCGCAGCCGCCCTTCTGCTCCTCTTCCCCGATATTGACCTGCACGAAGCAATCGGGCCGGCGACCGCTGGCTTCCATCGCCCGCGCGAGCGCGGTGACGAGCGAGGCACGATCGACACTATGGATGGCATCGGCGAGCGCGACCGCATCGGCGGCCTTGTTCGACTGCAATTGTCCGACAAGGTGCAGCCGCACGCCTTCGAATTCGTCACGCAGCGCCGGCCATTTCGCCTGTGCCTCTTGCACGCGGTTCTCGCCGAAGTCGCGATGGCCCGTGGCGAGCAGCGGGCGGATCGCCGCGGCATCCTGAGTCTTCGACACCGCCACCAGCGTGACGCCGGCAGGATCACGGCGCGCGGCGCGGGCGGCGGTCGCGATCCGGGCATGGATGGCGGCGAGACGGTCGTCGGAGGTCATTGCGCGCGCTATAGGCAGCCGTATGGCTGCCCGCCACCCCATCTGCTGGCTGATGACCGACGAACGCCGTGAGGGGGCGCTGTGGGGCGATTTGGCGCGTCTACCGCGCGGCGGCGGCGTGATCTTCCGCCATTACGACACGCCGGCGGCGGAGCGTCGGATGCTGTTCGAACGCGTGCGCCGGATCGCGCGCGCGCGCGGGCTGGTCCTGGTGCGCGCCGGCGCGGTGCCGATGCGCGGCGAGGCGGGGGTGCACGGGCAGCGCGGGCACGGGCTGGTGACGTGGCCGGCGCACGATCGCCGCCAGGCGCTGGCGGGGGTACGGGCGGGCGCGACAATGCTGTTCGTGTCGCCGGTGTTCGCGACCCGGTCGCATCCGGGTGCGCGCGGCATCGGACCGGCGCGGGCAGCCACGATCGCGCGCGGGCTACCGGTCGTCGTGATCGCGCTGGGCGGGATGGATATGCGGCGGTGGCGACGTATCCGGGCGCTGGGATTCGACGGGTTCGCCGCGATCGATGCGTGGGGCCGACCGCGGCGGACTTGACGGTGCGGCCGACTACCGCGTTACCGGGTCCAGGGAAGCGCTTGGGATAGCGGATCCCGGGGATCAAGCCCCAGGGCGAGGGACGAGTCGCGGACCGTGGAGCGGTGTTCGTCCAGCCCGCACCGGTTAGGGGTGCGTGTGGCAGGTCATCGAAAGGGCCTGGTACCAGGCGGCGACATTCTGCGCCTTACGGATGCCGGGCTGTTCGCGAACGAAGATTTTCCATCTGTTATGGCGCACGGCGCTCGATCGGGCAGGTTTGCGACCTTTACCCGTTTTGCGAGTAGAGCGAAGTAATCCAGCGTTCCGCGCGATGCACTGGATCGCTTCGCTACGCTCGCGATGACGGCGCTCGCGGGGACCGGTCGAGTGTCGATCGACCCTGGTGGATGGTCAAGGTCGCCCTCATGGCAGGCGGGCGTGGAAACGTACTGCGGCGCGTCGCAGCCTTTGGCTCCGCCGGCCGGTCACAGTGGTTGCGGTCGTCGGCTAGAGTGCACGGTAGCGCTATGGAGCGGCGCTAACGCTGAAAGAAGTCGCCGGGATCGACGCGTGTAATCAGTAGCTTCGGCTCTGCCGGCGGGTGACTCTCACAAGCCGGGATCGAGCGCATGCCGTTCCCGGCGGTGTTGCGAGTCGACGCTGCCGTCGGTCGACTGCGATCGGCCTGCCTTCGCGAGGTGGCCCGCGATGGCATGTCGCTCGACAGGTCAGCGGGTGTGAAGCGTCAGGTCAGCCTTACGGCAACCGGCCCTTAAAAGCGGAACGCGGTGCCGACGTAGACGGCCTGGCTGTCGCGGCGATCGTCATCGACGCGGGCAAGGCGCTCACGGTCGGTCTTCAGCCGCATGCCTGCCGTCAGGTCGAGGTTGCGGGTGATCGAGTAGCTGCCGCCCACGTCGATCGAATAGCTGTTCGGCTCGGTGAGCGCACGAGGTGCGCCGGGCAGGGGACGATCGGCGGTCGCGCCGACGCGGCCGCTCCACTTGCTGCCCGAATAGCTGAGCGCGACGTCTGCGGCCTCGCGGCTGCCGGGGACGCCGGCCAGATCGATCTTGGCGACGTCGCCGGAGATCGCGAACCGCTTCCAGCCGACCGCGACACCCAGATTGTAGGCGATCGGAGCGAGTCCGACGGTTTGCGTGTTCGCCGCGGCGTAACGGGTCGAGTCGCGCGACCCGGTGCTGGAGCGCGCACGCACCGCGACGGTCACCGCACGATTGCCGATCCGCGATTCGGATGGCGTGAAGCTGAAGCTGCTCGGGTCGAGCCCGCCGCGCGCGAACAGCGCCGCGAGCTTGGGATCGGCGGCCGAAGGCGTGAAGGAACCGGTGATGCGCGGCGCTGGAGCGAGCTTTCGCGTCACATGTCTGGCGGAGTCGGCGGCCCCGAGCGCGGGCACGGCTGCGACGGCGGCAGCCAGCACGGCCCCCGCGATACATGCAGCGATGCGGCGTCCTGCGGCCACGATCGAATCCCATCCCCTTTTGCCGGACCAATACATCCGGACTGTGAGAGCGGGCCTAACAGGAATCCGTTCCGAGTCCATTACCGCCCCGGCTCTTTATCCGGCACCTGTTGCATCATGTCCACAATGTGGCGCGCTTGCCGGGGGCAGGCGGTGCGGGTAGAGCGGGCGCGATCACCTGAATTCCCTGTAAGGACGATGCCGATGTTCCGCCCCTCGCGCCTTGCGGCTGGCCTGTCAGCCGCTCTTGCCCTGTCGCTGACGCTGTCGGCGTGCGGCGGCCGCGGGGGCAAGCCCGAAGGCGACCTCGCCGCGTCCAAGGTCACCACCATCGGCGTCAACAGCTACCTGTGGCGCGCGACGCTCGACACGATCAGCTTCATGCCGTTGCTGCAGACCGATTCCAACGGCGGCGTGATCGTCACCGACTGGTACGTGAACCCGCAGACGCCCGGCGAGCGGATGAAACTGACCGTGTCGATTCTCGACCAGGATCTCCGTGCCGACGCGGTGCGCGTGGCGGCGCTGCGCGAGGTGAACCGGAACGGCCAGTGGGTGGCGTCGCCGGTCGAGGCGGCCACGACGCAGAAGCTGGAGGATATCATCCTGACGCGTGCGCGTGACCTGCGCCGTGGCGCGGTGACCGGCTGAGCGCGCGGATGACGAACCGCTTCAATGCGCTGAAGGCCGACGCGCACTGGCAGAAGGTGTGGGACGAGCGAGCGACCTTCGCCGCGCGCGACGACAGCCCCAAGCCGAAAAGCTATGTGCTGGAGATGTTCCCCTATCCGTCGGGGAAGATCCACATGGGGCACGTCCGCAACTATACGATGGGCGACGTGCTGGCGCGGTATCGGCGCATGATCGGGCACGAGGTGTTGCACCCGATGGGGTGGGACGCGTTCGGGATGCCGGCCGAGAATGCGGCGATGGAAAAGGGCGTGCATCCCGGCAACTGGACGCGCGCCAATATCGCCGCGATGAAGGCGCAGCTGAAGCGGCTGGGCTTTGCGCTCGATTGGTCGCGGGAACTGGCGACGTGCGAGCCCGATTACTACGGGCACGAACAGGCGCTGTTCCTCGAGTTCCTGAAGGCCGGCCTGGTCTATCGCAAGGAATCGGCGGTCAACTGGGACCCGGTCGACATGACCGTGCTCGCCAACGAGCAGGTGATCGACGGGCGGGGCTGGCGTTCGGGGGCGCTGGTCGAGAAGCGCAAGCTTAGCCAGTGGTTCCTGAAGATCACGCAGTTCGCCGACGAACTGATCGAGGGGCTGGGTAGCCTGGAGCATTGGCCGGACAAGGTGCGGCTGATGCAGGAGAATTGGATCGGCAAGAGCCAGGGGCTGACGTTTCGCTTCCAGCTTTCCGACGGCGGATCGGTGGAAGTGTTCACCACCCGCCCCGATACGATGTTCGGTGCCAGCTTCGTCGCGGTGGCGGCGGATCATCCGATCGCGCAGGCGCTCGCCGCGCGTGACGCGGCGGCCGCAGCCTTCATCGAGCGTTGCAAGCAGGGCGGGACGACCGCGGCCGAGCTGGAGACGCAGGAAAAGCTCGGCTACGATACCGGGCTGACCGCGACGCATCCGTTCGGCGCCGGCGAGCTGCCGGTGTTCATCGCCAATTTCGTGCTGATGGAATACGGCACGGGCGCGGTGTTCGGGGTGCCGGCACATGACCAGCGCGACTTCGACTTCGCGACCAAATACGCACTGCCGATCCGGCGGGTGGTGGCGGATGGCGAGCAGACCGATCCGGCGTTCGACGCCGATGCGGCGTACAGCGGCCCCGGGCGGCTGGTGAACTCGCAGTTTCTCGACGGCCTGGAAATCGACGACGCCAAGCGCGACGTGATCGCGCGCGCCGAGGCAGGTGGCTGGGGTATTGGATCGACCGTGTACCGGCTGCGTGACTGGGGGGTGAGCCGCCAGCGTTACTGGGGGACGCCGATCCCGATCGTGCATTGCGCGGCCTGTGGCGAAGTGCCGGTGCCGCGCGAGCAATTGCCCGTGACGCTGCCGGAGGACGTGACGTTCGACGTACCAGGCAATCCGCTCGATCGCCATCCGACGTGGAAGCACGTGGCGTGCCCGGCGTGCGGGGCAGATGCGTTGCGCGATACCGACACGCTCGACACGTTTGCGGATTCGTCGTGGTATTTCATCCGTTTCGCCAGCCAGCCAGAGGATCGTCCGTTCGACCGGGCGGTGGCGGAAAGCTGGTTGCCGGTCGGGCAATATATCGGCGGGGTCGAGCATGCGATCCTGCACCTGCTCTATGCGCGCTTCTGGACGCGCGCGCTGCGGCACGTCGGTCTTATCGATCTGGCGGAGCCGTTCACCGGGCTGTTCACGCAGGGAATGGTGACCCACGAGACCTATCAACTCGATATCCCGGACCACGACGGGCCGCCGAGCGCGTTGTGGGTGGCTCCTGCGGACCTGACCGTTGGCGAGGGCGGGAAGCTGTTCTTCGAGACCGAGGAGAGCGGGGCGATTCCGATCATCCGCGGTCGGGTCGAGAAGATGTCCAAGTCGAAGAAGAACACCGTCGATCCCGAGCCGATCGTCGATCAATATGGCGCGGACGCGGTGCGCTGGTTCATGCTCTCCGACTCGCCGCCGGAGCGCGATCTGGAGTGGAGCGAGAACGGCATCGAGGGCGCATGGCGCTTCGTCCAGCGGCTGTGGCGGTTGTTTGCGGTCGCACCGGCGGCGGGGGGCGAGGACAAGGCGCTCGATCGCAAGGTGCACCGTGCGATCGCCGGAGTCGCCGACGACATCGAGGCGCTGTCGTTCAACAAGGCGGTCGCCAAGCTCTATGAACTGGTGAGCGCGATCGAAAAGGCTGCGCCCTCGGCGTCGCGTGACGCAGCGGTGGCGGCGCTGATGCGGTTGGTGGCGCCGATGGCGCCGCATATCGCCGAGGAAGCGTGGGCCGCGCGCGGCGGCGACGGCCTGATCGCCGATGTCGCATGGCCGAGCGTCGACGCGGCGCTGCTGATCGACGACGAAGTGACGATCGCGGTGCAGATCAACGGCAAGCTGCGTGACACCCTGACACTGCCGAAGGGGTTGGCGAAGGAGGATGCCGAGGCGGCGGCGCTGGCGTCCGACAAGGTAATCCGCGCGCTGGAAGGCAAGACGCCGCGCAAGGTGATCGTGGTGCCCGACCGGCTCGTGAACCTGGTCGCGTGAGCATGCGGACGCCCGCGATCGTTCTGCTGCTGGCGGCGGCGCCGCTGGCGGGTTGTGGGCTGACCCCGTTGTACAGCGGCGGCGGGCACGGCGCCGTCGGTGCGACGCTGGGCGCGGTCGACGTCGGGCCGATCGAGGGCAAGGCCGGTTGGCTGGTCAGTGGCGCGCTGCGGGAACGCCTGGCGGCGATCGGGGGCGGTGCTGCGCGCTATCGTCTCAACGTGCGGCTTGACGACAAGATCGTCGGGCTGGGCGCGCGCAGCGACGATTCCGTGGCGCGCGAACGACGGACGCTGCGCGCGCGCTATCAGTTGATCGATGGCGTCAGCGGTACGGTCGTGCTGGATGCGACGGCGGCGTCGGACGCGGGGATCGACGTGGTCGGCTCCGAATATGCGACGATCGCGGCGGAAAGCACCGCGCTGGAGCGACTTTCCGAGACAATCGCTGACCAGATCGTCGCCCGGCTGGCGCTTTATGCTCGGCGGACGCAGCCGGCTCGGCCGTGAAGGCGACCGAGGCGCGGCTTAACGCGGCGCTGGACCGTCCGCCGGCGGACATCCGGCTGTTCCTTCTGTACGGCCCGGACGAAGCTGTAGCGCAGGCGTTCGTGGCCCGCTTGGCCAAGGGCATGGGCGTCGAGGCGGAGCGCGTCGATCTGGACGGTGCGACGCTGCGCAACGACGCGGCGCGACTGGCGGACGAAGCAGCGGCGCTGTCGCTGTTCGGCGCGACTCGCTTCGTCCGGGTAACGGGCGTAGGCGAGGAGTCGCTCGACGCGATGGCCGCGCTGCTGACGGCGGAGCGTGCGGGGAATCCGGTCGTGATGTTGGCGCCGGCCGTGAAGGCTACCGGCAAATTGGTGAAGACGGCGCTCGACTCCGATCGGGCGTTGGCGTTCGCGTGCTATCCGCCCAACGCGCGCGATGCCGCCGCGATCGTCGCGGAGCTGGCGCGCAACACGGGCCTACGAATGAGCGCGGCCGCGGTGCAACGCATCATCCGCGGCAGCGACGGCGATCGCGCCGTGATGATGCGCGAAGTCGAGAAGCTGGCGCTGTACCTCGACGCGGCGCCGGAGCGGCCGGTCGATGCCGACGAAGCGGCCTTGGAAGCGATCGGTGCCGAGATCGCAGAGGGCGAGATCGGCGAGATCGTGCTGGCGGCGACCGCCGGCGATGTCACTGGGTTGGTGGATGGCCTGCGGCGTATGCAGGGCCCGGACAGTTCGCCGATCCCGATCCTGCGAGCGCTGGGACGTCGAATGGTGACGCTGGCGGAGATGCGCGGTGCGGTGGACGCCGGGGAGGGCGTGGAGCAGGTGATGAAGCGTCACCGCGTGTTCTGGCGCGAAGAAGCGGCGACCGCAGCGGCAATGCGGCGTTGGTCGCTGCCGGCGCTGGTGGCGGCGCAGCGTGCGGCACGACGAACCGAGCGCGAGGTGATTGCGGCCGGCCCGGCGGGGCGCGTGGTCGCGGATACCTTCCTGCTGCGGCTGGCGCGCTCGCTGCGCTAGATCCGTTCGCCGCTGAGCCGCTGGCACACCATGTCGAGCTGTTCGAGGGAGCTGTAATCCAGCGTGATCGCGCCGCGGCCGTCGTCATTGAAGGTGATGTGGACGCGAAGACCGAGCAGGTCGGCAAGTTGCCGCTCGAGCGCCTCGATATCGGCGCTGCCGCCACCCGCCGACGCGACGGATGCGGGGCGCGACGGCGAGGGCGCGCGAGCGGCACTGGAGCCATGCTTGTCTTGGCTGGCCAGCTTCTCGGTTTGACGGACTGAAAGCCCTTGCGTCAGGACCTGCTCGGCGAGCGCGATCGGATCGGCGGCACCGACCAGCGCGCGCGCATGGCCCATCGCCAGCCGGCCTTCGACGACCTGCGCCTGCACCTCGGTAGGGAGATCGAGCAGCCGCAGCAGGTTCGCGACGTGGCTGCGCGACTTGTGAACCGCGCGGGCCAGTTCCTCCTGCGTGTGGCCGAACTCGTCGAGAAGCCGCTGATAGGCGCGCGCTTCCTCGATTGCGTTGAGATCCTGGCGCTGGATATTTTCGAGCAGCGCAATCTGCAGCGTCTCGCTGTCCGAATAATCGCGAACGACGACCGGTACTTCGTGGAGACGGGCGCGCTGCGCCGCTCGCCAGCGGCGCTCGCCGGCGACGATCTGGAAGTCCTGACCGTGCGGGCGAACGATGATCGGCTGGATGACCCCGCGCTGAGCGATCGATGCGGCGAGTTCATCGAGCGCCGCTTCATCGAAGTGGCGTCGTGGCTGGTCGGGGTGAGGGGCGATCGACGAGACCGGGATCAGGCGGACCCCGCCGCGCGCCGGGCCGGCTTCACCGGTTTCACGCTCATCCTTGGCGACATCGCCAAGCAAGGCATTCAAGCCACGGCCAAGGCCGCCCTTGGCACGACGGGACGCGAAATCACTCACGCTGCTTCATTCTCCATTTTCGGCAAGCGCCGGATCAGTTCGCGGGCCAGTGCCATGTAAGCCTCCGATCCGCTGCATTTGTGATCGTAGATCAGGGCGGGCAGACCGTGGCTCGGCGCTTCCGACAGGCGAACGTTGCGCGGGATCACGGTATCGAAGACGACTTGGCCGAGCACGGCACGGACGTCGTTCGCGACTTGCTCGGTCAGCCGATTGCGGCGATCATACATCGTTAGCGCCACCCCGAGAATCGAGAGCGAAGGATTGAAACGCGATCGTATTCTCTCAACCGTGTTTAGCAGCTGACTGAGCCCTTCCAGCGCGAAGAACTCACATTGCAACGGCACCAGCAACGCGTCTGCGGCAACCATCGCGTTGATCGTCAATAGCCCCAGGGACGGGGGACAGTCGATCAGGACGATATCCCACGACCTTGTCGCACGCTGGAATGCGTGACGAAGTCGATGCGTACGTTCTTCGAGTTCGACGAGCTCGATCTCGGCCCCGGAGAGATCGACGGTCGCCGGAAGAACATCGAGCAACGGAATTTCGGTCGCGACCGCCGCTTCCGCGACACCATCCCGGTCGATCAGAACGTCATAGCTCGATCGCTGACGCTGTGCCTGCTTGATGCCGAGACCGGTCGACGCATTGCCCTGCGGGTCGAGATCGACCAGAAGAACCCGGTGGCCGGATGCGGCAAGGGCGGTGGCGAGATTGATCGCGCTGGTGGTCTTGCCGACGCCGCCTTTTTGATTGGCTACTGCGATGCAGAACATCAGCCGTTCACTCCCTGGCCTACGACAATCACTGACTCGCTGCTTGTGACGCTTTGTTCCACGTGGAACATCGTTCGGACATTCGCGGGTAGCTCGGCCACCTCACTAGCACCATTACGCCCGCGCGGAAGGATCAATCGCGTTCGCGAATGGCGCATGTGGCCCGACATGGCGAGCAGATCGCTGATGCCGGCGACTGCACGAGCGCTTATAACGTCGGCTTGCATCGTGAGAGCCTCGGCGCGTGCCTGATGGACCGTGATGTTGGTCAAGCCGAGCGCTTGGGAGATGCCGCGGAGAAATTCGGCACGTCGCGCCCTGGGCTCAACAAGCGCCACATGCAGATCGGTTGCAGCGCCGACCACCACGCCTGGGAAACCTGCGCCCGAACCGATGTCGATCCAGGTGCAAGCTTTGGACCCTGCGAGGAGGATCAATTGGGCGGAGTCGGTGATATGTCGCGACCAAATCGTCGAGCAGGTCGCAGGGGAGATGAGATTTTGACGTTCGTTCTCGTCGATCACCATCTCGGCGAAACGGACCAGCCGATCGAATGCACGGGGTGAGAAACGCTCTTCGCACCACGTACGGGCATCATCCTCATTCATGCCTTGCGCCTCGCGTGAAGCCAGAGAGCCGCAAGCGCGGCGGGCGTGACACCCCTGACACGTGATGCTTCGTCCAGGGTGCTTGGTCGAGCGGAACTTAGACGTTCGATCATCTCGTTTGATAATCCGGGGATCTCCTGAAGGGTAGGACTGTCCGTTGTTATAGGGATCGCTCCATCGCGACGCATGCGGCCGATCTCCTCAGCCTGCCGGGTAAGGTAAGGAGCGTAACGCTTGTCTTCCTCGATTTCGCGGATGATGTCGGGATCGGCACCAGCCAGGTTTCCAGCTCGAACCTGATCCCGCATCACCTGTCGCGAAGCGAGATGGCGCCGTCGTTCATCGGTGATACAACCCAGCGCATCTGCCCACGGCGACAATCTGGGTTCGGCATTGTCTGCCCGCAGTGCGAGACGATACTCGGCCCGTGCGGTCAGCATCCGATATGGCTCGCTTATACCTTGCAGCACCAGATCATCGATCATCACACCGATATAGCCCTGTGCACGATCGATGATCGCTGGCGCTAAGCCATGAGCGAAAGCGGCCGCGTTCAGACCGGAAATCACGCCTTGCGCAGCAGCCTCTTCGTAGCCCGTCGTACCGTTGAGCTGGCCGGCGCAGAACACGCCCGGAACTTCCGCAAGGGCGAGGCGGTGATCCAATGCGCGGGGGTCGATGTAGTCATACTCCACGGCGTAACCGGGCTGGGTGATCCGGGCTTCTTCCAGGCCGGCGATGGATCGGATCATCTCGCGTTGAACGTCCGCGGAGAGCGACGTCGAGATCCCGTTCGGGTAAACGGTGGCATCCTCCAGACCTTCGGGCTCGAGGAAGATCTGATGGCCATCCCGATCGCCGAAGCGGTGCACCTTATCCTCGATCGACGGGCAGTAACGAGGACCGCTGCCGGCGATCGCGCCGGAGAACATTGGAGCGTCGATCAGGCCGCCGCGGACGATGTCATGCGTGCGGTCATTGGTTCGGGTGATGGCACAGGCGAGTTGTGGCAGGCGGGGTGTAGACGTTATCGGCGACATGCGCCACTCGTCCTCGTCGGATGGCTGCGGCGCAAGCCGCGCCCAGTCGATTGTACGTCCGTCCAGACGCGGCGGCGTACCGGTTTTCAATCGCCCCATCGGCAAGGCAAGTTCCCGCATCTGCTCACCGAGCCGTGTTGCGGGGCGCTCACCGACGCGGCCGCCGCTCTCGCGATCATTACCACGAAAAATTCGGCCGCCGAGGAAGGTGCCCGTGGCGAGCACGACAGCCCCGGTCTCGATGCGCTCACCGGACGCAAGTGAAACTGCCGAGATCCTGCCACCGGCGGTTTCGAGTGTGGCCACTTCGCCCTCGATGAGAGCGAGAGTGGGATAGGCCCTTAGCTGGCGCTGAATGGACGTGTGGTAGCGGCGACGATCGGCCTGAACGCGTGGTCCCTGTACTGCAAGTCCCTTGGAGCGATTGAGCATTCGATAGTGGATCGCGGAAGCATCGGCAGCCTTTGCTATCAGGCCATCAAGGGCATCCACTTCTCGAACGAGATGACCTTTCCCGAGTCCGCCGATCGACGGGTTGCAGGACATGACACCGACATGCTGAAGCGACTGCGTGACGAGCGCCACGCGGGCGCCGCGACGAGCAGCCGCGGCGGCGGCTTCGGTGCCGGCGTGACCTCCGCCGACTACCAACACATCATATTGTTTCACGTGGAACACTCATTTCCCGAGGCAGAAGCGTCCGAATAGCGCGTCCAGCATCGCCTCCGTTGCGTCCCGGCCTAATATCCCGGCCAATGCCACGTTGGCAATCCGGAGGCGCTCGGCGTCAATAAGGAGATCCTGGCCATCGATTTGGCGTAACTCTCCCAGGGCGCGATCTACCAAGGCACGTTGGTGTTCCCGTAGCAGCGGGAGGTCACTGGTGAGCAGCGACGTACGTGCCCGGACCGAAAGCACATTCCACAAGGCGTCGATAGAACTGGGGTCGTGAATCGATGTGCTGAGATCGATGTTTTGCGGTGCGGCAGCCCGCCGGTCGATCTGGGCGGCGATCCTGATAGCACCCGCGGGAGCCTCATCCGGACCTCCGAGCCACAGAAGCACGTCTGCGAATTCGAGCAGATCTCTGGCTTTCAGGATGCCGATCGCTTCGATGGGATCGGAAGTACGATCGGTCAGGCCGGCGGTGTCGATCAGACGGAACGGCAAGCCGTCGCGTACCACTTGAGCCTCCAACACGTCTCGCGTCGTACCCGCAATATCGGTGACGATCGCGGCGTCTCGTCCGAGCAGCGCGTTGAAGAGGGAGGACTTGCCGGCATTGCGTGGCCCCGCGATCACCACGGTAATCCCGTCGCGAAGTCGCTCCACCGGCGGTCGGTCCAGCAAGGCAGCGATGTCGTCCAACAATGGCACGAGCGCTGATGTGGGATCGAAGGCCGTCGCCGCGCTGACGTCGCCTTCGTCACTGAAGTCCAGCTCGGCCTCGACACGCGCGGCTATCCCGCTCAGCCGGTCGAGCCAGCCCTCCACCTGACGGCTGACGACCCCGTCTGCGATCGTCAGCGCGGCGCGGCGCTGCATCTCCGTCTCGGCCTCCAGCAGGTCCGCCAGTCCCTCGGTTTGTGCGAGATCGACGCGGCCGTTAATCAGCGACTGGCGCGTGAATTCGCCGGGCTCTGCCAGCGACAAACCGGGCTGCGCAGCGAGCGCGCGCTCGACTGCGGCGACCACGGCGCGGCCGCCGTGAAGATGGAATTCGACAAGGTCCTCACCCGTTGCGGTGTGCGGGCCGGGGAAGAACAGGACCAGCGCCTGGTCGAGTGTCGCGCCGCCGCTATCGCGCAGCCGTCGTAGCGCGGCGTAGCGTGGACGTGGGAGGCTGCCGGCCAGAGCGACGCCGGCTTTCCGGGCGGCCGGGCCGCTGACGCGGACGACCGCGATCGCAGCGGGCGGCCGGCCGCTGGACAGGGCGTAGATCGTGCGGGTCATGCGCCCGGCTTGGCGCCCGACTTCGCGCCGGGGACGAACAGCTGTCGCCAGAAGTCCATGCCGGCATCGCCCACCGGTGCCCAGCTGCGGAACATCGCCGCAACCATTTCCGGGGAGGGGCCTTGCCCGTCGATCGTCTCGCGCATCCGCGCCAGGAAATGGTCGTGCAGCGAGGTGAGGTCTGGCAGGCCCATCATGCGCCGCGCCTCTTCCGGCGTGCAGTCTACTTCGATCGTGACCTTCATGACGTGAGCCTCTGCTGATGCACCCGCGTGCGCCTTCCTCCGCTATGCGCGAGAACGACGGGGTCCTGCAACGGCACTGGTCGTGGCACTTTGCCCGCACTGGTGCGCTGTGTCCGGCAACGCCGCACAGGAGACAAACCAAGATGACCGCGATGATCTCGATCCCGACGCTCGATGGCGCAATGATGCCGGCCTATCGCGCTACGCCAGCCGACACGCCGCGCGCCGCGATCGTGGTGATCCAGGAGATATTCGGCGTCAACGCCGGCATCCGCCGCAAGTGCGACACGCTGGCCGAGGCGGGATACCTGGCGATTGCGCCGGACCTGTTCTGGCGTATCGAGCCAGGCATCGAGCTCGATCCGGATATCGCGCCGGAGATGGAGCGGGCGCTGGAGTTGATGGGCCACTTCGATCAGAATGAGGGCATCCGCGATATCGAGGCGGCGATCCGGTTTGCGCGTGATCAGGACGGCGTGGCGAAGGTTGGCGCGGTCGGATACTGCCTGGGCGGGCGGCTGGCGTACATGACCGCGGCACGGACCGACGTGGATGCGAGCGTCGGCTATTATGCGGTCGGTGTCCACGGCCTGCTCGGTGAGAGGCACGCGATCGCGAAGCCGCTGATGCTGCACATCGCGGGCGAGGACGGTTTCGTCGACAAGGACACACAGGCCGCAATGCACGCGGGGCTCGACGATCAACTCAAGGTGACGCTGCACGACTATGCAGGGGAGGACCACGGCTTCGCCACCGAGTTCGGGAAGCGGCGATCTGACGCCGCGGCGACGCTGGCGGACGAGCGCACCGCCGCGTTCTTCGCTGCGCATCTCGGCTGATGGGCGGGCGCGCGCCGCCCCGCCGGCGCGCGCTCGTGCGGTTCAGGCCGGGTTGCCGTCGGTGTCGCGGAGCACCTCGCGGCGGCCGACATGGTCGGGCCGGCTGACGACGCCTTCCTTCTCCATGCGTTCGATCAGCCGCGCGGCGCTATTGTAGCCGATGCGCAACTGGCGCTGGAGCCAGGAGGTCGACGCCTTCTGGCTGCCGCAGACGATCGAGACAGCGGCGCGATATTGCTGGTCTTCGGCCGAATCCTCGCCGGTCGGTGCTCCTTCGAGAGCGAAGCTTTCGGCGGGCTCCTCGGTGACCGACTCGATGTAATCGGGCTGACCCTGCGCGCGCCAGTGATCGGTGACGGCGCGCACCTCGTCGTCGCTGACGAAGGGACCGTGGACGCGGACGATGCCCTTGCCGCCTGGCATGTACAGCATGTCGCCGCGCCCCAGCAGCTGCTCGGCACCCTGCTCGCCGAGGATGGTGCGCGAGTCGATCTTGCTGGTGACATGGAAGCTGATGCGGGTCGGCAGATTGGCCTTGATGACGCCGGTGATGACGTCGACGGATGGGCGCTGCGTGGCCATGATGAGGTGGATGCCGGCGGCGCGCGCTTTCTGCGCCAGTCGCTGAATCAGGAATTCCACCTCCTTGCCGGCCGTCATCATCAGATCGGCAAGCTCGTCGACGATAACGACGATCTGCGGCAGCACGTCGTAGTTGAGCTGCTCTTCCTCGTAGATCGGCTGGCCGTTCTCGCCATAGCCGGTCTGGACGCGCCGGCCGAGCGGAGTGCCCTTGGCAAGCGCGGCGCGCACCTTGTCGTTGAAGCTTGCGAGGCTGCGCACGCCGACCGACGACATCTGCCGATAGCGATCCTCCATCGTCTCAACGGCCCATTTCAATGCGCGGACCGCCTTGGACGGATCGGTGACGACCGGAGAGAGCAAATGCGGGATGTCGTCGTACATGCTGAGTTCGAGCATCTTCGGGTCGATCATGATCATCCGGCACTGGTCGGGAGTCAGCCGGTAAAGCAGTGACAGGATCATGCCGTTGAGGCCGACCGACTTGCCCGAGCCGGTGGTACCCGCGACCAGCAGATGCGGCATCGGCGCGAGATCGGCGATCACGGGATCGCCGGCGATGTTCTTGCCGAGGATCACGGGAAGCTGCGCGGTCTGATCCTCGAACGCCTGGCTGGCGACGAGTTCGTGGAGTGAAACGGTCTCGCGCTTCGTGTTGGGCAATTCGATGCCGATCACCGAGCGGCCGGGAATCGTCGCGACGCGGGCCGAGATCGCCGACATGTTGCGCGCGATATCGTCAGCCAGCGCGATGACGCGATTCGCCTTCGTTCCGGGGGCGGGCTCGAGCTCGTACATGGTCACGACCGGGCCGGGACGGACCTCGGTGATTGCGCCCTGCACCTTGAAGTCGTCGAGGACGGTTTCGAGCAGGCGCGCATTGCGCTCCAGTCCGGCCTTGTCGATCGGCCCGCTCTGGTTGGCCGGGGCGGGGGTGAGCAGGTCCAGGCCCGGAAGGACGAAGCTGTCGCGCAGGTCGAGCCGCTGTTGCGGCTTGGGAGCGGCGAGCGACGGAGCGATCGTGCGGTCGCTGATGACCGGCGCCGGGCGATTGTCGGGTTGCGCGACCGCGCGCGGGACGGGGGCACGCGCAAGCGTGGCGGGCGTGTCATCCTCCTCCTCGCCATCGAAACCATCCTGGAACGCCTCATCGGCATCGTCCGTCCGGGGGCGACGCAGCAGCCGCGGCGACGGCGTGAAGCGCGCGAAGTCGATTTCGAGGCTGCGGCCCCAGACGATCGCCCCGGCGATGCCGGTAACGATCCCGAGCGCGACGACGCTCCACCACGTCACCTGCACGTCGCCGATCAGTGCCACGAGCGAGCGGAACCCGCCGACCACGCCGGAACCGACCGCGCCGCCCCAGCCGAACGGCAGCGCCGGCACCGCGCCCGACGCGACGCACGACAGCGCGACCGCCATCAGCGCCACGCCTGCGGCGGTATTGCGCAGCATCCGCCAGCCGTCGCTGGCCGGTTGCGATCGCCACAGCCGCAGGCCGACAATCGGTGCGACCGGCAGCAGCAGCGCGACCGCCGGGCCGAACAGCGTCAGCGCGAGGTCCGCGAACCACGCCCCGGGCGGTCCGAGCAAATTACCCGAGACGCCCGCCGCAGCAGTGTTGAGCGCCGCATCGCCAGGCCGATACGTGGCCAGTGCCACCGCCATCGCGATCGTCGCGACGAACAGCGCCGTCGCAGCGAGCAACGCCGCGCTGCGCAACGCCCCCGCCTTGACCGTTTCGCGCCACAGCGGCGCGTCCGCCCGGCTCGCCATCACCAACCCCCAACGATGTCAGAAAATACCGCCATATTCTCCGCCCGCGCGGGCGCAACGTCAAGATGGCGGCGGGCGTTGGCATCGGGCGCCACAGGGGATAGGGCAAGAACATGGACCATGCAGATGTGCTCATCCTCGGTGGCGGGCTGGTCGGCAGCGCGCTTGCGGTCGCGCTCGACCGCCACGGGCTTTCCGCGATCGTCGTCGACCCGGCCGATCCCGCGGTGATGCTGGCGGCGGGGTTCGACGGCCGCGCTTCGGCGGTCGCGAGCGCCAGCCACAAGATGCTCGACGCGATCGGGGTGGGGCAGAGCCTGCACGGCAAGGGCTGCGAGATCCGGCAGATCCGCGTCAGCGACGGGCTGGCGCCGGGTAAACTGGACTTCATCCCCGCCGCAGATGATGCGGCGTTGGGGACGATGTATGAAAACCGGCTGCTGCGACGCGCGCTATACGATGCCGCGGTGGCGGCCGAGCGCGTCGATCTCAGGATGCAGACGCGTGCGGCCACGATCGAGCGTGATGCAAGCGGGGTGCGCGCGACGCTATCATCGGGCGCGACGGTAACGGCCGACCTGCTGGTCGCGGCGGAGGGGCGCAACTCGCCGACCCGCGAGACGGCGGGGATCAATGTCGCGCGCTGGCAATACGATCACGCTGCGATCATCGGCGCGTTCCATCACGAACACAGCCACGAAAATGTGGCGTACGAAATCTTCTATCCGGCCGGCCCGTTCGCGCTGCTGCCGTTGCCGGACGACGCGATCGGGCATCGCTCGGCGATCGTGTGGACGGTGGCCGGCGAGCATGCCGCGGGGATGCTGAAGCTGGGCGACCGCGGGTTCCTGGCCGAGGCGGAGCGGCGGATGGGCGGTTTTCTCGGGACATTGTCACACGCCTCGCCGCGCGCCAGCTACCCGCTCGGCTTCCATCATGCGGCGCGGATCACCGACACCCGGCTGGTGCTGGTCGGCGACGCCGCGCACGGCATTCACCCGATTGCCGGCCAGGGAGTAAACCTCGGCTACCGCGATGTCGCCGCGTTGGTGGAGGTGCTGGTCGAGGGACGGCGGCTGGGGCTGGAGGCGGGCGATGCGCAGTCGCTCAATCGCTACGAGGCGTGGCGCAGCCTCGACACCTTCATGGTGGCCGCCGCCACCGACACGCTGACGCGGCTGTTCGGCGTACCGGGCAAGGCGGCAAGCGCGATCCGGCGGTTCGGGATCTCAGCGGTCGACCGGCTGCCGCCACTCAAGGACCGCTTCATGGCGGAGGCGCGCGGCGAGAGCGGCGACCTGCCACGATTGTTGATGGGCACGCTTGCCTGATGCGGACGCTTGGCTTGATCGGCGGGATGAGCTGGGAAAGTTCGGCGCATTACTATCGACTGATCAACCAGGGCGTGCAGGCGCGACGCGGCGGGTTGCATTCGGCGCCGCTGCTGATGGTGTCGCTCGACTTCGCCGAGAATGCGGCGCTTCAGCATGACGGCGACTGGCCCGCGCTGGCGGCACGAATGGCGCGGGCGGCGCAGACGCTCGCCGATGGCGGTGCCGAGGCGATCGTGCTGTGCACCAACACGATGCACAAGGTGGTTGCCGCAATCGAGCAGGCGCAACCCCGGCCGTTGCTTCATATCGCCGATGCCGCAGGGGCGGCGATCGCCGCGGCGGGCCATCGCCGCATCGGTCTGCTGGGGACGGCGTTTACGATGGAGGGGCCGTTCTACCGCGAGCGGCTCGCGGCGGGGTTCGGGCTGGAGGTATTGGTGCCCGACGATCCCGGGCGGCGCGACGTGCATCGCATCATCTACGACGAGCTTGTGCGCGGGATCGTCCGTGAGGAATCACGCGCCGCGTATCGCGCGGTGATCGCGGGGCTGGTCGCGCGCGGGGCGGAGGCGATCGTGCTGGGTTGTACCGAGATCATGCTGTTGGTCGGTGAAGGGGATTCACCGGTGCCGTTGTTCGACACGACCACGCTGCATGCGGCAGCGGCGGTTGACTTCATCGTCGGATAGTCCGCCGCACTCCGCCTGGCCGAGCGGCTCAGGCCGCCAATGGGAAGCGGAGCAGGCGATCCGGTAACGCGACCAGTGCCTCGGCGCCGCCGCCGGCCGCGCGCGTGATCTCGGGATGGGTGACGTCGAGCCCGCCGGTCAGCGCCCCGAAAGCAGGAAAGATCAGCTTGGTCGTGGTGGCGACGAAGCAGCGGCGCGCGACGAGCTTGCCGCGGACGCGGACGCGCAGCTTGGGATGGAAATGGCCCGACAGTTCGGGGCGTGGCTCGGCCGGATCGGCTTCGTGGCGCAGCACGACGCCGTCGACCTCCGCCTCGTCCGTTACCGCGCCGCCGCAGCGGTCGACATATGCGCGATCGTGATTGCCGGTGATCCACGTCCAGCGCGTGCGGGCGGTGAGGGCCGTCAATAACGCGCGCGCCGACGCCGGCAGGCGGTCGCAGCCGTGAATATCGTGGAAGCTATCGCCGAGGCACCAGATCTCCGCCGCGCCGGTCGCGGTGACCAGCGCGTCGAGCGCGGTCAACGTCGCGATCGAGTCGTACGGGGGCAGCATCTGTCCGCTGCGCGCGTACCAGCTTGCTTTTTCGAGGTGCAGGTCGGCGACCAACAACGCGCCGCGCTCCGGCCAGAACAACGCCCCCTCCGGCAGGGCGTGCCAGAAGTGTCCGGCGAAGCGAAGTTCTGCGAACGGAACGGGAACCATGGCCCGCCATGCCCGAAGCGCGCCCGGCGATCAATGGCCGCGCACGAAGCTGCGGCGACGTGGATGCGGGTGCGGGTGGTGCGAGCTGGCCCGACGCTAACCGGCGCGGCGCAGGTCGCGCGGCAGGAGCAGCCGCAATTCGCGGCGTGCGAAGTCGATATGGACGCGGCGGAACAGGCGCAGCGCGTCCATGCCGAGCAGCAGCGCCGGCTTCGTCGCCAGCCCGAAGGCGGTGAACGGCGGCGCATCGGCGAAGGCGACCGGAAGCGCGCGGATCGTGGCCGGACCGAGCGTCATCACCGGCAAGGCGGCGTATTCAGTGACGATCTGGTCGCCGAGCACGCTGGTGAAGATCGCGGGTTCACCTCCCTTGCGGCGGCTGAGCAAGCGGCGGAGTGCCATGTTTCCGATCGTCACGCTGGTTCCGGTATCGAGCACGACGCGCACGCGCCGCCCCGCGACCGTCGCATCGGTGACGACGAGCTGCCCGAAGAGGCTGCGTGCGCGCACCACGATTTCGCCAGCCTCGCGCGGTGGCGGTTTGTGTCCCACCGCCGGGGTTACGGTCATCCGTTGCCGGTCGAAGTCGATGGTGAGCGCGTGGTCCTGCAACGTGTCGATGCCGAGGATGCCGAGCGCCCCGAGGTTCTGCGCCTCCAGCGACGGTGCCTCCACCCGCCGCGCGCCCAGCGTGCTGACCGATAGCGACGGGATGACGACAGTGTTGACCGCGCTGGTGCCCGTGATCGCGGTAAGCCGCACGCGCGGGCCGGGCGGCAGGCCCAGCCGCGCGGCGAGCTGGCGCGAGATGACGCTGCGCTGGGCACCGGTGTCGATGATGAAGGCGAACGGACCGGCGCCGGCGATCTGCACGGGCACGGTCATGCGATCCTCGTGGTCGAGAAAGGCGAGGTCGTCGGCCGCAGGATCGGCGACGGGCGCGGCGGGTGGCGCGAGCTGTTGCGCCGCCGCGGGCAGCGACAGGCACGCCAGCATGAGCGCGAGCACCTTCTCCATGGCCAGCACGCTACGCCTTGCAGGGAAAGGGTGCCAGCGCGATCAATCGACGCGCATCGCCTCCGCGGCCAGTGCCTCGGCCTCGATCAGCAGCGCATCGTCGGCACTGCCGGTGGCCACCTTCTCGCGCCCGATCAGCGTCAACACCGGGACGGCGAGCGGGGTGACGCGCGGCAGATCGACGTGGATCATCGTGTCGGCTGCGCGATCGAGCAGGTCGGCGAGGCGACCGACATCGGTCATCCGCGCGCGGGCGTCCGCCCAGGCGGCCTCCAGCAGAACGTGGCCCGGCTCGTATTGGCGCAGCACGTCATAGATCAGGTCGGTGGAGAAGGTGACCTGCCGCCCGGTCTTGCGCTTGCCGGGGTGCTGCCGCTCCACAAGCCCGCCGATCACCGCCACCTCGCGGAAAGCGCGCTTGAGCAGGTGTGAGCGTTCGACCCACTCGACGAATTCATGCTCGAGGATGTCGGCGCTGAACAAGGCGGCGGGGTCGGTGACCTTTTCCAGCCCATAGCAGGCGATCGCATAATCGTTGGCGACGAAGCCGAGCGGCTTGAGGCCGAGCGTCTCCATGCGCCTGGTCACCAGCATCCCGAGCGACTGGTGCGCGTTCCAGCCCTCGAAGCTGTAGGCGATCATGTAATGCCGGCCCTCGCGCGGGAAGGTCTCGACCAGCAGCTGGTCCGGGTGCGGGAGCGTCGAGCGGCGCTGCTGGATCTCCAGCCATTCGCGGACGTCGTCGGGAAAGCGGTGCCATTCGGCGGGCGTGTCGAGGAAGCGCCGGACGCGGTTGGCGAGATTGGTCGACAGCGGCATGCGGCTGCCCCCGTAGGTGGGGATGCGCGCCGGGCGGCTGGTGGCGCGGACGATCAGATCCTCGGTGTCGATCTTCTCGACCTCCAGGCTCAATCCCGCGAAGAAGAAGGTGTCACCGTGGGAGAGCGTCGCAGCGAAGCTTTCCTCGACCTTTCCGAGCGCGCGGCCGTTGCGGAAACGGACCTTGAGCATCGTCGCCTCGACGATGATCCCGGCGTTCAGGCGATGCTGCGCAACGAAGCGCGGGTGGCTGACGCGCCACAGGCCATCCGCGTCCTGCGTCAGCCGCTTGAAGCGATCGTAGGCGCGCAGCGAATAGCCGCCGTCGCGAATGAAGCCGAGCACGCGATCGAACAACTCGTCGGTCAGTGCCGAATAAGGCAGCGAGGAGCGGATTTCGTCGAGCATGGCCGCCTGTTCGAACGGCGCGGCGCAGGCGCATGCCATCACATGCTGGGCGAGCACGTCGAGCGCGCCCATGCGGAACACGTCGGCGTCGAGCTCGCCGGCCTCGACCGCATCGAGCGCTGCGCGCGCCTCGAGATATTCGAAACGGTTGCCGGGGACGACGATCGCTTCGCTTGCCTGATCCAGCCGGTGGTTGGAGCGACCGATCCGCTGAAGCAGCCGCGACGATCCCTTCGGCGCGCCCATCTGGATCACGCAATCCACGTCGCCCCAGTCGACGCCGAGATCGAGACTGGCGGTCGCGACCAGGGCGCGCAGCCGGCCATCCGCCATCGCGGCCTCCACTTTGCGGCGCGCTTCCTTTTCGAGGCTGCCGTGGTGGATGCCGATCGGGAGCTGCATCGCATTGGCCTTCCACAGGTCCTGGAAGATCAGCTCGGCCAGACTGCGCGTGTTGCAGAACACGATCGAAGTGCGATGCGTCTCGATCTCGGCCATCACCTGTTCGGCGGCGTAGCGGCCGGAATGACCCGCCCATGGGACGCGTCCTTCGGGGAGCAGGATCGCGATGTCGGGATCGACACCGGGATCACCGTGGACCAGCGCGACCCGGTCGATGTCGCCGTCGGGCGCCAGCCAGGCGCGATAACCGTCAGGGTCGGCGACGGTGGCCGACAGTGCGACGCGGCGGCTGCCCGGGGCAATGCGCTGGAGCCGTGCCATGCACAGGTTGAGCAGGTCGCCGCGCTTGCCGGTGGCGAAGGCATGGACCTCATCGACGACGATCGTCTTCAGGCCCGCGAACATCGTGAAGCTGTCGGGATAGCTGAGCAGCAACGACAGCGATTCGGGGGTCGTGAGCAGGATCTGCGGCGGCTTGACTCGCTGACGTGCCTTGCGGTCCGAAGGAGTGTCGCCGGTGCGCGTCTCGACGCGAATGTCGACACCCATCTCGGCAACGGGACCGAGCAGGTTACGCTGGATGTCGACCGCCAACGCCTTCAGGGGCGAGATGTAGAGGGTGTGCAGCCCTTCCGTCGGATGCTCGATCAGCTCGGCGAGGGTCGGGAGGAAACCGGCCAGCGTCTTGCCCGCGCCGGTGGCGGCGATCAGCAGCGCATGATGGCCGGCGCGCGCCTCTTCCAGCATCGCCAGCTGGTGCCGCCGCGGTTGCCAGCCCCGGCTGGCGAACCATGTCGTGAGTACGGCGGGCAGGGCGGTCAAGCGGGAGTCCGGACGGGCATGGTGACGATGTAGCGTCGGGCGGGCCGGCTACAACTGCCCGCCGGCATCACGCGAGCCTCGCCGGGCGTTCCCCGTCAGCGCGAGCAGAGGAAGTGACCCGAAGCTACCGACAGGCACGTCGCGCCATCTGCCGCCGCGCAGGACAGTGTCGCGCCGCTCAGGGCGTGCGGCGACGGTCGTCTTCCGATTGCTGCTTGTACAGCTCACGCGTGGCCTGTTCGGTCTGCGCTTCCTGACGCGGGGTGCGGCGATTGCGCAGCATCGCGAACAGCAAGGCGACGACAAGGACGATCGGACCGGCGATCACCACGAAGCTCCACAGGCCATCACCGAACATCGTTTCTTCTCCGTCTGTTAGCGACATAAACGTGCGGCACGTGAACTTCGATCCGCGCGCGTGGTTGTTGCGGTATGGCAACGTTGGGCGATTGGCTGGAACCGCATCCGCACGGCATCTACGTGCGTCCTGCCGATGCGTGGATCGATCCGTCGATCCCCGCCGCGCGCGCGCTGGTGACGCATGGCCATGCCGACCACGCACGCGGCGGACATGGCGCGGTATGGGCGACCCCGGAAACACTCGCGATCATGGACGCCCGCTATGGCGAACAGGAAGCGCGCCCCGTCGGATACGGCGGCCGCGTCAGGCTGGGCGACGTCGAGGTCGGGTTCGTGCCGGCCGGGCATGTGCTGGGATCGGCGCAGATCGTGCTGGATTACCGCGGCGAGCGGGTGGTCGTGTCGGGCGACTACAAGCGCCGCGCCGATCCGACCTGCGTGCCGTTCGAGCCGGTGAAGTGCGACGTGTTCGTCACCGAGGCGACGTTCGGGCTTCCGGTGTTCCGTCACCCGGACACGGGCGACGAGATCGACAAGCTGATCGCGCGACTGCACGCCAACCCCGACCGGTGCATCGTCGTCGGGGCCTATGCGCTGGGCAAGGCACAGCGCGTGATTGCGGAACTGCGCGAGCGCGGGCACGAAGCGCCGATCTACATCCACGGCGCCTTGCAGCGGTTGTGCGACCTCTACGCCGAACATGGCGTGCGGTTGGGCGAGCTGCGCCCGGCGACGGGCGTGGCGAAGGCGGAAATGGCCGGGCATGTCGTGATGTGCCCGCCCTCCGCGCTTAACGACCGCTGGTCGCGGCGGCTGCCCGATCCGATCACCGCCATGGCGAGCGGGTGGATGCGCGTGCGGCAGCGCGCGCGGCAGAAGAACGTCGAGCTGCCGCTGATCCTCTCCGATCATGCCGACTGGGACGAGTTGACCCAGACGCTGGCGGAGATTTCGCCGCGCGAAGTGTGGGTGACGCACGGGCGCGAGGAGGCGCTGGTGCATTGGTGCATGACGCGCCAGATCAAGGCGCGCGCGCTGGCGCTGGTGGGGTTCGAGGACGAGGACGATTGAGGACGAGCAACCGCCTGCCGTTCGCCCGGCGGAGAGGCTGGACCTGTCGAAGTCTCGCCCGGCAGGGCAGGTGCCTCAAGGTGCTTCGGGACGGCTGCTCGACTTCGCTCCATGCCTGTTCAGCACGAGCGGGATTATAGTCCCTCCGCTTGCATCGTTTCCCGCGTGACGACTACACCATCCCACTGACACCAAAGGGGATTGCCTGATGCGCTTCGGTTACGCCGCCCTACTGCTCGCTGCCGCGACGATGCCTGCGTCGGCGCAGGACAAGGACAAGCGGCCCGTGAGAAGCAACGCCGACATGCAGAAGGAAGAGGTCGAAGCCGGCTATGCCAACGCGCCAGTCGCCGAGCGAGAGGAGACCTCGAAAGGGGCGGTGACGGTGGCGGGCAAGCGGCTCGGCTATACCGCGACCGCGGGGACGCTGACGCTGCGCGACCTCGAGGGAAAGCCGACCGCGTCGATGTTCTACACCGCCTACACGCTGGACGGGACGAAGCCGGGGACGAAGCGCCCGATCACCTTCTTCTACAACGGCGGGCCGGGCAGCCCGACCTTCTGGTTGCACATGGGATCGTTCGCGCCGGTGCGGTTGCAGACCGGCAGCCCGGAGTTCATCCGCCCCGCGCCTTACGACTTCGGGCCGAACCCCTATACGTTGCTCGACAAGACCGACATGGTGTTCCTCGACGCGATCGGCGCGGGATATTCGCGGCCGCTCGGCGATGCGAAGCCGGCCGACTTCTACGGCACCGACGAGGATGCCGATGCCTTCGCCAAGGCGATCCTGCGCTACGCCACCAAATACGGGCGGTGGAATTCGCCGAAGTTCATCTTCGGTGAGAGCTACGGCACGCTGCGGTCCGGCGCGCTGGCCTATCAATTGCAGGATCGCGGCATGGCGCTGAATGGCGTGGTGCTGCTCAGCTCGATCATGAACTATGGCTATCGCCAGCCGGGGCTGGACCAGGTCTATCTCAACTATCTGCCGAGCTATGCCGCGACCGCCTGGTACCACAATCGGCTGCCGAACCGGCCGGCCGACGTGGCGACGGTGGTGCAGCAGGCGCGCGACTTCGCGGTCGGGCCGTACATGTCGGCGTTGGCCAAGGGGCAGAATATCACGCCCGAGGAGCGCGACGCCGTGGCGCGGCGGATGGGCGAGTTGACCGGGCTTTCCCCCGACTTCCTGATCCGCAGCAATCTGCGGGTCGACCTCGCGCGGTTCCAGAAAGAGCTGCTGCGCGGCACGCGGCAGACGGTCGGGCGGTTCGATTCGCGCTATGTCGGCGTCGATAGCGATGCGGCGGGCGAGCGGCCGGAGAGCGACGTGTCGTCGGATGCGATCTCCGGGGCGTTCATCGCCACGTTCAACGATTATGCGACCCATACGCTCGGCTACAAGACCGACATGCCGTACCGCCTGTCGGCGCGCGATGCGAAGGGCTGGACCTGGAACTGGAAGCACGATTCGCCGCTGCGTGGCGGCGGGCAGCAGAACAACCCCAACACCGCGGTCGACCTGGCGGCGGCGATGCGCGGCAACCCGTATCTGCAGGTGCTGTCGATGAACGGCTGGTACGACATGGCGACGCCGTTCTTCGGAACCGAGAATGACCTCGGCCACATGATGCTGGAGCCGGCGCAGCAGCGAAACCTGTCATTCACTTATTATCCGGCGGGGCACATGACCTATCTTAATCCCGAAGCGCTGGTCGCGATGAAGCGTGACCTGTCGGCATGGTACGATCGTGCGCTGGCGGTGGCGCGATCGGATGCGCCGCCCGTGCCGCCCTCGACGGCGGCGGCGACTCCCGCCGGGCAGGGGCCGAACTGATGCGCCTGCTGTTCCTGGCGCTCGCCGCTCCGGCCGCGATCGCGGCCCAGCCGCCCGCAACGTCGCCCGCAACGTCGCCCGCAACGTCGCCCGCTACGACGGCCGCGGCATCGACCGCGGTGGAGGATGCGCGGCTGACCGCCTTCCTCGACCGCGCGTTCGATGCACGCGTCGCGCTCAGCCCGGAGGCGCAGACCAGCCTCGGGCTCAAGACCAATTACGACCGGCTCGACGATAATACGGACGCCGGCGCGATCCGTGAACGCGACCTGTCGGAGCGGCAATTGCGTGAGATGCGTGCCGGGTTCTCGCCGGCGCGGCTGGGGGCGAGCGGCAAGCTGAGCTATCGCCTGTTCGAGCGGCAGGTGGAGTTGGCGCGCGACGGCTTCCGCTTCCGCAAGTGGCGCTATCCGGTGTCGACCAACGGCAGCCCGATGGGCGACGTGCCGGTGTTCCTCATCAACGAGCATCGCATCGATGATGTCACGGATGCCGACGCCTATGTCGCACGGATCCGCGATTCCGAACGCGTGATGCGGGAGACCGCGGCGTTGATGCGCGAACAGGCGAAGATGGGGATCGTGCCGCCGAAGATGGTCTTCGCGCCGGTGCGCGCCGACGCACGCAAGGTGTTGACGGGCGCTCCGTTCACGACCGGAGTGGATTCGGCGCTGATGGCCGACTTCCGCAAGAAGGTGACCGCGCTCAAGGCGCCGGCGGCGGAGAAGCAGCGGCTGCTCGCGGCCGGGGCGGCGGCGATGACCGGGCCGATGCAGCGCGGATATCAGTTGATGTTCGCCACGCTCGACGCGATCGAGCCGCAGGCGACCGGCAATTTCGGGGCGTGGAAGCTGCCGGAGGGCGCGGCCTATTATGCGGTGCGGCTGCGCGATTCGACCACGACCGATCTCACCGCCGACCAGATCCACGATCTGGGGCTGCGGCAGGTGTCGGCCATCCGCAAGGAGATGGAGGCGGTCAAGCAGCGCGTCGGCTTCGGTGGCACGCTGGAGCAGTTCTTCGAGGTGGTGCGCACCGATCCGCGCTTCAAATATCCCAACACCGAGGCGGGGCGCGAAGCCTATCTCACCGATGCGCGCAGCTTCGTCGCCCAGATGATGGCCGCCGCGCCGCGCTACTTTGTCCGGTTGCCCAAGGCCAGGCTGGAGGTGCGCGCGGTCGAGAAGTGGCGCGAGGCGACGGCGTCGACCGCCTTCTACAACCGCCCCGCGCCTGACGGCTCGCGGCCCGGCATCTTCTACGTCAACCTGGTCGATATGCGGCAGACGCAGAAGATCCAGCTCGACGCGATCGCCGCGCACGAGGCGGCGCCGGGGCACCACTTCCAGATCGCCCGTGCGATGGAGCTGGAGGGGCTGCCGAAATTCCGCGCGTTCGGTGGCTATGGCGCCTATGTCGAAGGCTGGGGGCTGTATTCGGAGCGGCTGGCCAAGGAGATGGGGGCGTACAAGGATCCCTATGCCGAGTTCGGGATGCTATCGAACCAGGTATGGCGGGCGATCCGGCTGGTGCTCGACACCGGCATCCATTCGAAGAAGTGGACGCGCGAGCAGGCAGTGGCATATTTCCGTGCGAATAGCTCGGTAAGCGACACCGACATCGCGCGCGAAGTGGATCGATACTTCAATTGGCCGGGGCAGGCGACCAGCTACATGGTCGGGCAGCTGAAGATCGCCGAATTGCGCGGCAAGGCCGAACGTGCGCTTGGCCCGAAGTTCGATCTGCGCGACTTCCATGAGGTGGTGCTGGGGCAGGGCGCGCTGCCGCTCGATGTGCTCGAGGAGCAGGTCGACGCGTATATCGCAACGAAGAAGGCGTAGCGCGCGCCCGGAGAAACGTCGTCATTGCAAGCGTAGCGAAGCGCTCCAGAGCCTCCTGATCGGGCACTCGACGGCTTCGCTACACGCCCGACGCGCCGCGGACGGGGCACTCGCTGTGCTAGTCTAGACGGGAGGTGCTGCGTCCTCGTCGTCCGCCGCCCGCGTCACGCGCCCCTTGAAGCCCTGCGCGACCACGAACCATTCGACCGAGCCCTTGCGGCTCGCCGGCGGCTTGGCGTGCTTCACGGTCGTGAAATTGCGCTTCATCTCCGCGACCAGCGCCGAATCGGCGCCGCCCGCGAACACCTTCGATACGAACGTGCCACCCGGCCGCAGCACGTCGACCGCGAAGGCGAGCGCGGTTTCGACCAGCGCCATCGTGCGCAGCGCGTCGGTCTGCGGGTGACCGACGGTGTTGGCGGCCATGTCCGACATCACGAGATCGGGCGCGCCGCCCAGCGCCTCCATCAGCTTGCCCGGGGCGGCATCGTCCATGAAATCCATCTCGAAGATCGTCACGCCGTCGATCGGATCGACCGGCAGCAGGTCGATCCCGACGATCGCGGCGGCGGGCGCCTTGCGGCGGACCACCTGGCTCCAGCCGCCCGGCGCGATGCCGAGGTCGACGACGCGCTTCACGCCTTTCAGCAGCCCGAAGCGTTCGTCCAGTTCGGCCAGCTTGAACGCTGCACGGCTGCGATAGCCCTCCGCGCGGGCGCGGTGGACGTAGGGGTCGTTCAGCTGCCGCTCCAGCCAGCGCGTCGACTGCGCGGTGCGCCGCTTGGCGGTCTTGACGCGCTGCCGCCCTGCACCCGTGCCCCTCACGCGCCCGTCTCCATCAGGCGGCGAAGGATGCCTTCGCGAATGCCGCGGTCGGCAACGCCCAGCCGTTCGGCGGGCCACAGGTCGAGGATGCCCTCCAGGATCGCGCAACCCGCGACGACCAGATCGGCGCGTTCGCGACCGATGCACGGCAGCTTGGCCCGCTCCGCCAGCGACATGCCGGCAAGTTCCTGGCTGATCGCGCGCATCGCCGCGGCGGGCGCGATCAGCCCGTCTACCTGCGAGCGATCGTAGCGCTCCAGCCCCAGATGGACGCTGGCGAGCGTGGTGACGGTGCCGGACGTGCCGAGCAGCCGTGGCGCCTCCGCCGGCCGCGGCAATCGCGCGGCGAACGGGGCGAAGCTTTCGGCCACCAGCGCCCTCATCCGCTTGTAGGCGCGCGCGCGCTCTTCCGCCGTATCGCCGCCGCCCGCGCTTTCGGTGAGCGACACCACGCCCCACGGCGCGGAATGCCAGTCGCGCACTTGCGGCACCGTGGTGTCGGCATCGATCAGCACCAGCTCGGTGGAGCCGCCGCCGATATCGAACACCAGCGCCGGGCCGCTGCCGGGCTCGAGCAGCGCGTGGCAGCCGAGTACAGCGAGTCGCGCTTCTTCCTCGGCGGAGATGATGTCGAGGTGGATGCCGGTTTCCTCCAGCACGCGCGCGATGAACGATGCGCCGTTGCTCGCGCGGCGGCACGCCTCGGTCGCGACCGATCGCGCGAGCGTGACGTTGCGGCGCTTCAGCTTGTCGGCACAAACGCGCAGCGCCGCGATGGTGCGCTCGATCGCGGCATCGGACAGCGCGCCGCTGTGCGCGAGCCCTTCGCCAAGCCGGACGATACGAGAGAACGCGTCGACGACCGCGAAGCCGTCCCCCTGCGGCCGGGCGATCAGCAGCCGGCAATTGTTGGTGCCAAGGTCGAGCGCGGCATAATGCCGCGGCGTGCCCCGCGCGGCGCGGGGCTGAGGTCGGGCCGAACGGGCAGGGCTGTTCGCCTGCCGGTGCGGCAACTGGGCGGTGAGATCCACCATTGCCGTCAACTTTCTTGTATCTTCCGGACCGGATCGCCCCTGCGACCCCCCGGTGCTTGGCCTTCAGGCTACACAGTCGGGATACGCGGGGCAAGGCAGGCGTTGACACGACCGCCGACCGCTTCTAAATGCGCCTTCCTGTTGCCCGATCCTCTAATGGTAAGAGAGCGGACTCTGACTCCGTCAATCAAGGTTCGAGTCCTTGTCGGGCATCCATTTCCCCACTTTCTGACGCCAGGACCCAGCTACTGTGACAGGAGCGAGGGGCGTGTCGCGTCGGCCTGCTGATTTGATCGCGACCGCAAGCGGGTCGGGATATTCAAGCATCGGGGCTGCTATTCGAATCGCGGCGGCTCAGCTGGAAAGGAACCGTCTTCAGCTGCGGGGCGGCACCCGTCGTGCGCGGTGCACGCAGGTCACTTGCGGCACTGACGGTCGAGCACTGCGACGACACTCGGCAAAAGATGCGCTACGACCATCTCGATCGCCTTGCCGTTCGGGTGCAGGCGGTCCGGCAGGGTCAATTGAGGGTTTCCCATGACGCCGGGTGGGAAGAACGGAGCCTGGTCGGCGCCATGCCTTGTCGCGACGTCGGCGAACATTCCCTCGTAGCGCGCCGCAAACGCCTCGAAAAAGGGCGGAACCTCGAAGGTCGCCAACAAAGCGGCGATGCCGCACGATGTGAGCATGGAAAGAATCTGGTTCAGATTGGACCTGGTTTGAACAGGGGCGATACCGCGTAGCAGGTCGTTCGCGCCAAGCTCGACAATCGCAAGATCGGGCTTGCGGACGAGGCTGCTTAGCAGGCGGGGAAGCCTTTGCAGCGCATCCGCGGTGGTATCGCCGGACACGCCGGCATTTTGCACAACGGCGGTCGGATGTCGCTCTCGCAGGGCATGTTGCAGCTTCGCGGTGAACGACGCGGTGGCCGGCAGGCCGTAGCCAGCCGTCAGGCTATCTCCAAGCGCGAGCACATAGGGCGATGGATGCATGAGCATGAATCATATGTAGGCGTGGCTGCACGATCTTCAGCCGTGCGACGAACGGCGGGCTATCGAAAATCAGCGCGGCATCGGCTCGTGGATCGGTTCCGCCAGGTAACGCAGCCGTTCTGGGCCGACGTATTGCTACTTCCACGATACGTCCTGACGAAGAGCAAGCACCGATACGGCGCTGACAACCGCGCAGTCGCCGGTCTGCGGACGACCGCCCCGACATGGGCAGGGCGGCCATCCACTCACGCATCAGGCCTGGATCAGTCCTTCGTGCGTCATTGCCTTTCGCACCGCAGGACGCTCCATCATCCGGTCACGCAATTTCTCGAGTTTGGCGGGCACCTCGATCCCGTTCTTTTGTGCCCACAGCAGCATGACAAATAGATAGCAGTCGGCGGCGCTCACGGTGTCGCCCAACAAATAGTCACCTTCCATCGTATCGGCGAGCCAGGTCATCCGCCGGACGATCGTCTCGCCTGCCTTCGCTTTCTCGTCTTCGCCACCACCTGCGAAGAAGGGTTTGAACCCCTTGTGGATCTCGGTCGAGATATAGGCGAGTGCCTGGAGCAGATGCGTGTGCCCCATCGCGCCGGCGGGTTTCAGCGCGCCGTCCTGATGGGCGATCCAATCGAGGATAGCGACGTTCTCGGTGATCGTTTCGCCGCTGTCCAGCGTCAGCGCCGGCACATAGCCTTTGGGATTGATGGTCAGGAAGTCCTCACCGTCTTCGGTCTTCTTGGCTTTCAGATCGACCTTCTCGTGCTCGAAGGTGAGCCCGGCTTCATGCAGCGCGATATGGCCGGACAGGCTGCAGGCGCCGGGTGAAAAATAGAGCTTCATCATTCTCTCCTCACGATCGACCGGGCAACGCATCAAAGTGGCTGGGGGGCCCCGCCGGACGAAGCACCTCGTCGTGATCGGAGCCACGTCGACTGCCGGAATCCGGTCGCCGGGCTGACGCTGCTCGTGCTGCTGCTGACTGCGATGATCTGGCCGGCGCAGCGGAGGCGAGCGGGGCGCTTCGTTCCCGTTACGCGACAGCGCTGGTCGGCGTGGGCCGACCTCCGCGCTCTTGCGATGATAGCGCTAACGTCTACTCTGCCGTCAAAATGTGGTGGAGAGGATCGTGGGCGTTTATCAACGGAACAGGGCTGCGGCGTGGGCGGCGGCGATCGGCGCGGCGGTGCTCGGCACTGCGGCGAGTGCGCAGGTCGCGCGGTTCGAGCGCTTCACCTATCAGGGCAAGGCGCAGGAGCGGGTCGCCGCCGCGCCCGGCGATTTTCGCAACCCCATTCTATCCGGCTATTACCCCGACCCGTCGGTGACGCGCGTCGGTGACGATTATTATCTCGTCAACTCGTCGTTCGCGCATTTTCCCGGGCTTCCGGTGTTCCGGTCGAAGGACCTGGTCAACTGGGTGCAGATCGGCAACGCGATCGACCGGCCAGGGCAACTCGACTTCACCGGACGGCGCGTGTCGCAGGCGGTCTTCGCGCCCGACATCTCATTTCACGATGGCACCTTCTACATCGTCAACACCTGCGTCGAATGCGGGGGCAATTTCGTCATCACGGCCAAGGATCCGGCCGGGCCATGGTCGCAGCCGACATGGCTGCCGTTCGAGGGGATCGATCCGTCGATTTACTGGGAGGGCGACCGCGCCTTTATCGTCAACAATCGCGCGCCGGCCGAGCCGCCGCGCTACGACGGTCATCGCGCATTGTGGGTGCAGGAATTCGACTGGCGCGCCGGCCGGATGATCGGCGAAAGCACGCAATTGGTGAACGGCGGCGTCGATCTCGCGACGCAGCCGGTGTGGATCGAGGGACCGCACCTGCTCAAGAAAGACGGCTTCTACTATCTGACCGCGGCCGAGGGCGGCACCGGTGACAATCACTCGCAGGTCGTGTTCCGCGCGAACAGCCTGCGCGGACCGTTCGTGCCCTATGCCGGCAACCCGATCCTGACGCAGCGCGACCTGCCCGCCGACCGCGCGAACCCCGTGACCTCGGCAGGGCATGCCAAGCTGGTGCAGACGCAGAACGGCGACTGGTGGGCGACCTTTCTCGCGACGCGGCCGTACGGAGACGGCCGCTACAACATCGGGCGCGAGACGTTCCTGCTGCCGGTGACGTGGCGGGGCGGCTGGCCGCACATACTGGAGCGCAACACCGCGATCCCGTTCGTCGTGCCACGCCCGAAGCTGGCCGCCGGGCCGGTGCCGGTGCTGCCGACCAGTGGCGACTTCGGCTATGTTGATGCGTTCGCGGGTGACAGGCTGGCGATGCAGTGGATCGGCATCCGCACGCCCGGGCAACGCTTCTGGCGGATCGCGGATGGGGCGCTGGAGCTGCAACCGGGCGCCCGTTTCGGCGACCTGAACGGCGTGCCGTCGTTCGTCGGCCGGCGGCAACAGCATCACGTCGCGACGGTATCGGTGACGATGCGCTACGTGCCGGCGCGCGACGGCGCCCGCGCCGGGCTGGCGGCGGTGCAGAACGATCGCTCGCTGTTGCTGTTCGGCGTGACGCAGGCCGCGGGCAAGCCGGTGGTCGCGCTATGGACCCGCGCCGGGGCGGACCGCGATACGCTGGTCGCAACTGCGCCGATCGACCCGCGCAAGCCGGTGGCGCTGACCATCCGCGCCGAAGGCGGCACGATGGCGTTCGATTACGCCAATGGCGGCAAGGGCATGACGCTGAAAAACGGGGTCGACGTGCGGTTCCTGAGCACGAAGGACGCCGGCGGATTCGTCGGCACGGTGATCGGGCCGTTCGACGAACCATGAGTGCGGATCGCCGCGGCTGACGGGGCAGCACAGCTTGGGGGCGGGTAATGTGCTTCTTTCAAGACCTATTCGATCGGTAGGATATGATGGCCGCGAAAGGACGGCCCATGACCCGATCTGCCGGCGGCGTACCGGTCACCGATGCGCTTGCAGCGTTGCGCAGCGCCCGTCACGACTGGCGCACGCGCCACGATGCGGGGCACGATCCCGCCAGTTTCCCGTCGCGCGGCGCGATGGAGCGGGTGGTCGAACTGCTCGCCGCAGCCCTCTATCCGCGCCGGCTCGGACACTTTCGCGGCGTGCCGGCGGACGAGGATAGCTTCGTCGCCGCCAAGCTGCTCGCCGCGGTCACCGAGCTGGAGCGCGAGATCGCCGCCGAACTCGGCTATTGGCAGGCGGAGGCAAGCAGCGGCCGCTTCGACCCCGACCAGCCGGCGACGATCGTGCGGCTGTTCGTCGCCGGCCTCGGCGATGTGCGGCGCCTGATCGACAGCGACGTGGAGGCGGCGTTCCTGGGTGACCCCGCCGCGCGCAGTGCCGACGAGATCCTCGTCTGCTATCCCGGCGCGATCGCCAGCCTGCATCATCGCATCGCGCACCCGCTCTATGAACTGGGTGCGCCGATCGTGGCGCGGCTGGTGTCGGAACTCGCCAACGAGCGGACCGGCATCGACATTCACCCCGGCGCGACGATCGGCGCATCGTTCTTCATCGACCATGGCACCGGCGTCGTGATCGGCGAGACCGCGATCATCGGCGAGCGCGTCCGGCTTTACCAGCACGTCACGCTCGGCGCGCGCACCCCGCGCGGCGATGATCCCGACCGGCCGCGCACCCGCTACGCGCGACACCCGATCGTGGAGGACGACGTGGTGATCTATGCCGGGGCGACGATCCTCGGGCGGGTGACCATCGGGCAGGGCGCGATGATCGGCGGTAACGTGTGGCTGCTGGACGACGTGCCGGCCGGACGAACGGTGGTGCAGCCGGAGGCGCTGGTGCTGGACGATGCAGTCGGTTGGCGCGTCCGCGAGGACCTGCGCGATGCGTGAGGCGCGCAAGCCGGTGATCGGCGTATTGTGCTGCAATGAAGTGGCGCAACGCCCGGTGCAGGTCGCGGCGAGCCGCTTCGTCGCGCCGTTGGCGCGCATATCGGACGCGTGCGTGCTGCTGGTCCCGGCGATCGCCGCGGCATGTGATGCGCGGGTGGTGGCCGGGCATCTCGACGGCCTGTTGCTGACCGGATCGCGCTCGAACGTCGCGCCGACGCGGTACGGCGCGGAGAGCGATGCGGACGGCGGCACGCTCGATCACGAACGTGACGAGGTGGCGCTGACGCTCGCCGACGCGATGATCGGAGCGGGCAAGCCGGTGTTCGGGATCTGCCGCGGGATGCAGGAGATCAACGTGCTGTTCGGCGGTACGCTGTCGGGCGAGAGATGCTGCGGCCGGCATTTGCGTGGCGGGTGGGACCAGAGCGACTATGCCGCCCTGTTCGATCATCGCCACGATGTGCGGCTCACGGACGGTGGCGTATTGGCGCAGGCGACGGGCGCGCGGCGGCTGTCGGTGCACTCGGTGCACGAGCAGGCGATCGAGCGACTGGGAAGCGGGCTGTCGGTCGAGGCGCTGTCCAGCGAGGACGGCGTAATCGAGGCGGTGGCGGCACGCCCGTGCGGCGCCGACGTGCTGGCGGTGCAATGGCATCCCGAATGGGACGTCGACAACAGCGACGGCAGCCGCGCGTTCTTCACGCTGATCGGACGCGCGCTGCGCGGACACTGACGCAACAAAGCTGCGCGCTGGCGAATTGATCGCGTACCATCCGACGGAGACCGACCATGAAGACGCTTGCCCTGATCGTCCCGCTGACCGCATTGGCGCTGGCCGCCTGTTCGGATCGCGCCGAGGATCACGCGGAGCGGACCGGCAACGCCATCGCCGCCGATGTCGAGCGCGCGTCGGACAATGTCGCGCAAAGCGTCGACGGGCTTACCGACACGCTCGCCAACCATGTCGCCAACCGCGTCGACGGGCTGGCGGCGGACCAGCTCGATCGGGCCGCGGACCGGATCGACGCCGCCTCGGATCGGCTGGAGGACGAGGTGCGCCGCCGCGCCGACACCGCGCGTGATCGCGCCGGGGCGGCATTGCAGGGTGCCGGCGACGACCTGCGCGACCGCGACGAGCGCGCCCCTGCGCCGGTGCGCGACGGCCGCTGACCGTTCCGCTGTCGCCCGGCCGCGAAGCGGGCTACACCGCCGCGGCAAGGGACGGGGAAACGGGATGGGACGCGCGCCGCAACGGGATCTGACCACCGGACCGATCGGGCGCACCCTGCTGCTGTTCGCGCTGCCGACGCTTGGCTCCAGCATCCTGCAATCGCTCAACGGCTCGATCAACGCGATATGGATCGGGCAATTCCTGGGCGAGCGCGCGCTGGCCGCGACCACGAACGCCAACATCATCATGTTCCTGCTGATCGCGGCGGTCTTCGGCTTCGGCATGGCCGCCACGATCCTGATCGGGCAGAACATGGGACGGCGCGACGTGGACGCGATGCGGCGCGTGCTCGGCACCTCGCTTGGGCTGTTCACCGTGCTGTCGATCGCGACCGTCGTTGTCGGGCTGTTCGCGGCGCCGGCGATCCTGCGCGTACTGGCGACTCCGGCAGAGGTCTATCCGCTCGCGCTCGCCTATCTGCGCGTGATCTTTGTGGCGATGGTGCCGGGGTTCCTGACGGTGCTGCTGACGATGGCGCTGCGGGGTACGGGCGATTCGATCACGCCGCTGAAGTTCATGGCGTTGGGCTCGGTGGTCGATGTCGCGCTGAATCCGCTGCTGATCCGCGGGTTCGGCCCGATCCCGGCGCTGGGGATCGAGGGATCGGCGCTCGCCACACTGATCGCCAATGGCGTGTCGCTCGTCGCGCTGCTCGTCTTCATCTATGCCCGCGACCTGCCGATCCGGCTGCGTGGCGCGGAGTGGCGCTACATCGTGCCCGACCGCGCGCTGCTGCGTACGATCGTGATCAAGGGCGTGCCGATGGGGTTGCAGATGCTGGTCGTCTCGACCTCGGCGCTGGCGATGATCGGGCTCGTCAACCGCCACGGCACCGCGACCACCGCTGCTTACGGCGCCGCGAACCAGCTATGGACCTACGTGCAGATGCCCGCGATGGCGGTGGGTGCAGCCGTCAGCGCGATGGCCGCGCAGAACATCGGCGCAGGGGCATGGGACAGGGTGGGGCGGATCACGCGCGTCGGCATCCTCACCAATCTGGCGCTGACCGGCGGTCTGGTCGCGATCCTGACGGTGCTCGACCGGCATATCCTGTGGCTGTTCCTCGGGCAGGACAGCGCCGCCGTCGGCATCGCGACGCGGATCAACCTGATCGCGGGATGGAGCTTCGTGCTGTTCGGCGTCTCGATGGTGCTGTCCGCCACGGTGCGCGCCAACGGCGCCGTCATCGGTCCGCTGGTGATCCTGGCGGCGGCGATGTTCCCGCTCCGGCTGGGGATGGCGGCGGGGCTGGAACCGTCATGGGGATCCGACGCGATCTGGTGGAGCTTCCCGGCCGGATCGATGGGGTCGATGTTGCTGATGATCGGCTATTATCGCCACGGCGGTTGGCGGCGCGGGCGGTTGCCGGCGGCGCCGCCCGAAGGCGCGGAAAAGGCGATGGCGGATTGCGAACCCGCGGCAAAGCCGATGCCGGTCGGCTAGGCGCTCAAACGCCCTGAAGCGTGCGGGCGCGGCGGCGCTGGACCGAGCTGCCGATCCCCATCGCTTCGCGATATTTGGCGACGGTGCGACGCGCGATGTCGAAGCCCTTCGCGTTCAGCTGCTCGACCAGCGTGTCGTCGGAAAGGATCGTCGCGCCTTCGCCGGCGATCAATGCCCGGATCGCGCTTTTGACCGCCTCGGCCGACACCGCGTCGCCGCCGTCGGCCGCAGCGATCGCCGAGGTGAAGAAGTATTTCAGCTCGAACACGCCGCGCGCGCAGGTCAGGTATTTGTTGCTCGTCACGCGGCTGACGGTCGATTCATGCAGGTCGATCGCATCGGCGACCTGGCGCAGCGTCAGTGGACGCAGGTGCGCGACGCCGCGCAGGAAGAATGCTTCCTGCTGACGCACGATCTCGGTCGCGACGCGGATGATCGTGCGCTGCCGCTGGTCGAGCGCCTTGACCAGCCAGTTCGCACTGGCCAGCTTCTCGGCGAGCCATACCTTCCCGGCCTTGTCCTGCGCGCCGCCGGCAAGCTCGTGGTAATAGCCCTTGTTGACCAGCACGCGCGGCAGCGTGGCGGCGTTCAGCTCGATCGCCCAGCCGCGCGCGGTGCGCGTCACCGACAGGTCCGGTATCACCGGCGCGGGCGGATCGCCGCCATAGCGGCAGCCGGGCTTGGGATCATAGGCGCGCAGCTCGCGGATCATGTCCGCCATATCCTCGTCGTCCACCTGGCACAGCCGCTTGAGCCGGGTGATGTCGCCGCGCGCCAGCAGGTCGAGGTGATCGAGCAGTCGCGCCATGCACGGATCGTAGCGATCCGCTTCGCGCGCCTGGATCGCGAGGCACTCGGCCAGGTCTCGCGCGCCGACGCCGGTCGGTTCGAACCGCTGGATCGCCGCCAGCACCGCTGCGACGCGGTCGGTCTGCACCCCGAGCCGCGCCGCAATGTCGTCGACCGCGGCGCGCAGGTAACCGGCCTCGTCGATCTGGTCGATCAGCGCGCGCGCGATGAAAAATTCCGCCTCGTCGAAGGTCGCGCCGGCCTGCGCAAGCAGCACGTCGGCGAGGCTCTCGCTGGTGTCGGCGAACGAGTCGAGATCGGGTGCCTCGCCGGAGCCGCTGGTGGGCGCGGCGCTGGACGAGAGGCCGGCATGATCGGAGGGCGAATCATCGAACCGTTCGGCGGCGATGTCGACGTCGAGCGATTCGCCCGCGGCCTCGCCCGCCATCACCAGTTCGTCGGCGCCGGCGGGTTCGTCGCGGGTCGGCGTTTCGGCGGGGGCAGGGGCTTCGGGCGTATCCTCGCTGCCGCTGGTGGCGTCGAGCAGCGGGTTGCGCTCCAGCTCCTCGGCGATGACGCCTTCGATCTCCAGGTTGCTCAGCGCCAGCAGCTTGATCGCCTGCTGGAGCTGCGGCGTCATCACCAGCGATTGCGACTGGCGCAGATCGAGACGCGGGGCGAGGCTCATGCTGTCAGACGCCGCCCGGTCGAAGACTGGCACCCGCGGCTACCGAGGCGTGCTTGCGATGCAAGATCCGGGCAGCGGGCACCTCCATGGCCTACAGCGCGAAGTCCTCGCCCAGGTAGAGCCGGCGGACGTTTTCGTCGCGCACCAGTTCCTCCGGGCTGCCGGTGAACAGGACCTTGCCATCGTAGATGATGTAGGCGCGATCGACGATGTCGAGCGTCTCGCGAACGTTGTGGTCGGTGATCAGCACACCGATACCGCGTTCCTTCAACTGACAGACCAGGTTGCGGATATCGGCGATCGAGATCGGATCGATGCCTGCGAACGGCTCGTCAAGCAGCATGATCGATGGGTCGGCGGCCAGGGCACGTGCGATCTCGGCGCGCCTCCGCTCCCCGCCGGACAACGCCATCGCCGGCGCGTCGCGCAACCGGGCGAGGCCGAAGTCGTCGAGCAGGCGCTCCAGCTTCTCGGTGCGCGCGGCGGCGTCGGGCTCGGCGAGTTCGAGGACGGTCGATATGTTCTTCTCGATCGTCAGCCCGCGGAAGATCGACGTCTCCTGCGGCAGATAGCCAAGCCCGAGGATCGCGCGGCGGTACATCGGCAATCCGGTGATGTCGTCGCCGTCCAGCATGATGCGGCCCGAATCGGGCTTCACCAGCCCCATCACCGAATAGAAGCAGGTCGTCTTGCCGGCACCGTTCGGGCCGAGCAGCCCGATCACCTCGCCACGCCCGACGGACACCGACACGTCCGTCAGCACGACGCGCTTGTCATAGCTTTTGGCGATCGACACGACCTGCAGCCCGCTGCCGACCTCCGCCTCGTGGATCGGCGCCACGCGGGTCAGTTCCTGGTGATCCAGCGATGTGGTCGTGCCGTCCATCGTGCTTCGCCTTCCCAGAACGGGGTTATATTTTCGCTAACGCGCGCGTGATTGGCAGGCTTCATGCATGAAGCAGGCGCGGGCGTGAAGCCCCACCGCGCCCCGACCGCGCGATCAGTTGCGCTTGGGCACCGAGAAGGTGCCGGTCACGCGGCCGTTCGGGGCCTGCGTCGTGGTGCCGCCGCTACCGGTGCCGCCACCCGCCACCGACGATCCGTCGATCACGGCCCGCCCGGTGTCGAGGTTGATGGTCAGCCGCCCGCCGTTCACGGTGTTGCCGGCCTGCGTCAGCCGCACCGACCCCAGCATCGTGATGACGCGGCGGTTCAGGTCATAGACGCCGAACTGGCTACGTGCGGTCTGGTCAGGCCGTACCACCGTCACCCCGCCACTCGCGTCGAGGCGCGAGACCTGCGGATTGCCGCCGATCACCTGACCGGTGTAGGCGACGGTCATCCGCTGCGCGGTCAGCGTCATCGCGCCCTGCCGAACCTTGACGTTGCCCGCGAGCACCGCGCGATTGGCGCGATCCTGCAACTCGATATGATCGGCCCCGAAGTCGATCGGAGCATTGGTGTCGTGGCGCGTCTGCGCGGCCGCCGGAGCGGCGATGAGCGACAGGAAGGCAAAGGCGGCTGGGCGCGACATGCGGAGGGCTTCTCTATCGTCTCGGGGTGAACCGCAAGCGCGCATTGCCGTCGAGCGTGACGGAGCGCGCTTCCAGGTCGGCGCTCATCCGGTCGCCGCGGAACGTGCCCTGCCGCACGGTGCCGCTCGCCGTCCCGGTGGAACGCAGCTTGCGCGTCTTGAGGTCGACCACCGCATTGTTGGTGTCGAGCGTGTAGTTGTTGGGACCGCGCACCTTGATCGGGCCGTCGACGTTCACCTGCTCGCTGTCCATGTCGTAGCGGCCGGTCGGCGCGGTCATCGTCGCCGGGCCGTCCGACAGTTTCACCGCCGCGGCGAGGTCGGCGATGCGCACGATCGGCTCCGCCGAACTCTTCTGGATCGCCGAGCCGGCATCCAGCTCGAACGGCTGCCCCTTGGCATCGGTGCCACGGTAACGCGCCTGCTGGAGCTTCATCCGCTCCTTGGCGACCGCGACCCGGTTCTTGTCGAGCACGAACGATGCGTCGCCGCCCATCGTCAGCGGTGCCATGACCAGAAACGCGAACAGCACGCCGATCGAAACGGGCAGCGCGCGGTTGGCGATCGCGATGATGCGATCGTGCCGCCCGCCGGGCTGGGCCCAGCGTTGCCGTTCGGACCGCACGCGCAGCGCGACCTCAGACATGTGCGAAGATGTCCACCTCGGGCCAGCCCGCCAGGTCCAGTTCGGCACGTGCCGGCAGGAAATCGAAGCACGCCTGCGCCAATTCGGTGCGCCCCTCGCGCGCCAGCCGGCGATCGAGCTCTTCGCGCAGACGGTGCAGGTAACGAACGTCGGATGCGGCATAGTCGCGCTGCGCGTCGCTCAGCACCGGCCCGCCCCAGTCGGACGACTGCTGCTGCTTCGAGATGTCCTGACCCAGCAATTCGCGCACCAGTTCCTTCAGCCCGTGGCGATCGGTGTAGGTCCGCACCAACCGCGACGCGATCTTGGTGCAATAGACGGGCGCCGCCACGACATTCAGATAGTGGCGCAGCGCCGCGATATCGAACCGGCCGAAATGATACAGCTTCAGCCGCGCCGGATCGGCCAGCACCGCCCGCAGCACCGGCGCGGCATAGTCGCTGCCGGGCGAGAAGCGCACGAGATGCTCGTCGCCGCCGCCATCGGACAATTGCACCAGGCACAGCCGGTCGCGCGGGGTGATGAGCCCCATCGTCTCGGTATCCACCGCGATCGCGGCGCCGGGAGCGAACACGTCGCCCGGCAAGTCTTCCTCATGCAGATGTACAGCCATGACCGGCCTGTAGCGGGCCGACCCGCGCGGCTCAATCGCTTCGTGAGTCGCACGTGCGGGCACGACGGAACGTGGCAACAATGCGACCGGTCCGCGGCAATCGACGGTTCGTGCCGGAAAAGATGCGCAAAACGATTCGCAGGATAGCCGAAGATGGGCTATGGGGACGGTTGAGGCGCAGTAGGTCCTGTGCCCAGGGAGCCGCGTTCGCCGTCCTGCGCGTGGCCCTGATGGAAGTGTTCGGGCGGACCGGGAAGACGAACAGGGTTATGGGTTACGACAAGGGCGGCCGCGGGCAGCGCGGCGGGCGTGGGCGCGACAAGCGCGATGGTTTCGGCGGCGGCAGTGACGATTTCGGCGGCGGCGGCAGTGGTTTCGGCGGCGGCGGCTTCGGTGGCGGCTTCGAGGATCGCGGCAGCGGCGGCGGCGGTTTCGGCGGCGGTCGTAGCTT